>JAAAOG010000218.1 GCA_009909005.1 Alphaproteobacteria bacterium | reverse complement strand
AGGGGCACCGACGATCACATCGTCGACGCCGTCGCCGTTGACGTCGCCGGCGCCGGAGACGCTGATTCCCGAGAAATCATCGGCGTCAATGCCGTCGATCCGGAAGCCGCCAGCGCCCAGCGCACCAAGATCGATCGGGTCGGTTGCCTGGACGACCCCGGCACCCAGGCCGAGCGCGAAGACGACGGCCCGGTACGTGGCGGTTCGGCGCAGGACCGGCGCCTGCGGCTTGGCCGGTTTAACGGGCGCAAGACCGGAATTCGAAATCAGCCCTGGCACCGGCAGGCGGGCACGCAAGTCCTTTTGTCGGTTCGTGATCATCGAATCATCGCAGTAAGATTCCTTAAAGTTCTATGCGTCGTCTGGGGCATAATCGAATCAGACTGTACCTTCGTCGTGCCCATGACCGGTAATACCGATCCGCCCCTGACCGAGCTTCTGCGGCGCTCCGCGGCCGGAGACGATGCGGCTCGCAACGCGGTCTGGAGCCGGGTGCACGACCATCTGCGGCGGCTGGCCCGAGCGCGGCTCGCCAGGGAATCCGGAGCACACTGCGACCCTACCGAACTGGTCCAGGAGACCTACCTGAAGCTGGCCAATCTCGAGCTGGCCCCGCGCGACCGCGAGCATTTTTATGCCGTTGCCGCCAACGCGATGCGCCAGGTGCTGGTCGACCAGGCTCGAGCCCGAAACCGGGCCAAGCGCGGCAGCGGCCGGCCCGCCGTCACCCTCAACAGCAGGATCGGCGACGGCGCACCACCGGTAGCGGATGTGCTGGATATCGATCAGGCAATCCGTGGACTGGAGCAGGCCGATCCCCGCAAGGGCAAGGCAGTGGTACTGAGCTATTTCGGCGGCCTCACCGACGAGGAAGTTGCCGAACTCGTCGGCGTATCCGTCGCAACCGTCAAGCGCGACCTGCGCACGGCCCGGGCCTGGCTGGCCGCCGAGCTGCAATGAAGGCCGTCGACTTCATCAAGCTCGAGCGGCGCTTCAATGAAGCGCTCGAACTTGACGCGGACGGTCGCGCTGCCGCCGTGGCGTCACTGAAGGCCGAATCGCCCGATCTTGGCGCGCGGCTGGAAGCCATGCTGACCGCCGACGCGGGAAACGCAGACCCCCTGATCCGGCTGTTCGACGACGCACCCGAGATCGAACAGGCTCTGCCGGAGACCATCGGTCCGTTCAAGGTTCTCCGTCGACTGGGCCAAGGCGGCATGGGCGTGGTCTACCTGTGCCGTAGACTCGGCGGAGACTTCGAGCAACTGCTGGCGGTCAAGCGGCTCAACGCCGCCTCGGATTCGAGTTCGGCGCGCGAGCGACTGCGTACCGAGCGCCGTTTGCTGGCAACGCTTCGCCACCCCAACATCGCCCAGCTCGTCGACGGCGGCGAGGAAGCCGACGGCACGCCGTACGTGGCGATGGAGTTCGTCGACGGCGTGCAGATCCAGCGATACGCCGAGCGCGAACGACTCGACCGAATGGCGCGCGTGAGACTTTTCCTGTCGCTGTGCGATGCGGCTCACTTCGCCCACCAGAATTCCGTCGTCCACCGCGACATCAAGCCGGCTAACGTCCTCATCGATCGGGCCGGTCATCTCAAGCTGCTCGACTTCGGCATCGCCAAGCTGCTCGACGAACGACGTGGTAATGAAAAGACCGCCCTGACCATTGCCGGCGCAATGACACCGCGCTATGCCAGCCCTGAACAGATCCGCGGTGAGCCGGTGACGTCGCTGAGCGACATCTACTCTCTGGGCGTGCTGCTCTATGAGTTGGTCGCGGGCCGCCGTCCCTACGACATCCGCACACGGCGGCCAACCGAAATCGAGCGCATCGTCTGTCGCGACGAGCCGCCCCCGCCGCTGCCGGCGCGACGGGGACGCGACGGCGACCTCAACTGCATCGTCGGTCGGGCCATGCACAAGGAGCCCGGAAGGCGCTACGCCTCTGCCGCGCAGCTGGCCGAAGACCTCGCGCGCTGGCTCGACGGCCGTCCCGTATTGGCCCGCCCGGACTCGGCCGGGTACCGCTTGCGCACCTTCGCTCGGCGCCATCCGTTCGGTGTCGCCGCCTCGAGCCTGCTGGCCCTGCTGCTGGTCGGTTTCAGCGCCAGCATGACCTGGCAGGCCAGCGAACTGGCCGCTCAGCGTGACCGGGCCGAGCGCGAGGCGCTTGCAGCCAACGAGACGGCCGACTTCCTGATCGAGTTGTTCGCGGTCTCTGACCCGCGAGAGAGCAATCCGAACGATGTCCGCGCACGTGATCTGCTCGAACGCGCCGCCGAGCAACTTCCGGCCGAACTCGACAGCGATCCGCTCATGCGCGCGCGACTGCTGCACGTCATCGGGCTGGCCTTCGCCAACCTGGGCGAGGACCGCCGGGGCACCGAGCTGCTCGAACAAGCACTGGCGCTGAGACAGCGCCACGCCGGCCCGGAAAGCGCCGCAACCGCGGACTCGCTCAATCGCCTGGGCAACGTCCACCGCCGCTTCGGGCGCCTGAAGGAAGCCGAGCCGATGCTGGTCCGGGCGCTCGAATGGCGG
>JAAAOG010000037.1 GCA_009909005.1 Alphaproteobacteria bacterium | reverse complement strand
GCAGACCCTCTTTCTCGGCACAGCCCTGGCCATCACGGCGGTTCCCGTCGCCGCGCGCGTGCTGCTTGACCTTGGAAAACTCAACACTGCGGTCGGCCGAACGATCATTTCTGCCGCTGTTGTCGATGATGTGCTCAGCCTGATCCTGCTGGCCCTGCTGACGGGCCTGATCGAGCAGGGTTCTCTGCCCGATGCGGCAGGTTTCGGCCTGCTTGTCGGCAAGGCGGCGGCCTTTTTCGTCGTGGCATGGTTGATCGGTCAATACATCATCCCCCCGGTCAGTCGCTTCGCCGCGAGGCTGGGAGTCGACGAGATCGAGATCAGCACACTCCTCACCTTCGGTTTCGCCTATGCCTTTCTCGCCGAACTGGCCGGCCTGCATTTTATTGTCGGTGCCTTCTTCGCCGGCCTGTATTTCCGTCGCCGGACGATCGGCCAGGCCGCCTTTGAAGAGACGACCAAACGCCTGTCCGGATTGACGTCGGGCTTCCTGGCGCCCTTCTTTTTCGTCTCGATCGGTCTGCACGTGACGCCCGGCGCCTTCTTCGAAGTGCCGCTATTTGTCACCGCACTCATCCTCATCGCGTTTGTGACGAAGATGCTCGGCGCCGGACTGCCGGCAGCGCTGTCAGGTTTTTCCCGTCGGGACTCCACGGCAATCGGCATCGGCATGAGCGGTCGCGGCGCGGTGGAACTCATCATTGCGGACATTGCTCTCAAGGCCGGGCTGTTCGCCGGCCCCGATCCGACACCGCCAATCATTGCCAACATGTTTTCCGCCATCGTGCTCATGGCGATCGTGACCACCATCGCCACGCCGCTGCTGCTGCGCCCGGTATTTTCCCGGTAGGGAAACCAGAAAAATAGAATTGAGAATCACCACCTAGGCTCATCTGCAGAATGCCATAGCATGTACTTTTAATAAATTTTTATAAAATAATTATCGCCAATGAGCGGTGTTGCGCGTTATGAGATTGCGTTGCATTCTCCATCTCGCGACGCGGAGGGCTCCCCAATGTCCCAACAGTGGAACGATTTTCTGTTGCGTGCCAGTCTCGGCGAAACCGGTATGATCCCCAGAAACTCCTACTGGGAATCGCCGGATATCATCCCGGCCGGCAGCCATCCCGTGCAACACGCCACGCAAACCTATGCCAACCCGCAAAGCTACGCCCAGGATGTCAGCCAGAACATCGACTACGACTATCACAATTTCATTTATGTCCGGGCCAAGAATTTGAAGGACGGCACCAATCAGGGGACCGTTCATCTCTATTGGTCCATCAACACGCTGCTGAATTACCCCTATGTCTGGGAGACCAACGAGATCGGCACGCCGGTTTCGCTGAGCGCCAAGGACCAGGGGGAGCTGTGCTGCAATCCCGGTCCCATCGTCTGGGAGACGGTGCCGCCGCTGCCCGACAGCGAGCATTACTGCCTGATCGCCTGGGTCCAGACCGATCAGCATCCGGATATGCCGAATGCCGATTCTGTCCAGACCCTGGCGGAATACATCGCAACCAACGGCAACTGGTCGCAGCGCAATGTCTCGCTGATCCAGCCGACGCTCGCCCATTTCAAGGAGCGGACCTACTGGCCGGGCAGCACGAAAAGCGCCGAAATCGTCTTCGAGCTCAGCTGGAAAAATGCCCGGCCCAACGACCAGATCGAGATGTTCGCGCAGAAACCGCTCACCGACGGCACGACCATCGACAGCGGCCGGCGCGTCATCGACAAGGCCGATGGCAAGATCCTGCTCAAGCGCTATGTCGAAAGCGAGTACAAATCGGAAATCGATGTCTATTATTGGGCCGCAGCCGGACAGACATTGCCGCCGGGTCTCGAAATCAAGATCGACGTCCACTTCCTGAATGACTCAAACGACCAGGCCCTCAGTGCCTTGGGTACGGACCTGGTCACGTCGGGCCTCGCCAATCTGCCGGCCCTGGTGCCCGGCGGCGGTTTCCGCCCGCTCGCACAGCTGGTGTCGGCGGACCGGACGACCATCCTCTGCGGCACACAGATCATGCGCGTCGGCCAGCCGGCCGGCCGGCCGCCACTCCGCTGAGCCGGGCAATACCACCAAAAAGGGAGACGAGAGACCATGACCGTCGAATACAAGATCCACCCGGCGATCGGCGTCGCGCGGCTGGGCAACAGCAGGACCGCCTTCTACCTGGAACCCGACGGGATCGGCAAACGACCGATCGAGGTCAACCCGGCCGACAATACGCCGGTCATGGAGGGGCAGGATTTCAAGCGCGTGAATGTCTTCAAGGAAGATGGCGAGATCAAGCGGCAAGCCGCCTGGTTCCGACTGTTCAAGCACGAGAACGGCGACCCCACTGGCGAGGAGGTGACGCTGGACTCGGCAGACATCAGCAGCATGGCCTGGACGGTCCACATCGCCAATAAGAAGGCCGTCTGGTACAATTTCAGCGAGTTGGAGGGCAATCCGCTTCTGGGGCCGGACAATACCTATGAGGCAAGAGGAGTCGGCCTTCGCAACAGCGACAAGACGGGCGAGGCGGAGCGGAAGAAACTCATCATCGATCCCGGCCCACGCACCGTCGTCGGCGGCAACCAGAAAGCCGAGTTCAGCCGCGGCACGGCCCCGCCCGGCTACCCGGCGCATTTCCCCGACCCTCATGTCAAGTATGGCGACGCGATCAACAGTCTTGGCGAGATCCGGACCGACCCGCATGGCCGGCTGCTGGTGCTCGGCGGCTACGGCCATTCCGGCGGCGAAGTCGATATCAGCAGCTTCGCCGGCGCCAACACCTGGCACGACGACATCGCCGACGGCCTGGTCAAGTGCTCGATCGTGTTCAGCGACGGCACCCGGCAGGACCTGACCGCCTGGGTCATCGTCGGCTCGCCGAAATACGCGCCGGAATTGGTCAACACGTCGACCCTGGCCGATGTCATGCTCGACGTTGCCATCCGGGAGTTCAACCTGAAGCCCGAGATCTGCGAGAACGGCGTCTTCAATGATAACTACCGGGTCAACTATGACCGGGACATCGCGCCGATCATCAACGCCCCGGCCCATTATCGCTGGGTCGCCAATGTGCCGTCGATGATGTCCTTCTCCCCGCCGAACTTCAATCCGCGGGACAATAGCGAGGAAAACCGGGACAAGCGGCAGGCCTATTACAGTCTTTTCCGCAATCCCGGCAATGACGGCTATTACGGCAATGGCGACACACTGAAACTGTTCGCCGAGAACGGCATTGCCAATGTCGTGAACGGCACCGGCCTGCCGCTGATGCCGCTCAATTCCGGCAACAACTCGGTCACCAACGAAATCCTGCAAAAGTTCCTGACCCTGACCGAGACGCAGTTCTTCTTCCTGAAGCAATGGGCCGACGGCAAGTTCGACACCATTCCGCTTGGGGACGGAGAGGCGACCTACGGCCTCAATCCGCTCGACATGGGCAGCGTCGGCAACTGTGTCGGACTGCCCAACTGTCCGGGCATCGAGGTGACGTGGAACTGCTGGAACAAGCCGATCTACCGCGGCCCCTTCGAAATCAGGCCGGCCCATGACGGCGACGAGAACTATTATTACGTCAACGGGCTGAGCACCACTGCCGACGAGTGCCTGCAGGGCAGCGACGGCTGCGAGCCGGGCGACCTGACCAAGCGCATGGCGATCCCCTGGCAGGCCGACTTCTTCCAGTGCTCGATCCAGTACATCAACTTCACCGATCCCACGGTCAACAAGGAGGACGGCATTCCCAAGCCGCCTACCTACTACGCCTATTGGTGGCCGCCGCAATCGCCGTGGAACGTCATCACCGGCGATGTCGACCCCGATCTCCAGGCACTCTCCGGCCTGCCCGCCGGCCAGCAGGCCCTGTATTCCCGCGGCATCAACACCTTCGCCCAGATGATCGCCGCCTGGTCCTATCTCGGCTTCATCGTCAACGTCGTCGACGGCGACACCCGCGACCTGTTCCCCTATTTCGTCGAACTCGAACGCAATCACAACCAATTCGAGATGGTCTCGGTCGCCGTCGGACCGGGCACCAATGTCGTGAGCGGCCCGTCCTCGCCGACCTATCAGCCGGTGTGGTTCCTGAAGCCGGAGTCCATGGGCTCGCACCGCAAGACCGGCGTGTCGGCCATGTTGCCGCGCGCCGGCGGCCCGCGGATTTGACCGGGCCCGGCGCCGGCTTCCGGGGGTTTGTCGCCCCGGGGCCGGTGCCGGCCCCGCTTCGAGCCGATGGGACACGCCATGATCCCAGAGTCCGTCGACGTGCTGATCGTCGGGGCCGGCCCGGCCGGGACCGCGGCCGCCCTGACCTTTGCGCGCTATACCGACCTCGCGGTACTGCTGGTGGACCGGCGGGCCGAACCCGGCCTGGCGCTGGGGGAGCTGGTCTCTCCCGGCGTCCTGCCGCTGCTCGAGTTCGTCGGTGCCGCGGAAGCCCTGGCCGGCGACGGCCATCTGCCCGCCCAGGGCGTCGCGGCGGCCTGGAGCGGCCCGGACCCGGTGCCCCGCGATTTCTTCTTTTCCGCCCGCGGCCATGGCTGGCATCTCGACCGTCGGCGCTTCAACCGGCGCATGGCGGCGATGGCCGAAGCGGCCGGCGTCGCCACCCTGTTCGAAAGCCGCGTCGCCGATATCGAGCCGGCGCCGGACGCCGGCTGGCGCGTGGCCCTGTCGACCGGGAGCACCACCCGGCCGGTCGCGGCACGCTTCCTGATCGATGCCGGCGGCCGGGCGGCCGGCCTCGCCCGCCGGCTGGGGGCCCGGGCGACGGCGGCGGACGGCCTGGTCGGGATTGCCGGGTTCTGCACCCGCGCCCCCGCCTCCGGCGGCGAGACGGGCAGCGGCGAGACGGGCAGCGGCGAGACGGAAGACGAGAGCGACCCCTGGCCGGCCACGACACTGATCGAAGCGACGGCGGACGGCTGGTGGTATACCGCCCCGCTGCCGGACGGCCGGCTGGTCGCGACGCTGATGACCGATGCCGACCTGGTCCGCAGTGCCGGCTATCACCGCCTATCCACCTGGCAGACGGCGCTGGAGCGGGCGCATCTGACGGCCGGCCGCGTCGACCGCTTCGCCCTTGTCGACCCGCCGATGGTCCGCGCCGCCCATTCCCAGGTGCTGGAGCCGGCGGCGGGGCCGGGCTGGATCGCCGCCGGCGACGCGGCGGCGGCCTTCGACCCGCTGTCGGGCCTCGGCATCGGCCACGCCCTCTCCTCCGGCATCCATGCCGCCCGGGCGGCCGAGGCGGCGCTGCGCGGCGACACTGCGCTGATCGACCAGTATGCCGACGGCGTCGCCGCCAATGCCGCCGCCTATCGCCGGACCCTGGCCGCCACCTATGGCGCCGTCCGGCGCTTCCCCGACGCCCCCTTCTGGGCCCGCCGCAACCCGGCCGCATCGGCGGCCGGACCCGGCGCGCCCGGACCCGGCGCGCCCGGACAAGGCGCGCCCGGCCCCGACGCGCCCGGACACGGCGCTTGAGGATTACGCGGCGCGGACATCGTCGAGGAACTGCCGGATCAGGCCGGCGAGAGCCTCCGACTGGCCGGTGAGGTCGGCCGCGGCCTCCCGCAGCGAGCCGGCCGCCGCATCGGTCTCGGTCGCTGCGCCGTTGACCTTGACGATCGCGGAGGAGACATCGGCTGCTCCCGAGGCCGCCTGCTGCACCGTCCGGGCGATTTCCTGGGTCGCGGCGTTCTGCTCCTCAACCCCGGCCGCGACGGTTGCGGCGATATCGCTCATCGAGCGGATGAGGCTGCCGACCTCGCCGATCGCCGCCACCGTCGAGCCGGTCGCCCCCTGGATTCCGGCGATCTGGGCCGTGATGTCCTCCGTCGCCTTGGCCGTCTGGTTGGCCAGCGACTTGACCTCGGACGCGACCACGGCAAAGCCTTTCCCGGCATCGCCGGCCCGGGCCGCCTCGATGGTGGCGTTGAGTGCCAGAAGGTTCGTCTGCTCGGCAATGCCGGTGATCAGCTGCACCACCATGCCGATCTTGTCGGCCGAGGCGGCGAGGTCGCGCACCTGGGCGTCGCTGCGCTCGACGCGGCCGACGGCATCCTGAGCCAGGGTGCTCGACTCCTGCACCCGCTCGCCGATCTCGCGGATCGAGCAGGCGAGCTGCTCGGCCGCCGAGGCGACGGTCTGGAGATTGCCGGTGGTCTGCTCCGAGGCGCCGGCGCAGGCGGTCGACTGGCGGCTGGCCCGGTCGGCGGTGCCGGACAGGCCGCCCGCCGTCGTCTGCAGCGCCTGGGCCGCACCGGCCACCGCCGTCAGCCGGTCGCGCACGCGGGCGTCGAAATCGCGGGTCATGGCATCGATGGCGCCGGCCCGCTTGTCGCGGGACTCCTGCTCGCGCGCCGCCGCCTCGGTCAGCTCCTGATTGCGCTGCAGGTTCTGCTTGAAGACCTCCACCGCCCGGGCCATGCGGCCGATTTCGTCGCGGCGGCCGGTCGCCGGGATGGCCACCGCATGGTCGCCCTCGGCGAGCCGGTGCATGGTGCCCGTCAGCCCGGCGAGCGGCCGGGCGATGCGGCGCCCGACAAAGAGCATGGCCGCGATCCCCGCGACCAGGCCGACCGCCAGCAGCACGCTGGTGACGACCAGGCCGGCGCGGGCCACCTCCGTGGTCGTCGCTCCCAGCTCTTCCGAGGCGGCGGTCACCGCACCCGCAAAATCGTCGATGGCCGCATCGACGGCCGCGGCGCTGCCGGCGAGCTCCTCCGACACCATCCGGGCCCGCTCGCGGGTCGCCGCCTCCAGCGTCGCAAAGGTCTCGGCAAAGCGGGCGGAGCGTTCGTCGACGCTCCGCACCAGGGCGCTCCAGCTCGAATCGATCAGCATGTCGACGAGGGCCTGGACCTCCTCGTTCAGACCGGCCAGGGCCGCCTGCGCCCGCTCGGCCGCCTCCGTGTCGGTTTCGATGAGATAGCGCGCCGCCTCCATCCGGGCGATCTGCAGGGTGCGCAGGACCATGCCGGCCTCGAAGGCGACCTCGGCATCATAGTCGTTGTTGGCGCCGATCATCAGGCTGGTCAGCGCCCGTTCCACCGCGGCGCCGGCCGTCGTCATCACGCGGTAGCGCCGGTCGCGCTCGGCCTCCTGCCCGGTGATCGCTTCGAAATCGTCGGCATAGGCATCCACCGACTCCTGCAAGGCTTCGAGCAGCCGGCCATGCTCGGGCCGGGTCGCGGCCTCCGTCGTCACGGCGATGGCGGTGCGGGTCTCGGCCAGCCGCAGGCGGACCGCCTCTGCCCCGGCGGTTTCGCCGCCGATGAGAAAGTCCTTCACCGCCAGCTGCGATGCCGCCAGCCGGTCCCGAATGTCCGCAACGCTGCCGGCCGCCCCGGTCAGCGTGCGATAGCCGGCCAGCGTGCCGGCGGTGCGGTCGAGCGACCAGGTGCCCAGCCCGCCGCTGGCCAGGAACAGGACGAGAAGCCCGCCCAGCACCAGAGACATTTGCAGGCGGATCGATCCGGAACGAAGAAAGCTCATGAGGCGCCCTCGCGGAATATGACGTGCCGAAGCGGGATACGGGAATTTCGCACCGGCTCCGTTCCGACTTTCGATGAAGGTCGCTTGCGGAATACTTAATTATGTAACTGATTCCCGGCTTCGCGCGCGGCGCTGCAGCCGCCGCCGGCCCCAGCCGATCAGCACGACCAGGCTAATCGCGGCGATCGTCAGCGGAAAGGCGAGCACAATCAGCGGCAGCGCCACGATCGCCAGCACCAGCAGCCCCCCGATTGCGGCCACCGCCGCCGCCATCAGCAGATAGGCCGGCCAATACCGCACAGCGTGCTCCCAACGTGTCTTCATTCGCGCGCCTTGCAGACATCGATAAAGAGACGGACCGCGGCGATTGCCGCAAGCCCCCGGCTCATGGCAGGCTGCCATGTGAATACGTCACGGCAAAGGATCCAGAGGCCATGCCCGGGCTCGATCGCAGCGTCGAAGTCTTCTATCCGCTGGAGAGCCTCTGGTACTGGGGGCAGGTGCTGGACGGCCCGGATGCCTCCGGCGAGTACTTCGTCCGCTATGAACAATGGGGGGACGAGTACGACGAATGGGTGCGGCCGGAGCGCATACGCCCCCGCCGCATTCCCGGCGAAGGGATCGCCGGGCAGCCCGGCGAACCGGTCGAGGCCTCGACCTATCAGGGCTGGGTGCCGGCCACCATCGTCGAGGGCCCGGACCTCAGCGGCCGCTATCGCCTGAACATGGACGGCTGGGACGCGAGCTACGACCAGTGGCTGCCGCTCGACAAGCTGCGGCTGCGCTGGACCGAGGCCAACAGCACCTGGTCGCCGGCCGATCCGATCCCCGCCCCCAACCGTGAGCCGGCGCTCCACCGTGAGCCGGCGCCGTTCGACCCAGTAACCCAGGCCGGGAACCGGGCGTTCATCGGCGCAGGCAGCACTTATGCCGCCTATGCTTTGGTCACGCCGGCCGGCGGCGCCGCGCCCCATTGGGTCGAGTGCGGCACCGTGACGGAACAGGAGGACGGCCGCGGACTCGAGGTCCGGCTCGACCTGCTGCCCGTAAGCGGCCGGCTGGTCATCCGGACCGGCTGACGCCGCCCGCCCACACCGGAAAGTGCCGAAGGCCAGGCCTCAGGCGACGGTATCGACCGTCACCTCATGGGCCAGGTCCCGCCAATTGCCGATTTTCATCTGCTTGACGAAACGTCCGGTCGCGGCGTCGAGCGCCTCCTGGCCGGCCTGGCAGTCGCCGATGCGATAGCTGGCCAGCACCACCGGAAATTCGTGGCCATAGCTGTTCGGCAGCCGCCGATAGAAAATCACATCATAGGTGTGCATCATATGGCCCTCCCCGTCCTCAAGGCCCGTCTGCGGGAGGCGCCGCGGCCGATTTGCCGGTCGGCAGTCTTTTCTGACCCGTTTTTCTTGAGTTGTTCTTGCTAAAATTGCCCCGGCCCTCGCCGCCGCCGGACGCATCTGCATCCGAGACGCCTTACCGTCGCCCCCAGGTTCCGTATGTGGGAAAGCCCCTTCGAATCGTCAAAGTATTTTCTGCGCATGCATGGCAGCCGCACCAACGGAGCGACTTGTCAAGAAATTCACAATGAGGCGGCAGGGGCATTCCGCGCGGTCCGGGGCGGCCGGCCTCGGGCAAAGTTTCGCGGGTGCGAAAAGACTTTTCGCTGACAGCGGCGGGAATGGTAGCCTACGCGGCGGTTTTCCGGGTGCCGCAAACGCCCGGTTCCCAGAGATCGCGTTTCGAGGACCGAGGGCATGCCGTTCAGACGCTTCCCGGGCAGGCGGGGAGACGACAAAAAGACGCCGGAGCCGCAGCAGCCTCCCGCCGCGAAGCCGCCCACGGCACGGGCCGAAGAGCCGACCAGGACACCGGCCCCTCCCCCCGCCGACCCGCCGGCTGCCGCGCCCTCACCAAAGGCCGGGAGCGAGCCGGCACCGGCCGTGACGCCAAAGCCGGCCACCCCGGCGGCGCCCGAGGCTCCGGCGTCCATCGCCGAAACGGCCGCAGAGCCGGCCCCGGCCAAACCCGTTGCCACCCACCCTGCGCCACCGGCCGTCGCCCCCGCGCCGGAACCTGAGCCCGCGCCCGTGCCGGAACCGCCGCCCCCGCTGCCCTCGCCCGAGCGGCTGCGCGACATTCTCTGGGATATCGGCACCCGCTTTCCGCCGCCCTTCACCAGCGAGCTGATGGCCATCGGCATCGTCCATCCGCGGCTCGGCTATCTCACCTGGCATGTCGGCGAGCAGGCCGTCGAAGACCTGAAGAGCCGCGTCGGCCATGACCGCTTCCACCATGCGGCCCTTGTGGTGCGGGTCTACGACGTCACCGACGTCATCTGGAACGGCTTCAACCATCACGCGATGTTTGACGTCCCGGTCCATGCCCTCCACGGCACGCATTACCTGCCGATCGAGCGGCTGGAGCGCGCGCTGATGGCGGAAGTCGGTTTCCGCCTGAGCGACGACAGCTTCCAGGCCCTGGCCCGCTCGCCGGCCCGCTGGTTCGACCGCAACCGCCCCTCCGGCCGCTTCGCGCTCGGCGGGCTCTATGTCGGCCGCGACTACCAGCGCGTCTTCCCGATCGAAAACGTCATGGACGCGCCGGTCTATGAGCGCCTGAACTACGAGCTGCAGGACTACCGGCGCAGCGAGCCGCTGAAGGTGGCTCTGGTGCATGTCGGAATCGGCCCGGATGACGGGCGCCTCGACCGGCTGGTCGACCGGCTGGCCGAGAAATGCAGCAAGATGGCGGTGCGGGCCGAGCATTTCGGCCGCGAGCATGTCGGCGACGGCGCGGATGGCGGGTCGATCGACGAAACGGTGGAGCGGCGTTGCGCCCGCGTCTTCGCGGCGCTGGACCGCCGGCACCGGGTCTCCGCCTTCGACATGGTCCATTGCCATGAATGGTACTCGGTGCCGGCCGGGCTCACCGCCGCCCAGACCCTCGGCCTGCCGGTGCTGCTGACCCTGCACTCGACCGAGGAGGAGCGCAGCCATGGCCGGGCGCGGGAAGGCGATTCGGCGGTGATCTTCGAGTGGGAAAAGCGCGGCATCAGGGCGGCCGCCCTGGTCGCCGTGCCGCATGCCTCGACCTGGCACCAGCTGGTCTCGGTCTATGGCGCCGATGCGGAGAAGGTCGTCATCATCCCCGACGTGTTCGAGGACCCGCAGTCGAGCCTGCCCGATGCCGGGGACGCGCGGCGGCGCCTCCACCTCAACCCCGACTGGCCGGTGGTGCTGTTCGCCGGCGAGGTGTCGCACGCCTCCGGCGCCGATCTGTTCATCGCCGCCGTCAACCACATCGCCCGCAATCGCGGCGACGTCCAGTTCGTCATCGTCGGCGACGGCCCGCTGAAAGGCGAGCTGGAGGGCGGCATCCACCAGGCCGGGCTGGGCGACCGGGTGCGCTTCCTGGGCCCGGTCGGCGGCGATTTCTTCGAGCAGGTGATGATCGCCAGCGATTTCGTCGCCCTGCCGGCCCGCACCTGGCATGACGAGGGGCTGGCGCAATACGCCATCTCGCTCGGCAAGCCGGTGCTCACCACCCACCAGGCGCACATCCACTGCATCCAGCATGGCCAGAACGGCCTGCTGACCTACGACAATCCCGGCTCGATCATCTGGGGCGTGCAGGAGCTGCTGTCGAACCCGCTCTCCGGCAACATGCTGCGCTGGCTGGCCCGGCAGCGCTCCGGCCATACCCAGTCGGTCGAGAGCGTCGCGGCCGAGTATTACCTCGCCTATGAAAAGACCGTCGCCGGGGGGAGCACGCCGCGCCATGGCTAAGGGATATCTCGCCTTCGTCCTGCACGCCCACCTGCCCTATGTCCGCCATCCGGAATTCGAGGCCTTTCTGGAGGAGCGCTGGTTCTTCGAGGCGGTGACCGAGACCTATATCCCGCTGCTGAAATTCTTCGAGCGGGCGGCCCGGGAGGGCGTGCCCTTCCGCGTGACGCTGTCGCTGTCGCCGACCCTGCTGGCGATGATGGAAGACCCGCTGCTGCAGGACCGCTATCGCGCCCACACCGACAAGCTGATCCGCCTGTGCGAGTGGGAGATGGACCGCAATCGCGATCAGGGCCATATCCGATGGCTGGCCGAGATGTATCGCGGGCTGTTCATCGAGGCGAAGGACTATTTCGACAAATGGGAGGGGCGGCTGTCGCAGGCCTGCAAGGCCCTGGTCGACCGGGGCGTGCTGGAGCTCATGACCTGCGCCGCCACCCACGGCATCCTGCCGCTGCTCAATGTCCAGCCGAAATCGGTCGAGGCGCAGGTGGTCACCGGCCTCGACTATTTCGAAAGCGTCTTCGGTTTCCGCGCCAGGGGGCTGTGGCTGCCGGAGTGCGGCTGGACGCCGGGGCTCGACCCGGTGCTGCGGCGGGAGGGGGTACGCTATTTCTTCCTGGAATCGCACGGCATCGACCATGCGGCCGTGACGCCGTTCCACGGCGTCTATGCGCCGATCTACACGCCCGAAGGCGTCGCCGCCTTCGGCCGCGACCGCGACTGCACCAAGGAGGTCTGGTCGGCCAACGAAGGCTATCCCGGCGACACGGACTATCGCGAATTCTACCGCGATATCGGCCACGACCTGGAATTCGACTATATCGACCGGGCGCTGGGCGGCGGCGTGCGCTCCGACACCGGGATCAAGTACCACCGCATCACCGGGCCGACGCCGCACAAGGCGCTCTACGATCCGGAGGCGGGGAAGAACAAGGCCGCGCTGCACGCCGGCATCTTCCTCGACAAGCGGGTCCACCAGGTCGACTATCTGCGCTCGGCCATGGAAACGGCGCCGATCATCGTCGCCCCCTTCGATGCCGAGCTGTTCGGGCACTGGTGGTTCGAAGGGCCGCAATGGCTGGACTTCGTCATCCGCAAGACCGCCTATGACCAGGACACCGTGGCGCTGGTCACCCTGTCCGACTATCTCGACCGCCACCCGGTGCACCAGGTCGGCGACCCCGGCACCTCGACCTGGGGCCATGCCGGCTATTTCGAGACCTGGCTGAACGGCCGCAATGACTGGATCTACAACCATTATCTGGAATGCGGGGCGCGGATGGAGCGGCTCGCCCAACGCTATGCCGGCAATGGCGCAGCACCGTCGCCGCTGGTCGACCGCGCGCTGAAGCAGTGCATGCGCGAGCTGCTGCTGGCCCAGTGTTCCGACTGGCCGTTCATCATCAGCAATTGCACCGCCGAGAATTATGCGAACCGGCGCGTCAAGGACCACGTCACCCGGTTTCACTATTCCGCCGATGCGATCGAGAGCGGCACGATCGACGAGGACTATCTCCGCGCCATCGAATATGCCGACAACGTCTTCCCGGACATCGACTATGCCTGCTTCGCCCGGAAGGCGGAGGCCGGCGCGGCCGGACCAACCGGCTGAGCGCGCAGCTGCGGCCGGCGGCCTTTCTGCTTGCCGGGCTGCTGGCCGGGTGTGGCGGGCCGCCGCCGCTGCCGGTGGAGACATCCGACTGCCGGCCGGTCGCGCTGGTCGATGCGGCGAGCGGCCGCCCGGTCACCGGGGTCGAGGATTTGGCGGTCGATCCGGCGAGCGGGCTGGTCCTCCTCAGCGCCTATGACCGGCAGGCCGACCCCGGCACGCCGGGCCGGGCCGGCAGCGCCGGCCTTTACGCATTCGATCCGGCGGCCGGTGCGCAGGGCGGTCGGATCGCGGTGCGCGACCTCAGTCGAGACTTCAAGCGAACCGACCCGCTGTTTCCGCACGGCATCGACCTGTTGCCGGGAACCGAGGGACGGCTCTTCGTCGTCAACCGGCGCTATGAGAGTGGCGCCGACCCGGCCATCCCGGTGACGGTGGAGCTCTTCGACTGGGACGGCGCCCGCCTCGCCCATCGGCAGACCCTCGCCGACCCGCGGCTCTGCCGGGCCAATGACCTTGTCGCCCTCGGGCCCGAGGCGCTGCTGGTGACCGGCGACCGCGGCGCCTGCGGCGGCATCGGGTTGTTGGCCGAGGATGTGCTGGGCCTTTCCGGCGGCCATGTGCTGCACTGGGACGGAGACGTTCTGAGGCGGGCGGCCGACGGCATCGCCTTTGCCAACGGGATCGCCGTTCGGGGCGACCGCACCTATGTCGCTGCGACCCGCGGGACGGCCATCCACATCTACCGGACGGCAGACCTGAGCGATGCGGACGCGGGACCGGCGGAGCCGGTGGGCACCATCGCCCTGCCGGCCGGGCCGGACAATCTCTCCTGGGATCGCGAGGGGCGGCTGCTGGCCGCCGCGCATCCGGACCTGTTCGCCCTCTTCCTGTTTCGCGGCCGCTGGCTGGGGACGGAGACGGCGCCGTCGCGGGTCCTGCGCATCGGCGTCGAAGCGGGCGAACCCCTCGCCTATGCCGTTGCCACGGAGGGGGAAAGCCTCTCGGGCGCCACCGCGGCGGTCGAGACGGCCGGCCGCCTGCTTATCGCCGGCGCCCACGGCGATCGGATGCTGATCTGCACCGAACGCCCATGAAGCCCCTGCCCCGTCATGCACAGGGAACGCTTTTCCGATCGGGCTGTATTCCATAATCGGCATACAGTCAAACCGGGGACGAGGCCTCTGCCCATGAAGCGCTTTGCCATCCGCCTTCTCACCGCATCCTTTGTCGCCGCCGCTTTCAGCGTCGCGGCGCCGGGGTTCGAGACTGCCGGACTCGCAATTCCGGCCGCGCACGCTCAACAGGACGATCAGGCGCGCATTCCCGGAGATCTCTGCTACTGGGACCGGGTCGCCTGGTCGGAGATGAACGAGCAGGAGCAGGAGCTTTGGACGGTGCTCGGCTGGGACCAGCAGCGCTGGGAAGGCGACATTCCGGACTATTCCGAAACCGAAGACACCGAGTGGGAAGACCTGACCGGGGAGGAACGGCAGGCGGCCGCCCAGCTCGGCTATGACGAGGGTGCCTGGAACACCCTGACCTGCGACTGAGGCGCGCCCTTGCCGGCGACCGCCTCCTCATCGATGAGACGAGGGCGCGGGGATCGCCCTTGTCCGGCGGACCTCCTACGCAATGGCGCGGCCGATCAGCAGGACACCCAGCACCATGAGAAAGGCCAGGACCATCCGGCGGAAAGCATCCGGTGCCAGAAGGCGCCGGACCCGGACGCCGAGCGCGACGCCGAGGACCACCGGAACGAGACCGAAGGCCGAGACGAGGGCCGTCTCGACGGTCATCAGGCCAAGTCCCGAAAGGCCGGCGACCATGGCGAGGCTCGACAGCGTGAAGGAGATGTTGATCGCCTGGACGAAGCGCTGCGGATCGAGGCCGAGGCCGAGCAGATAGGGCAGCACCGGCATGACCTGAGAGCCGGTCAGTCCGTTGACCGCGCCGGTAAGAAGACCGACGGCCGGCGCCAGGGGCCGCTGCGCTCCGGCCGGCACGAGAAGATCAGGCCTTGCCAGCGTATAGGCGGCATAGCCAATAAGAACGATGCCGAGCACCACTGCCGCCAGCGCCGCTTCGACATGGACCAGCAGCATCAGGCCGATGCCGATGCCGGGCAACGTCGCCAAATAGAGCGGCCAGAAGCGGTGCAGCGTCTCGCTGAAATGACCGGCCTCGCGCATGACAAGCAGGTTGCTGACCAGCGAGGGGATCAACACCAGCGGCAGGGTCGCCGGGACCCCGAAGACAAGAGCCAGGATCGGAACGCAGGTCGTCGCGAATCCCAGCCCCGTAATGCCCTTCACGAATGCCGCCAGGCAGTAGGCTGCCACGACGGTTCCCCAGTCCCCCGGTCCCATGTCGGCGCCTGCCCCGCATCGCTCGAATGCGACAAGGTTTGGCATATCCCGGCACAACGCACCATGGGCGGCAGCCGCGGCAGCGCCTTCGCGCGCGGGTCTCAGCGCCGAGTCGAAATCGGAGTCGAGCCGCCAGGCTGAATAAAAAACGCTTGTCAATCACCGCTTCATGAATTTTGCCATAATTATTCAATAAACCCGTATATATTGAAGGGGCTAGCCCGGATATCTCACGATAGGGGGTGCATCGGGGCCGGAAATCGGTAAAAGTATAAGCGCGACCAAACACTTAACCGATTTCAACGGAGGGTCCCGATGCAGACA
>JAAAOG010000107.1 GCA_009909005.1 Alphaproteobacteria bacterium | reverse complement strand
CCGAGACGGTCTTGCGGAAGGTCAGCCCCGCGTCATTGCTCCAGGCCAGGGTGACAGGCGCACCCGGGGCGAGCGTGCTGCCGCTCTCGACCGACCAGAGGGTGTCGGGGCCGGGCACCTCGCCCTGATCCACGCCGACCGTGGCGATCCAGCCGTGCAGGGCATAGTAGGGATCGGCGCTGCCCACCGGCGAGAGCAGGCGCACAAGGTCGGACTCTTCGCTGAGTTCCTCGCGGTAGTCGGTCAGCGACAGGTCGTCGATCCGCCCGCCCTTGAGCGAGATCGACCCGGTCAGGCGCGGGGTGTCGATCTCGACGCGCTCGGCTTCGTCGAGGGCGGCCTCGACCGTCCGGTCGGCGCCCTCGCCGGCCGTCTGCCGGGCGTTGCCGCTGACCGAGGGGGCGGCAGCCCCGTCGTCAGCGGCGGTCGTGCGGGTGGTGTCAGGGGCGGACTCAGGCGCGGTGATCTCGCCATCGGCATCGGTGATGCCGGGGGACTGCTCGGGCGGCGGAAACAGCAGGAACCAGACCAGGATCACGACGAAGCTGAGCGCTGTCGCGAGGATGAGATTCTTGTTCTGATCGTCCATCGAAACCGCCCGGAATTGCTGATCTTGGGTCACCGGCGTTCAACAGGTCGGGGGGCCAAAGGTCAAGCGATTTTGCCCCTGCCAAGGGCCTGCCGGCGTCTCGTGCGCAGGGCTCAGGCACTGCGGCGGCGCAGGTTCACCGTCGGGCTAGGGGCGGTGCGCCGCCCGGCCAGCCAGTCGTCGGTCTCGGCCAGCGGCATGGGCCGCGCAAAGAGAAACCCCTGGGCATACTCGCACCCCAGCCGTGTCAGCATGTCACGCTCGCCCGGGGTTTCCACGCCTTCGGCCAGGGTCTGCAGGGCCAACCGGTCGGCCATGGTCAGGATTGCGCCGATCATGTCCTGCTGTTCGGCATCTTCGTCGACGCGCGTGATGAAGCTGCGATCGATCTTGATGCGGTTGATCGACAGCTTGCGGATGTTCGTGATCGAGGCGTAACCGGTGCCGAAATCGTCCAGGTCAATGCCGCAGCCGAGCCGCGACAGACCGGCCAGATTGCGCGCGACCTGATCGTCGGCGCAGCGGGCCACGACCGTCTCGAGGACCTCGATGACGAGGCGATGCGGGGCGATGTCGCGGCCGTCCAGTGTCATGGCCAGGCGGTCGACCAACTGTGGCGACCGCAGTTCCTCGGTCGAGAAGTTCACGCCCACCTGCGGCACCTCGTGACCGAGATCATCCCAATGGCGCAGGGCGTCCAGCGCGCTCGACACCATCAGCTGGCCAAGCTGCTCCATGCGGCCGCAGTCCCGCAGGACCGGCAGGAATTCGGCCGGGGAAACGACGCCAAGCTCTGGGTGGTGCCACCTTGTCAGGGTCTCGAAGCCGGCCAGGCGACCCGATCCCAATTCGAACTGGGGCTGGAAATAGGGGCGGATCTGGCCCGATGTCAGCCCCATTTCGAGATCCCGGCTCAGGCGGCTGCGCGAGGCGATCCGCTTGCGCATTCCGTCGGAATACGAGCGGATCGCGGCCGGGGCGCTGCGCTGGGCCTCGACCAGGGCGCAGGTTGCCGCCTGCATCAGGTCCTGCGGATCGGACGATCGGATCCGGTCGGACAGCGCGAATCCGACCGAGGCCGTCGCCTGTATCGCCTCGCCCGACGACCGGAACGGGGTCGCAAGCGCCTGTTGCAGCCGTGTGGCGCGCTGCAGCACAGTCTCGAGCGAATGCGCCTCGGCGACGTCCAGCGCAACGGCGAACCGCGGCCCCTCGAGGTGGGCGGTCAGGTCCCCGGCGGCCAGCTGTTCGACAAGGCGGTCGGCACAGTGGCGCAGGAAGGCCTCGATCACTGACCGGACGTGGCGTTCCTCGAGCTGATGAAAGTCGTCGACCTCGGCCAGTATGACGACGGTCTGGCCGGGGCCGGCCCGCTGGCCGCGCGCGGTCATCACGGCAAGCAGATCCTGTCGCGTGCCCAGTTGCGTGACCGGGGCATTGCCCGCGGCGCCGGTCACGGCCCATCGCCCGCGCATGGCACGTGTCGCCGCCCCGACGATGGCGCGGCGCACACCGGCTGCAAGATGAAAAGCCTTGGACCGCTGGGTCATTCCTGTCGCCCCTGACACGCCCGAAACCGGGCAGGTTCGCGGCCAGATTGGGGCAGCCGGTTGCACGGACAGTTAATCGACCGTTGGAAAACCCTTAGAATTTTCATGATCTTCGCGGGTCAGTCCCGCGAAATCGAAAAGGGCGGGGGTCCAGCAGGTGCGAGGGGCGCGTGTTCATCAGCGCCCGGAACATCTTTTGCCGCCGCCCCGGCGCGGTCCTTTCCCAGCCGTCCAGCATCGCCTTGACCAGTTGGCGCTGCAGGCCGTCCTGGCTGCCGCACGGGTCGCAGGAGATGATCGGGTACCCCATGGCGCGGGCGAAGCGGTCGCAATCGGCCTCGGCCACAAGGGCCAGCGGGCGATAGACGAAGAGGTCGCCTTACTCGTTGACCAGCTTGCGCGGCAGGGTGGCCAGCCGCGACCCGTGAGGATCATGAAGAATGTCTCGAGGATGTC
>JAAAOG010000036.1 GCA_009909005.1 Alphaproteobacteria bacterium | reverse complement strand
GGCTGGCGAAGGGCACCTGATAGCCGGGAATCGCCACGGCCTTGAGGATGGCCCGGCGGATCATCCGCTTGGTCTGCTCGTCGAGATAGGCGAAGTTATAGCCGGGGAGCGGCCCCGATACCGGGCCCGCCGTCCCGGCCGGCGCCGCGGAGTCCGGCGTTGCGGAGTCCCGCGCCTCGGAGTCAGGTGCTGCAGAGTCCGGCGCCGCCATCGGGTCCGTCGCCCGGTTCCCTCTCACGCGTTCTCTCCCTCGCCCTCGTCCCCGGCGGCCGCATCAGCCGTCTTGCGGCCTTCCAGCTCGGCCCGGAGGTCGCGGAGCAGCGACAGCTCGGCCTGGAAATCGACATAGTGCGGCAGCTTCAGGTGCTGCAGAAAGCCCGAGGATTCGACGTTGTCTCCGTGCAGAAGCACGAATTCCTGGTCCTGGGCCGGCGCGGTCTCGGGCTCGCCGAATTCCGGCGCCCGCATCGCCCGGTCGACCAGCGACATCGCCATCGCCTTGCGTTCGCTATGGCCAAAGACAAGGCCGTAGCCGCGGGTGAATTGCGGCGGCACGCCCTTGGCCCCGGTGAACTGGTTGATCATGTCGCATTCGGTCAGGGTGATGGCACCGATCTCCACCGGAAAGCCGAGCTCTTCCGGCACGATTTCGATCGCGACCGTGCCCATGCGGATTTCGCCGGCAAAGGGATGGGTGCGGCCGAAACCGCGCTGGGTGGAATAGGCGAGGCCGAGGCAGAACCCCTCGTCGCTGCGCGCCAGCGCCTGCAGCCGGGCATCGCGGCCGGCCGGAAAGCTCAGCGGCTCGCGGGTCAGGTCGGCCGGCTCGTTCCCCTCGAGAGGCGTGCCGTCGCCATTCTCGGCCTCCCCGCCCGCGCCGTCGCCGGCTGCCTCATCCGGCTCGATCAGCCCCTCATGGTCGAGAAGCTGCAGGACCTTCGGCGTGTCTGCCGCCGAACCTCCCGGCTGCGGTTCGTCGGCGTCGTCACTTTGCTCCTCGGGCAAGGGACCGTCGGGCGCATCGGGGCCGGATTCCTCAAGGTCGAGCAGACGGTGGGTGTAGTCGAAGGTGGGGCCGAGAATCTGGCCGCCGGGCAGGTCCTTGAACGTCGCCGAGACTCGCCGCCCGACCGCCATGCGGTTGGTGTCCACCGGCTCGGTGACCGCCAGGCGCGGCAGGGTCGTGCGATAGGCGCGGACGAGAAAGGCCGCCTCGATCAGATCGCCCATCGCCTGGCGGATCGCCCGGGCCGCCAGATCGCGGTCATAGAGCGCCCCTTCCGCCATCACCCGGTCGACCGCCAGTCCGAGCTGCTCGCCGATCTGCCGGGCCGACAGACGCGGCACAGCGGGGTCGCCGCGGCGCTTTTCGGCAAGCTGCCGGTGCGCCTCGTCGATCGCGCGTTCCCCGCCCTTGACCGCGACATACATGGCGCCTCAGCCCTCCAGCCTGACGGTCCGCGGCAGCGCCGCCACCCTGTCCCCGGCGGTCAGGACAAGATCGATTCCGCACGGAAACCGCGCATTGTTCGCCGCCCAGGCTTGCAGGAAGTCCGGGCCGAACCCCGGAACATTCAGCCGGGCCATGCCGTCGATCCCGGGGCCGCGCAGCGTCCATCCCGCCCCCGCCTGCAGGCCGGCCACCTGGACGATGACCGTGGTCGAGCGTTCCGGATAGTCCGGCTGGCCCTGCGCGAAGGCCGCCGGGTCGCCAAGCCGTTCGGGAGCGGCGACCACGGCGAACGCCGCCCGCTCCGGCTGCCCAGCGATCCGGCAGCCGGTGTGAAAGCGCAGCCAGGGCGCCGCGCCGGCAAGGACCGGGTCAAGCCAGAGCGGCGTGTCGAGGTCGACCAGGCACAGGCACACCGCGCCGGCCGCCTCGTCCAGCGGCGCCGGCACCGTCCGGACGGGGGCGACCGGCCGGATGCGCCCCGGTTGCGCCATCGCCTCCATCACGGCCCGGAAAACCTCCAGGCTGTCGCGGGCCGGATCGGCAAAACCGCCGGCCAGGGCCTCGGCTTCGGGAACCCCTGCGGTCATGGCGTTACTCGCCCCGCACCATGGTGAAGAAGTCGACCTTCGTCCGCGCCGTCTTCGCGGCGGCCTTGGCGCGATGCCCCTGCTGCTCCGCCGCCAGCGGCGTGATCAGCGACTCGGACAGCGCTGCATGCCGCGACTCGTCCTGCAGCAGCGCATCGAAGAGCGCGACCAGCGTGGCATGGCGCTGACCCCGGCCGGCGACAAAGCCAACCCCCACCTGGCCGCCGGCAAGCCGTACCACGCAACGCGTCACGGTCATTTCCCCCAGGTTGAACGGCCGGCCGGTGCCGCCCATGCGCGCCCGGATCATGGCCAGCCCGGTTTCCGGCGGCCGCAGCAGCGCGTAGGCCGGCGGTTCATGCAACGCGTTCCAGGCCGTTTCCAGTCTGTCCGGGTGCGCATAAGCCAGGCACCGCAACCAAAGCCGGCGCGCTGTCCCGTCCGTTTCGCCTTCAACTGCGTTGGGCACCGATCCGGGAGCATCGGCCGGCGCCCGGAGAGGCCGCGCATCTTTCATCGATCTGACGCAAAAATGTCTAGACATCCGCACCTTATCAGGCTCTCTATACGCCCCACACCAAAAGCGGTAAAGAACCCTGGTTCGTGTTGAAATGAATTTTTTGTGGCATTGACCGGGACGGACAACAGCCATGGAACTGGATCGCGGCGCCGGGATCGCCCTCTGGCGACAGATCGCCCAGACACTCGGGCGCGAAATCACGGAAAACGTCATCCAACCGGGCGGCCGGCTGCCGACCGAGCAGGAGCTGGCCCAGCGCTTCGCCGTCAACCGGCACACCATCCGCCGGGCCCTGTCGCGCCTGCAGGAACAGGGGCTGATCCGGATCGAGCAGGGTCGCGGCACCTTCGTGCACGAGGACGTGGTCGATTATATGCTCGGCAAGCGCACGCGGTTCAGCGCCATCCTCTCCAGCCAGAGCCGGCTGCCCGCCACCAGCCTGCTGCGAGCACAGGACTTCAGCGCCGACCGGGCGGTTTCCGAGGCCCTGGGCATCCCGGTCGGCACCCCGACCTTGGTCATGGACACCATCGGCGAGGCCGATGGCTATCGCCTCTGCGTCTCGTCCCGCTATTATCCGAAACCGCGTTTCAACGGGCTGGTCGAGGCCTTTGAGCGGACGCGGTCGGTGACGGAGGCGCTGAGGACGTGCGGCGTCGAGGACTATTTCCGCCGGATCACGCGCGTCACCGCGCGGTTGCCATCGGCCGAGGACGCCCGCTACCTTCACCAGCCGAAGAGCCGGCCGGTTCTGGTGACCGAGAGCATCAGCGTCGATACCCAGGGACGGCCGATCGAATACGGCCTGTCGCGGTTCGCCAGCGACCGCACGCAAATCGTCGTCGAGAGTTGATTGCCCACCCTGCCGTACCGTCTTCTGACGCAGAAAGTCTTCCCGGCATTTCAAATTGGGGCCTGTCTATTTCCGCATCCCACCGGCTGGTTCGCCCCGAACTCATTTGAACAGGGCTTGGTAAAAATACAGAAGAAATCTTAACCGGCGGGTAGGGAATCATTGCCACTATTCGCAGACCTGATCCTGGCCGCCGGACTGCGGCCGCCTGCGGTCAAGTCATAAGGCAAACGCCTGGATGAGCCATGCTGGTTTCACGAAGATGAACCCGCCCGCCGGTACAGCGAGCATGAACTGGATTGCCGAGGAGCTGAAGAAGCTGGACCAGCCCAAGCTTGATCAGTTGTCCTCGTTGCACAACCGTTTCCTGCGCGGTATCTCGGGCGGCAAGCGCCTCAACCTTGCGCTGGCCGAAGCGATCCACCTCGACTTCAGCTCCCGCAATCTCGCGGACGCGGAACTGCGCGGCGCTCACCTTGCCGAAAGCACCTTCGTCGGCGCCAGTCTCAAGCGGGCCAGCCTGTTCGGCGCCGACCTGCGCCAGTGCGACATGCGCCAGTGCGACCTGTCCCATGCCGATCTCCGCGGCGCCATCCTGCGCGGCACCAATCTCGAGCGGGCCATGCTGCAAAAGGCCGATGCCCGACGCGGGCACCTGATGCAGCGGGACGGCGGCGGCGAGCTCTTCCGGCTCAATAACGGCGCCGAGGAAGGCGGCGCCGCCAGCATGAGCGGGGCCAATCTCACCGGCGCCCGGCTGAGCGGCGACACCGTCCGGGCAACCGACCTGACCAATGCCATCCTCCGCGACGCCCATCTGGCCGGGGCCGATCTTTCGGGCTGCGTGCTGCGCGGCGTCCAGTTCGAAGGCGCGGATCTGACCGGCGCCAATCTGAGCGGCTCGATTCTGCACGGTGCCATCCTGCGCGGCGCCAATCTGACCAACGTCAATCTCGATCATGCCGACCTGAACGCGGCAATCTTCGATGAGACGACCTTCCGCAACTGCGACATCTCCCGGGCGATTCTCCCCCGTTCCGTCGATGAAATGGACCTGCCCGTCGTCGACATTGTCAAACGCCATCTGAGCTGGATCCTCTCGGTCGGACGCGAAGGCAAGCGGGCCAATTTCGCGGGTTTCGATCTCTCTCACCGGGAATTCCAGCAGTATGAACTCTCTGCCGGCGAGTTCAGCCGGGCGCTGATGGTCGGGACCAATTTCGAACGCGCCAACCTCTCCATGGCGCAGCTGGACTGCGCCAACTGCATGGATGCCGAATTCAACCGGGCACGGCTGCGCGGCACCAATTTCTCCAACAGCGTCCTGAACCGGGCCAATCTGCATTCGGCCGACGGACAGGCCATGGTCATCATCGGCGTCCGCGAGTTTCCCTGGCCGACCAATTTCACCAATGCCGTGCTCGACGGCGCCTGTCTGGCCCAGGCGATCTTCCCCCATGCCAATTTCTCCTATGCCTCGCTGCGCCATGCCGATCTGCGGGGCGCCGATCTGACTCATGCGAACTTCCTCAATGCCGACCTGACAGGCGCCGACATGAAAGGCGCCAACACCCGCAATGCCCGTTTCGAGGGCGTAAAACGCTCCAACGAAGACGGGTGATCCGGGCTGCCGCACCCCGTCACCAAGACTTGACTTGGCTGCGAGGCTAAAGCGGCATAAATCCCATGCCAGGGTACGGATTTGGGTCGGGAGAGGGTGCCATGCTGGTCAGGCGGAAACGCGGGTGGGAGCTGCCGGAAAGCGCGGCGACCCCCGAACATGTCTATCTCAACCGCCGCCGCTTCATGGGCACGGCCGGATCGGGGGCGCTGGCCATTGCCTCCGGCCTTGTCTGGCCCGGTACCGGCATCGCCCAGGATGGCGGCAGCGCACGGCCGACCGCCGACCTCTATCCTGTTCCCCGCAATATGCGCTACCGGGTGGAGCGCGACCTGACGAGCGAAGAGCTCGCCACCACATACAACAATTTCTACGAGTTCGGCTCGCACAAGGAGATTTGGCGGGCGGCCCAGGCGCTGCCCATCCGCCCCTGGACGGTGACCTTCGACGGCCAGGTCGAGGAAGAGCGGACGGTCGATATCGACACCCTGATCCGCGCCATGTCGCTGGAGGAGCGTGTCTACCGCCTGCGTTGCGTCGAGGCCTGGGCCATCACGATCCCCTGGAGCGGCTTTCCGATGCGCGCCCTGATCGATTATGCCCGCCCGCTGAGCAGCGCCCGTTATGTCCGGATGGAGACGTTCCAGGATTCCGAGGTGGCGCCCGGCCAGCGGCAGTTCTGGTATCCCTGGCCCTATGTCGAGGGCCTGACCATGGCCGAGGCGCGTAACGACCTCGCCTTCATGGTTACCGGCCTTTACGGCAGGCCGTTGCCGAAGCAGAACGGCGCGCCGCTGCGGCTGGCGGTGCCGTGGAAGTACGGCTTCAAGTCGCTCAAGTCGATAGTTCGACTCACCTTTACCGAGGAGCGGCCGGTCAATTTCTGGCAGGAGATTGCGCCGAACGAATATGGCTTCTGGGCGAATGTAAACCCGGAGGTGCCGCATCCGCGTTGGAGCCAGGCCACGGAACGGCTCATCGGCACGGACGAACGGGTTCCCACCCGGATTTATAACGGGTATGGCGAGTTCGTCGCCGACCTCTACGCCGACATGCAGGGCGAGCCGCTGTTCATGTGACCGCTGCCCTGCATGGGACCGGCTGTCACCGTCCCAGAATCCGGCTCAGGCAGGCTAGAATCCGAAACGGCCAGAGTGCCGGCGGCATGGCGTCGCCGGGGCCGGTGCGGGCCATCCGGCCAAGGCCGCGCGCCACGCCATGACCGGCGTAGAGCGTCAACAGGCAGCGTGCGGTGTGCGTGGACATATCTGTCTCGGTCTCGTTCGGGCAATTCCTTCATTAAATACGATAGGCTGGAATTGTGACCGAATTTGGAAATTGAGACAGAAATCACTCCACATTTTCTTGGTGCAATGCAGCAAACTTCACATTGAAACCATTCGACACTGTATCAATACCACCGGCTCGCAATGTCCCCGCGGCTGGAGGTCTTGCGAGCCGGCCCCTTATGCCGCCCGGAGCTCACCGCCGCTGTTCAAGGCGGCACTCCGCACGGCTTTCTGCAGTTTTTCGAAGGCCCGCACTTCAATCTGCCGGACCCGTTCGCTCGACACGCCGTAATGGCGTCCCAGAGCCTCCAGCGTCATCGGCTCTTCGCTCAACCGCCGCTCGACGAGGATGTGCCGTTCGCGCTGGTCGAGATGCTGCAGCCCCTCTTCCAGCAGTTCCCGGCGCCAGCCGAGCTCGTCAGCCTCCGCCACCCGGACATCCTGCCGTTCGCCTTCGTCCTCGAGAAGGTCCTGCCATTCGGTCTCGGCCGATTCGCTGATCTCGGCGTTGAGCGAGGCATCGCGCATGGCCAGCCGGCGGTTCATGTCGATCACGTCGGCCTCGGGCACGCCAAGGTCACGCGCGATCGAACTCACCGAATCCGGCGACAAATCACCCTCGCCGTATTCGGCCAGGCGGCTCTTCAAACGGCGCAGATTGAAGAACAGCTTCTTCTGTGCGGAGGTCGTGCCCATGCGGACCAGCGACCGGGCGGTCAGCACATATTCCTGAATTGCCGCGCGGATCCACCATTGTGCATAGGTGGCGAAGCGATAGCCGAGCTCCGGATCGAATTTTTCGACCGCCTGCATCAGGCCGACATTGCCTTCCGCGATGACATCGGCCAAATCCACCCCATAGCCGCTGAACTTCCGGGCGATCTTGACCACCAGTCGCATATGGCTGCCGACCAGCTTGCGGGCCGCTTCCTCATCACCAGAGTCGCGCCACCGGCGCGCGAGGTCGCGCTCTTCCTCCGCGGTCAGCATCGGGTAGCTGCGCGTCTCCGCCAGATAGCGGTCCAGATCGGTGGACGTCGACATCTTGATACTCTCCAATTCTCCTCAACCTCCCAAGTGCTGCCTCAGAGACGACAAATGTGCCGCGTTCCACCGACCTGATGGAACACGCCACCCTGGGGTCTTGTTACGGATTTCAAACGGACGGCCCATCCCATTCCGTCTCCCATAAGATATGAACAAAATTCGAACTGTGCAAGAGTTTCGTAACGACAGCGAGGTCGTTTTTCGCAGCAGGCGCGGACAAGGCCCGTCCCACGGCCGGGAACGGCTATGAATAGCACGACGTTTCTTTTAATGTCCCGCCCTTGACAGCGTTCGGCAATTAACCGAACGCCGCAACCAGCACCATCATCAAAACGAACCCCAACATCAGGCCGAATGTTCCAAATCGTTCGAATTCCCGACGATTGATCTCGGGGATGATCTCGTCGGCGATCACAAAGATCATCGCCCCGGCGGCGAAGGCCAGCGCCCAGGGCAGCAGCGACTCGAAAAGCGTCACGGCTGTGGCACCGAACAGCCCGCCGACCGGCTCCACCAGCCCCGTGAGCAAGGCCATGACCACACAGACGGAGCGGGAGTAGCCACGCGCGAAGAGGGCCATCGCCACCGCCAGCCCTTCCGGAATATTCTGCAGAGCAATACCGGCTGCCAGCACGCTGCCGCGCGCCACATCGCCGCCGCCGAAGCCGACGCCGATGGCCAGGCCCTCCGGGAAATTATGCAGCGCAATGGCGATGACGAACAACCAGACGGGCGCGAGGGAGCGGACCGCAGCCCCCTCCGCGACGGCCAGCCCACGCTCGTGCGGCGCATAGTGGTGGATCATCCAAAGTGCCAGGCCGCCGGTCAGGAAACCGGCACCGACGACGGAACTCCCGGCGGCGGCACCCACCTGCCCTTGCCCGGCCAGGGTCAGGGCCGGCAGCAGCAGCGAGAAGAAGGAGGCCGCCAGCATGATCCCGGCGGAGAAGCCGAGAAGGACATCGGTGGTCATCTTCGACAGGCGGCGAAAGGGCAGGACGGCGAGGCCGCCGAGACCGGTTGCCAGGCCCGCGCCCAGACTGGCGCCAAATCCGAGCAGAATGATTTCGGCACCCATCCCAGCCCTGTCCCGTCCTGCCCGACTCTGTCCTGCAAATGCCGCGTACGCCCGTTGGCTAGCCGGGAGATTGTTAAGAAGTCGCTAAAATGCCGCAGGCCCGGAGAGGCGCCCGGCGAAGGGGAACGCCATGCCCGGCAATGGTTTTCCGTCGGCGGGCGCGGCCCTGGTTGCGCCGCCACCATCCGGCTAGACTGTCGCCTCTGCCCACCGCTCTCATCGGAAAGGGAGACCGCCATGCCGGGCCTGATCCAAGCCCGTCTGGAACAATACGGCATCATCCTGCCGGGCGTCGCCGCACCGGCCGGCAATTACGCCCCCGCGGTTCGCACCGGGCCGCTCCTGTTCATCTCCGGCCAGTTGCCGCTGCTCGACGGCAGGCCCGATGTCATCGGCGCCCTGGGGCGGGAGGTCGATCCCGAGTCCGGTTTTGCGGCGGCGCGGCTCTGCGGCCTCAACATCGTCGCTCAGGCGAAGGCCTTTCTCGGCGACCTCGACCGTGTCGAGCGGGTGGTGAAGCTGACCGGCTATGTGGCCTCGGCAGCCGATTTCACCGACCAGCCGAAAGTGGTGAACGGCGCCTCCGACCTCATGGTGGAGGTCTTCGGCGACAAGGGGGTGCATGCCCGCGCCGCCGTCGGCGTCGCCGCCCTGCCGCTCGGCGTCCCGGTGGAGGTCGAAGCCATTCTGGAAATCTCCTGAAGCCGCGGGGACGGCGCGCCGGCCGCGCTTGCAGGCCGGCGACGACGCCCCATCTCCCCTGACCGGTGCAGAAGCGGGAGGTCGGAGGCATGCCCGACGGCGGCGAGCAGGTGATCATCCGGGTCGTGGACGATATCCATGCCGTACCCGCCTCCGCCTGGGATGCCTGTGCCGGCCCCGACAACCCCTTTGTCAGCCATGCCTTCCTGTCGGCCCTGGAAGACTCGGGCTCGGTGTCGGCCGAGAGGGGCTGGCTGCCCCAGCATCTGGTGCTGGAGGGCGAGGACGGCCAAATCCGCGGCTGCGCGCCCCTCTATTTGAAGGGGCACTCCTATGGGGAGTACGTGTTCGACTGGGGCTGGGCCGACGCCTATGAACGCGCCGGCGGACGCTACTATCCCAAGCTGCAGGCCGCCATTCCCTTCACGCCCGTGACCGGACCCAGGCTGCTGGTCGCCCCGGACGCCGACCCGCCGGCCGTACGCGCAGCACTGATCCGGGGGCTGGAGAGCGTCACCGACCGACATGGCGTCGTCACCGCCCATGTCACCTTCCCCACCGAAGCGGAATGGCATGCCCTGGGCCAGGCAGGCTGGCTGCAGCGCACCGGCCAGCAATATCACTGGCAGAATCCGGGCTATGGCAGCTTCGCGGACTTCCTCGCCGCCCTCAACGCCCGCAAGCGCAAAGCCATCAAGAAGGAGCGGCGGCAGGTCGCCGAGGCCGGCGTCCAATTGCGGGTTCTGACCGGCGGGGCGCTGGAGCCACATCACTGGGACCTGTTTTATCGCTTCTACCGCAATACGACGGATCGGAAATGGGGCGCGGCCTACCTGACCCGCCGCTTCTTCACCTTGCTGGGCGGCCGGATGGCGGAGCGGGTGGCCCTGGTCGTCGCCGAGGCCGACGGGCGGATGGTCGCCGGGGCTCTCAACCTTATTGGCAAGGATACCCTCTATGGGCGCAACTGGGGCTGCGCCGAGCACTTCAAATTCCTGCACTTCGAAGCCTGCTATTACCAGGCCATGGAATTTGCCATTGCGCGCGGCCTCAGGACGGTCGAGGCCGGGGCGCAGGGCGAGCATAAATTGCAGCGCGGCTATCTGCCCACACCCACATTTAGCGCTCACCTGATCCGTGATCCCGCGCTGAAACGGGCCGTGGCCGACTTTCTCAGCCGTGAGGCGGCCTATGTGGCCTTCGAGATGGAGGCGCTGAGCGAGGCCTCGCCATTCCGCCGGACGCAGCCCGGCCCGTAAGGTCGTGTCTTGCGACTGGAAGAAACCGTTTCAGTGATATGAATTCTCAAGGGTCCAATACTGGGCGTTTGCAGAAAAATTAACCCGCTATACCGAAGGCGTGCTTGCGCATTGGCGACAATTGGCATACTCCCGTAATGAAACTGTGTTATTGACGCCTCATGCTTTTTCGTCATGGATCAGCGTGAGGCAGGTCCCCGGGTCAAGAGAAAGGCGATGCCATGCTGCCCGATCTGAAGCCGCGTCCCGCGGAATTGTGCGAGGATTTTTCCAGCGATGACCTGCCGCACAGCCGCATGCAGGCGATGTTCGGCTATTGGACGGAAAGGCGCAATGGCGGGACGATGCCGCCGGTCTCGGCGATCGATCCCCTCGACATGCCCCGCAATTCTTTGGCTTATCTTGCGGTTCTGGAGATTGTCGACAATCCCCGGCGCTTTCGCATCCGTCTGCAGGGCACGCAGATGGTCGAGGCGATCGGCCGGGACCTGACCGGGCAGTATCTGGACGAGCTCGCGGGTATGGATCAGCCGATCGCCCGCACGCAATGGTGCTGTACCCATCGCCGGCCGTATCTGGTCGAAGCGCCGTTCAGCTGGTCGCCGCAGCATTACAAGACCTACAGCTCTTTGAACCTGCCCTTCGGCGATGCCGAAACCGGTGTCCGCCGCATCGTCAGCGTCTTCGTCTTCTACTGATTCCATCCCGCCTTGAAGCCGGGACCCGGTCAGATGTCGGCGTAAAGGCGGCCGGGATTGAGTGCCCGCTGCGGGTCGAAGCTCTGCTTGATCCGGCCCGTAAGGGCGGCCAGTTCCGGGGGCTGCGGCTGGAACACCGGCACCCCCGCGCGGAGCGAGCCCGGCGCACGGATCAGCGTCGCATGCCCCTCTCCGGCAGTCGACTTGACCGCGGCCCGGATCGCCGCCGCCCCGCCATCCTCCTTCGCTCCGGGTGCAAGGGCCAGCCAGACCAGCCCGCCGCCCCAGTCGAAGAGGGACCCGGCCGGGTCCAGATCATCGAGCGCCGCGACCACCGCCGGCCCGGCGGCCGGCGGCACCGACAGTCGCCAGACCAGGGTGTCGGCGGGGATCAGGGAAGCCACGTCGCGGACTTCCCGCCAGAACCGGTCGGACGCCGGAAAGCCGAGCTCCGTCACCCCGTTGGCGGCTGCGGGACCCAGCCGCGCCGGCAGGTGCTCAAGCCGATAGAAGACCGAGGCCGCAATGCCCTCCAGACGTATGGCCGTCACTGCCCCGCCGGCGCCGGAGACGTCCGGCACCGCACTCCGCCGGGCGGCGGCAGCCGGCAAATGCGCCGCCCCCGAGACCTCGTAAGGGGTCTGCAGCGCAGCGGTCAGCGCGGCGATCCCGTCGGCATCGCCGAGCCCGTGCAGCAGCAGGGTCCGCACGGTTTCCGGGCGCGGCAGCGCCTTGACGGTGATCTGGGTCAGCGCGCTCAGCGTGCCGTACGAACCGGTCATCAACTTCGAGAGGTCGTAGCCGGTCACATTCTTGAACACGCGCCCGCCGGTCTTGTAGGCATCGCCGCGGCCGCTGACGCCCGAGAGGCCCAGAACATGGTCGCGCACCGCCCCGGCATGAATGCGCCGCGGCCCGGCGAGATTGCACGCCACTACGCCGCCCAACGTGCCACGGCGGTTGCCGCCGGGCGCATCAGCCGCGCCAAGCAGTGCGGAAAGATCCGGCGGCTCGAAGGCCAGATGCTGGCCTTTCTCGGCCAGCACGGCTTCGAGCTCGGCGATCGGCGTGCCCGGCAGGGCGGAAACCACCAGCTCCTCCGGCTCATAGAGGAGCACGCCGCTCAGGCCCGAGATGTCGAGGACATGCTCCGTCTGCAGTGGACGCCCAAGCGTCCGCATGCTGCCGCCGCCGACCAGTTCCAGCGGCACCCCTTCCGACGCCGCCCATTTCACGGCGTCGACGACCTGGTCTGCATTGTCGGGCTTGAGCCTGGTCGTCATGGCACACCCGCCCTCAGAAACGCGGGATGTCGGGGAAGGGCAGCTGGCCGCGATGAACGTGCATGCGGCCCATTTCGGCGCAGCGGTGCAGTTTCGGGAACATCTTTCCCGGATTGAGCAGCGACTCCGGATCAAAGGCGCATTTCACGCGCTGCTGCTGGTCGAGATCGACCTCCTCGAACTGCACCTCCATCAGGTCGCGCTTTTCCACGCCAACGCCGTGCTCGCCGGTCAGCACCCCGCCGACCTCGACGCACAGCTTGAGGATCTCGGCGCCGAACTCTTCCGCCGTGTCCAGATCACCGGGCTTGTTGGCGTCGTACAGGATGAGTGGGTGGAGATTGCCGTCGCCGGCATGGAAGACATTGGCGACCTTCAGGCCGTAATGCGCGGACATCTCGCCGATGCGGTGCAGCACCTCCGACAGCTTTTTGCGCGGGATCGTCCCGTCCATGCAGTAATAGTCGGGCGCGATGCGGCCGGTCGCCGGGAAGGCGGCCTTGCGGCCGGCCCAGAAGCGCAGCCGCTCCTCATCGCTCTCGCTGACGCGGATCGACATGGCATTGCAATCGCGGGCGATCGTCCCGACCCGCTCGATGAGATGGTCGACCTCCGCCTCCGGCCCGTCGAGCTCGGCGATCAGCAACGCCTCGACGTCGAGCGGGTAGCCGGCATGGACGAAGTCCTCGGCGGCATGGATTGCCGGCCGGTCCATCATCTCCAGCCCGCCCGGAATGATGCCGGCGGCCATGATCCGGGCAACGCAGGCGCCCGCGTCCTCGTTGGTCGGAAAGCCGATCAGCATCGCCCGCGCCGTCTCCGGCTTGGGGAGAATCCGCACCGTCACCTCGGTGACCACGCCCAGCAGCCCTTCCGACCCGTTCATTAGCCCGACAAGGTCGAAGCCGGCATCGTCCAGTGCCTTGCCGCCCAGGCGGATCACCTCGCCGCTGACCAGGACCATCTCCAGGCCCAGGACATTATTGGTGGTCAAGCCGTACTTCAGGCAGTGCACGCCGCCGGAGTTCTCGGCGACATTGCCGCCGATGGTGCAGGCGATCTGGCTCGACGGATCGGGCGCGTAGTAGAAGCCGCGGTGCTGCACGGCGTTGGTGATGCCGAGATTGGTCACCCCCGGCTGGGCGCGAACGGCGCGGTTGTCGTAATCGATCTCGATGATGCGGTTGAACTTGCCGAGGCCGAGCAGCACGCCGTCGCCGAGCGGCAAGGCGCCGCCGGACAGAGAGGTCCCGGCGCCGCGCGGCACCACCTTGATGCCGTTCTCATGGCAATAGCGCAGCACCCGGCTCACCTGGTCGGTGGTCGAAGGCAGCACGACGATCATCGGCAGGATGCGATAGGCGGACAGGCCGTCGCTCTCATAGGCGCGCAGCTCGTCCTCGCGGTCGATCACGCCCTCGCCCGGCACGATGGCGCGCAGCGCCGCGACGATTTCGGACCGGCGGGCCAGCACCCGCTTGTCGGCCTCGGGCATCTTCATGCCTGCCCCTCCTCCCAACAGGGTCTTTTATGCCAGTGTAATGCGGAATGGCGCGGCCGGATAGAGGGCCGGAGTCGCAAAGGGCCGATCTTTCGACCGGCCCTTTCGGCTATATGCCTTTTTGTTGGGAATCACTTTCTGCCCCAACCGCCGCAGCGCGACGGCATGGGGGTTGCGCCGCTTCACCGGCTTGCGCATGGCCGCCTCCTTTCGTCCGCCTGCTCATCGTCAGAACGGCAGCGGTCGCGACGCGGGGAGAGGCCTTATGCGAATTCGGGTCTGTGCCCGATCCTCAGCCCTGCCGCGCCTTGAACCGCGGGTTTTCCTTGTTGATCACATAGGTCCGGCCCTTCCGCTTGATCAGGCGGCAGGCGCGGTGGCGCTTTTTCAGCGTCTTCATCGAATTGGCAACGCGCATAAAATCGTTCCCGACGATCGCCGCCGGGCCCCCTCTGTGAACGAACCGCTGACATAAGCCCCCGTCCCGCCGCTGTCAATCGCCCAGGCCGGCGGTTTCCGGGCTTTTGGGACGTCCCTGCCATTCCGCGCCCGACAAACCGGACAGCGTTCCGCTTGCTGCGGGCAGAGGACAATTGCCTCTAGGGCCCGATCCTCCTAGTCTGGTTGAAGACGTTCGAGCAAGGCTTTCTAACCGATGGGTTCCCCTCCCGCGCTCAATCGCCGGACCGAGGCGCCGGCCGAGATCGCCGCACCCGACCTCCGGGAGGCCCTGACGGCCTGGCGGCGGTGGCTGCAGACGGAGAAACGGGCCTCGGCGAATACGGTTGCGGCCTATGGCGGGGACGTCGACGGCTTTCTCGCCTTTCTGACCGGGCATCGCGGCGGCCCGCCGGCCCTGGCCGATCTGGCCGATCTGCGGCTGGGGGACTTCCGTGCCTGGCTGGCCAGGCGTGCCCGCGCCGGCACCGGCAGCGCCAGCCGCGCCCGGAATCTTTCGGGGCTGCGCAGCTTCTTTCATTTCCTCGACCGCACCGGCCGACTGCACCTTCCCTCCCTGCAGGCGGTGCGGACACCACGGGCGGCACGGCCCCTGCCCCGGCCGCTAACCCCCGGCCAGGCACAGACGCTGGTCGAGGCCGGTGGCGCCCGACCCGATACGCCGGCCTGGGTGGCGGCCCGCGACCGTGCACTGTTCGCGCTCCTTTATGGCTGCGGTTTGCGGCTGGGCGAGGCGCTGGCGCTCAACCGGACCGACCTGCCCCGCGACGGCGTCCTCACGGTCACCGGCAAGGGCCGCAAGCAACGGCAGGTGCCGGTACTGCCGGTGGTCGCCCAGGCTTTGGACGGCTATCTCACGCTTTGCCCGTATCGCGGCGAGGGTGCCGACCCGATCTTTGTCGGCGTGCGCGGCCGGCGGCTGGACCGTGCCGTGGCCGAACGGCAGATGCGCGAGCAGCGGGCCCGACTGGGACTGCCGGAGGACGCAACGCCGCACGCGCTACGGCACAGCTTCGCCACGCATCTCCTGTGCGAAGGCGGCGACCTGCGGGCGATCCAGGAACTGCTCGGCCACAGCTCCCTGTCGACGACGCAGCGCTACACGGAGGTCGACAGCGAGCGCCTGCTCGCCGTCTACCGGGCCGCCCACCCGCGCGACCGGCGCAATCCGCCTGATTAGCGGCCCGGAATTTTTTGCCGCAGTCTTCACATCCGTTTTACTGTCTCGCTCTTAGCATACCAGCATAGGTTTCCCCAGACCACGGTCCAACGAGCATGAGCAACGAGAATCAGATTGTCTACAAAGTCCTG
>JAAAOG010000079.1 GCA_009909005.1 Alphaproteobacteria bacterium | reverse complement strand
TCTGCAGCAAGGACCAAATTTTGCCGCAATATGAGTATCTACCTGGGTGCTGCGCGGCCGTTCATCGAAGTTTAACGCCTCTCCTTTTTCATCGAAGCGGTTGGCGGTTTTCCCGATCCGCGATGGTCGGGTCGGTTCGTGTGTGGAGAGAAGTCCATGGCGTCCTTGAATTGGGCCCAGGTTGAGCGGTTGTCAGAAGACCATTCCGCCGATGTCCGGGCCGAAACCGCCACACAGGTGGCGACGCTTTTCGGTGTTCCGCAGCTCACTGAGCGCGAGCGCGCCATGGCGCTGGAAATCCTGGAGCTTTTCGCGATGGATGCGGAGGTCCAGGTGCGCAACGCCATGGCCGAGCATCTCAAGTCCTGCCCGCTGCTGCCGCGCTCTCTGGCCCTGACCCTCGCTGCCGATATCGAGCAGGTGGCGACGCCGGTGCTGCAATTCTCCGATGTCTTCACCGAGGACGACCTGACGCAGCTGGCGCGGGCCGGCGGCCAGGGCAAGCAGATGGCCATCGCCCGTCGCAACGGGGTCTCGGAGCTGGTCTCGGAGGTGCTGATCGAAATCGGCGATGCCCGGGTGGTCCAGACGCTGCTTCACAACGAGACGGCCGACATTTCCGAGCCGTCGCTGCAGCAGACCCTGAACCGGTTTCCCGATCGCGCGGAAATCCTGAACGCCATGGTGCAGCGGCCGATCCTGCCGCTGTCGATCACCTGCCGGCTGTTCCAGTGCGTTTCGGAAGAGTTGCGCACGCAGCTGATCGAGCGGCACGACATGCCGCCGGCGATCGCCGATGAGCTGGTGCGGCAGGGGCACGAACGGGCGCTGGCCGAATTCGTCACCCTCAACGACAGCGAGTCGGTGACCGCCTGGCTGGTCAGCGTCCTGCACCGGCGCGCTCAATTAACCCCGACGCTGCTCCTGCGCACCCTGTGCCTGGGCAATCTGCGCTTCGTCGAGGCGGCGATGGCCGCCCTGGCCGGCGTGCCGCTGAGCAATGCCCGGACGCTGATCCACGATCGCGGCCCGCTCGGACTGCATGCGCTGTTCGACGAATGCCGGCTGCCGCCGCATTTCTTCCAGGCCTTCCGCATCGCCGTCGAGGTCTATCAGGAGAAGAAGCCGAAGCGCACCAGCGGCTGGACCTCGGACTATGTCCGGCAGATCATCGACCGGCTGCTCGGCGTCTACGAGACGGTCTGCCCCGAGGATATCGAGCACGTCATCGCCCAGCTCTCGCGCCAGGTCGGCCTGGAAAGCCGTCCCCGCACCCGCTGACACCCCGCCTGGGGGTGCAGATCAACTCGCGAACTGCTCCTTCAGGATCCGCTCTTCGAGATTGTGCTCCGGGTCGAAGAGCATGACGACCCGTTCGCTGCGGTCTTCGCGCACCTCGATGCGGACCACGTCCCGCACCTCGGTGTCGTCGGCGACGGCGCTGACCGGACGCTTTTCCGCCTCCAGCACCTCGAAGGTGATGACCGCATGGTACGGCAGCAGTGCGCCGCGCCAGCGCCGCGGCCGGAAGGCGCTGATCGGCGTCAGGGCCAGCAGATTGGCGCCGAGCGGGATGATCGGCCCGGCAACCGACAGGTTGTAGGCGGTGCTGCCCGCCGGCGTGGCGACCAGGGCACCGTCGCAGTTCAGCTCAGACAGCCGGACCTTGCCGTCGATGGAAATGCGCAGCTTGGCCGCCTGGCGGGTCTGGCGCAGCATCGACACCTCGTTGAAGGCCAGCGCCTGCTCGATCATGCCGTCGGCGGTCATCGTCACCATGCGCAAAGGATGGATGATGACCGGTTCGGCCCGCCCCAGACGGTCGGGCAGTTCGTCTTCCCGGTACTCGTTCATCAGAAAGCCGACCGAGCCGCAATTCATGCCGAAGACCGGCACGTGATGATGCAGAAAGCGGTGCAGGGTCTGCAGCATGAAGCCGTCGCCGCCCAGCGCCACCACCAGGCGGGCGCTGTCCGAATCCGACTGGCCGTATTTCGACACGAGATGCTGCAGCGCCGCGCGGGCCTCGTGGGTCTCGGCCGCGACGAAGCAGATGCGGCCGGTCAGGGGGCCCGGCGGGCAGGGGGCTGCTTCGCGTTCCGGGGCATCATCCATGCCGTATGCTCCTCAGGGCGACCGTCGGGGCGAGTCTAACCGAAACCGGGCCGGCCTTCATCCGCCGGCCGTGCGGCTTCCCTCTACCGGATGCGCCCGCGCAATGCCACAGTGGGCCGTCAGGATGGCGAGCGGGACAAGGGAGGGAGCCATGGCGACACTGTCTTTCGGTCATATCGCGTTGAGCGCCGGATCGGCGCCGGATGCCGGACGGCCCCCCCGCCCGCAGCTGGGCACGCCGCTCCGCCTTTGCATACTGGGCGATTTTGGCGGCCGCGCCAATCGCGGCACGCTGGAGCCCGAAGCGTTGGCGACGCGCCGGCTGATCGAGGTCGACCGCGACAATTTCGAGTCCGTCATGGCGCTGGTGAAGCCGCGCCTCAGCATCGCCGTGGGTCGCGAAACGCCACAGCATTTCGACCTTGCACTCGATGACCTGGACGCCTTTCACCCCGATGCGCTGGTCGACCGGCTGCCGCTGTTCGCCGATCTGCGCGCGCTGCGGCGGCGGCTGCGCAACAGCGCCACCTTCGATGCGGCGGCGGCGGAGATGGCCGGCTGGGCGGCGTCGGGCCAGGGCCCGGCGCGCGGCGCCGAGGGGCCGGAGGGCGGCAAGCCGGCCTCGGGCTATACGACCGACGACCTTTTCCAGGCGATCGACGAGACCGAGGAGCGGGCCGTCAAGCCGCCGAGCACCGGCGAGGCGATGGCGGCGCAGCTGATCCGCGACGTCGTCGGGCCCTTTGTCGAGCCCAAGCCCGATCCGCGCCAGGCCGAGCTGGTGGCTGCGGTGGACGCGGCGACGGCGGAGCAGATGCGCGCAGTTCTGCATCATCCTGACCTGCAGGCGCTGGAGGCGTTGTGGCGTGGCGTCGATCTGCTGGTCCGTCGGCTGGAAACCGGCACCGACCTCAAGATGTTCCTGGTCGATATCGCCAAGGAGGAACTGGCCGCCGATGTCGGCGCCGTGGAGAACCTGCGGGACAGCGGCCTCTACCGGCTGCTGGTCGAGTCCTCGGTGGAGACGCCGGGCGGTTCGCCCTGGGGGCTGTGGCTGGGGGCCTTCACCGCCGATGGCACGGCGGCCGATGCGGACCTCCTCGGCCGGCTGGCCCGGCTGGCGGCCCGGGCCGGGGCGCCGCTGCTGGCCGGCGCCGCGCCGGCGCTGATCGACTGCCCGGACTTCGCGACTCATCCCGACCCGGCCGACTGGCGGTCGCCGCCGCCGCCGGAGGCGGAAGATGCGTGGCTGGCCCTGCGGGCGCTGCCGGAAGCCGCCTGGCTCGGCCTGGCACTGCCGCGGATCCTGATGCGCCCGCCCTATGGCCGGATGGGCGGCTCCGTCGAGGCCTTCGACTTCGAAGAGATCCCGGGCGCCGGCCGGCATGCGGACTTCCTCTGGGGGAACCCGGCCTTTCTCGCCGCTTTGCTGATCGGCGAGGCCTTCGCCCGCGAGGGCTGGGATCTGCGGCCGGGGCAGCCGAGCGAGGTCGACGGCCTGCCGCTTCACTATTACGACGAGGACGGCGACCGCGCGATCAAGCCCTGCGCCGAGGTGCTGCTGACCGAGCGGGCCAGCGATCGCTTCGCCGAGCGCGGTCTGATTCCGGTCTGGTGGGTGCGCGATACCGACCGGGTCCGGCTGGTGCCCCTCCGCGCGCTGTCGCGCGCCAAGCCGGCGCTGCAGGGCCGCTGGGCGGGGTAACCGGCTCGAAAATGCCTTATTTCCGCCCGCAGGCGGACACGTGGCGCTCCTACAACTGATGTTGCGCGAGAGCAACGTCAGGAGGGAGTGCCGACCATGCGGGTCGATCGAGGAGTCAGGAACCGGCACCGGGCAGCCGTGCCGGCGGCCCTGCTCATGCTGCTGGCAGTGCTGCTGCCGGGGCTGGCCCGGGCGGCGCAGCCGGTGCCCTATGCCGCCATGGACAATGGCGGGCTGTTCTTTCCGGCCGAAGTCGCCGGCTATGTCGTCCCGGCGACGACGGTGGCGGCCGATGTCGACATCGCCGTCAACGGCCTGATTGCCAGGACCACCGTCCGCCAGCGCTTCGAGAACCCGACGGACGAGTGGGTCGAGGGTGTCTATGTCTTTCCGCTGCCCGAAACCGCTTCGGTCGACCGGCTGCGCATGATCATCGGCGACCGGGTTGTCGAGGGCGTCATCGAGGAGCGCGAGGCGGCCGAGCGGCGCTATGAAGAGGCGCGCGAGGCCGGCCAGCAGGCCAGCCTGGTGTCGCAGGAGCGGCCGAACATCTTCACCAATGCCGTGGCCAACATCCCGCCGCGCGACTCGATCGTGGTCGAGATCGAATACCAGCAGAGCCTCACCTATGAGCACGGTGCCGTCGGACTGCGCTTCCCGACGGTGGTGCTGCCGCGCTACGTCCCCGGCGAGCCGGTGTCGCGCGGGCCGCAGGAGGGTGGCCGGGTGCCCGATACCGATCAGGTCACCGATGCGTCCCGCATCACGCCGCCGGTGGCCGATCCTGCCTTCGGGCCGGTCAATCCGGTCGCGCTGACCGTGACGCTTGACGCCGGCTTTCCGGTGGCCGCCGTCGACAGCCCCTCGCACCCGATCGCCGTCACTCCCGGCCCGGACGGCCGGCTGACCGTGGCGCCGACGGAGGAGGCGGTGTTCGCCGACCGGGATTTCGTGCTCAGCTGGCGAGCCGAACCGGCGGAGGCGCCGACCGCCGCGGTCTTCAGCGAAACCCTGGACGGCCATGACTACCATCTGGTGATGCTGGTGCCGCCCGAGACCGGCCTGCCGGCCGACAAGCGGCCGCCGCGCGAGGTGGTGTTCATCATCGACACCTCGGGCTCGATGGCCGGCGACTCCATCGTCCAGGCGCGGGAGGCGCTGCTCTTCGGCCTGTCCGGGCTTGGTCCGGAAGACAGCTTCCAGATCATCGCCTTCAACGACGTTCCGACGCCCCTTTTTGCCGCGCCGCAGCCGGCGACGGGCGAGGCCCTGGCCGCGGCCCGGCGCTTCGTCCGCTCCCTGGTTGCCGAGAACGGCACGGAGATGCGGGCGGCGCTGGAGATGGCGCTGGACGGCGCGGCCGCGCCCGGGCGGCTGCGCCAGGTGGTGTTCATGACCGACGGTGCGGTGGGCAATGAGGCGGCCCTCTTCGGTCTGATCCACGACCGGCTCGGCGACAGCCGGCTGTTCACGGTCGGCATCGGCAGCGCTCCCAACAGCCATTTCATGCGCGAGGCGGCCGAGGCGGGGCGCGGCACCTTCACCTATATCGGCGCCACCGATGCGGTGCGGGACACCATGACCCGCCTGTTCTCCCGGCTGGAGAACCCGGCGCTGACCGATATCGCGGTCACCTGGCCGGACGACGGGCCGGCCGCGATGTACCCGCCGGTCATTCCCGACCTCTATGTCGGCGAGCCGGTGTTGGCGACCGTCCGCCTGCCGCAGGGTACGGCCGGGCAGGTCGCGGTCGCCGGACGGCGGGGGACCGAGGGCTGGCAGGCCGGCCTCACGCTGAGTGCCGACCGGGCGCAGGCGACGGGGGTCGCCGCGCTCTGGGCCCGGGACCGCATCGTCGATTTGGAGCGGCAGCTTTATCGCGGCGCCGACGGCGAACGCATCCGTCGGCAGATCCTTGATGTGGCGCTGAGCCACGGCCTCGTGAGCCAGTACACGAGCCTCGTGGCGATCGACGATGAGGTGGTGCGTCCGCCCGAAGCAGACCTCGATCGCCAGGCCGTCGCCACCAATATGCCCGAGGGTGTCGATATGGACCTTGCCTCGGCGCTGCCGGATGGCCGCCGGGCCTCGCTGGAGGCGATCCGCAATATGGCCCGGTTCGGATCACCGCAGCCCGTGACACTGCCGATGGGGGCGACCGGAGCGCCCGTCGATTTGCTGATCGGGCTGGCCTGCCTGGTGCTGGCGGCGCTGCTGCTGGTGCTGGCCGGCCGCGTGCCGCGCGCTGCCCGCTACCGGCTTTGAAGCGCTGCCAGGGGAGCGCGGGCATCCTGCCCGCCATGGAATGCAGGCATCCTGCCCGCCATGGACCGCGGGCACTTTGCCGGCACCGAAGGTGGCCGAGGACGGCCGCGCTCCCACAGCAAAGGGGCAACGAACCATGTCAGCAAGAAACCGACGCAGGCTTTTGCTCGTTGCAACGATTCCACTTATCATGGCCGGGCTGTGGCATGTCGGCGCGGCGGTGGCGGTCGAGGCGAAGGCGCAGCTTGGGCAATGGCTTCTGGAAGAGGCCTGGGACCGGACCCTGGCCGGCGAAGACCGGGTGCGGCCCTGGCCCTGGGCCGATACCTGGCCGGTGGCGCGCCTGGAAGTGCCCGGACACGGGATCGATCTGATCGTGCTCGCCGATGCCAGCGGTCGCAGCCTGGCCTGGGCGCCCGGTCATGTCAGCGGCACGGCCCGGCCCACCGCGCCGGGCCTGACCATTTTCGGCGGCCATCGCGACACGCATTTCCGGTTTCTTGCCGCGCTGCTTCCGGGCGAGCCCTTGTCCGTGCAGACGCCGGACGGCCGCACCCACACCTATCAGGTGACCGATACACGGATCGTCGATTCGCGCCGCGCGGTCGTGCGTCGCGCCGCCCCGGGCCCGGCCCTCGCCCTGGTCACCTGCTACCCGTTCGATGCGGTGACGGTGGGCGGGCCCTTGCGCTACCTCGTCCACGCTGCGCCGGCGGGGCCGGCTGCGGCCGAGCTGTAGGCGCGCGGGCGTCCGCCGTCGTCACGCGGCGGCGCCGGATTCCTCGGCCTTGATGAAGCGCCGGCCGCAATAGCCGCACATCACCTCGCGGCGGGTGCCGAAGCTGTAATAGACCATGGGGTGGCCGAGCGGACCGTCACCGCCGTCGCATCCGACGGTCTCTTCGTCCGGATCGACCATGACGACGTCGTCTTCGGGGGGCATGCGGGAACTCGCAGAAAAAGGATTGTCCGAACACGGGCGGCATCATAGCCGGGCGGGGCGGCCGGTCAAATCCTAAGCGGAGGGTCGGGCCCTCACGCCGCGGCCAGCCGGGCGGCCGGCAGGCGCACCTGCACGGTGGTGCCGACCAGCGGCTCGCTGACGATCTCAAGCGTGCCCTGGTGATGCTCGATCAGCGATTTGACGATCGGCAGGCCGAGGCCCAGCCCCTCCTTCGCGGTGGTGGACAGGACGGTATGGCGTCCGCGGTTGAAGGGCGACAGGGCCATGGCGACCTCCTCGGCCGTCATGCCGGTGCCGGAATCGGCGACGACCAGGCAGAGGCCGTCGGCATCGGTGCGGGCGGCAGCGGTGACGCTCCCCCCGGCGGGGGTGAACTTGATGGCATTGTGCAGCAGATTGATCATGGCCTGCTTGATGAGCCTTTTGTCGGCCGTCAGCAGCGGGATGGTGTCGGGAACGTCGACCGCCAGCTTCAGATTCTTTTCCTGGGCGCGGAAGACGACCATCTGGCCGATTTCCTGCATCAGCCCGGCGATGTCAAAGGCCGTCTCGCTCAGTTGGATGAGACCCTTCTCGATGCGCACCAGGTCGAGCATGTCCTCGATGATGTTGAGCAGGTAGCGGCCGGCGCTGGTGATATCGTGGGCATATTCCCGATATTTGTCGTTGGTGAGCGGGCCGAACACCTCCAGCTGGAACAGCTCGGAAAAGCCGATAATGGCGTTGAGCGGCGTGCGCAGCTCATGGCTCATATTGGCCAGGAAGGCGGATTTGGCCTGGCTCGCCCGCTCGGCTTCGTCGCGTGCCCGGACCAGCTGTGCCTGCATACGGTTGCGGACGATGATTTTCCACATGCCGCCGGCAAACAGCTGCAGCTGCTGGACGTCGGTCGTGTCATAGGGCGCGACCTTGTTGCCGACGCCGATGACCGCGACGATCCGGTCGTGCTCGTCGAGGACCGGCACACTGAGATGGCGATGCACCGGGAAATGGCCCTCCGGCAGGCCTTGCCGATTGGCATCGTGCATATAGTCATTGTGGATGACCGGCTCGCGCCGCCGGACGGAATCGGCCCAGATGCCGGCGCGTTCCAGGGGGTAATGTACATCCTGGGCCGCCTGGCAGAATTTCAGCGTGTGACCGGACCACAGGGTGAGCTGCAGCAAGCCTTCCGCTTCGTCGAAAAAGTGAAGATAGCCGATGGCACTCCGGGTCAGTTCGACGGCTTCTTCCAGGGCGAAGGCGGCGACTTCCTTCTCGGCGGCCCGGGCCATCTGATAGAGCTTGAGCAGTCCGGACATGCGGCGGCCTGACAAGGCGTCCGCGGGTGGGTCCAGGTCCGGCCGGGTCGAGGGCAGGAGTTGCGCGAGCAGCGGCGCGCCGCCGCTTTCTCCCGGCAGCGGCGAAACATGCACCCGCACCGGGACCGGCGTGCCGTCGGGGCGCAGGCACAGCGCATCGAGCGGCGAGGGCGTGCCGTAGCCGGTGGCCCATTGCATGACACGCTGCAGCAAGGGCCGGTCGTCCGGGCGCAGCAGCGTTTCCAGCGACCGGCTTTCCAGACTCTGGATTGGCAGGCCCGCCAGCTCGGCAAGCGCGGCATTGGCCTGCCGGATGGCACCGTGCCGGTCGAGCCGGGCCATGGCGGTCAGGCAGAGCGAAAACGCGCCGTCTTCGGCGGCGGCCTGCGACGGACGCCCGGCTGTCGTGCCGTGACCGGGTATGTCTCGCCGTTGCCCCGGCGTGGAATGGCCATGGCCATGGTGACCGGGCGGCCGGATAGGATCGAGCGCATGAAGCGTGTTTCCGCCCTGTCCCTCTGCGGCAAGGATCATTGGTGCGGCCAGAGTGAATCGGTTCTCTCGGTCCATTTCGTCGATTCCGCAGCCACGACCCACAGATATTGATTCCCGCGACTCCAGGCAGGGCCTATCGCCCAAAACCCTAGGGTCTTTGACGTAAAGACACCGTTAACGCTCACGAGTCGGGAAATCGGAATAATCGCTAAAGATGAGAATCACTTACCCTCTGATGGACAGGATGTCCGTTGTGCGCTGCACCAAAAAGCGAAATTGCCGATCGCGCCTCGGCGCGATCCGTCGCCAGGCGGGATGCGTAAAACCGTCAGATACGGAATTCTGGAGGATGATCGGGGTGGGAGCGGATCAGCAGGCTGAACAGGTGCCGCGGCATGTGCTCTGGCTGGTTTATGGCGGCCTGGTGCCCTTTGCCGGGAGCCTGGCGGCGTTGCTGGCTTTGCCGGCGCCCTGGGCCGCCTGGGGCCTGATTTCGCTGCTGTCCTATGGCGCGTGCATCCTGTCCTTCCTGGGCGGGGTGCAATGGGGTTTCGCGCTGATGCCGGAACGGGCCGGCCGGGCCTCCGCGGGGCATCTCGCGCTGGCCGTGTTGCCGGCGCTTGCCGGCTGGCTCGCGCTGCTGGTCGGCGGGGCGGCGGGTCTCGCGCTGCTGGCCCTCGGCTTTGCGCTGATGCTGGCCGGCGATGCCGCGAGCCGCCGGGCGGCACGGAGTCCGGCCTGGTACCTGCGATTGCGCGGACCGCTCTCGGCATGCGTGATCGCCATGCTGTTCGCCGGCGCCCTGTCGACCTCGATCTAGCCCCCGGGTCCGGCCGTCGGACGGGACAAGGAGACCATCATGAAAATCGGGATTATCGGTGCCGGCGCCGTCGGAAGCAGCGCGGCCTATGCCATGGCGCTGCGCGGCGTGGGCAGCGAGATCATCCTCGTCGATCTTGACGAAAAGCTCGCCCAGGCCCAGGCCCAGGACATCATCCACGCCACGCCCTTCGCCCACCCGGTGCCGATTCGGGCCGGCGGCTACGAGACCTTGGCCGGCGCCCGCATCGTCATTCTGTCTGCCGGCGTCAGCCAGCGGCCGGGCGAGACCCGCATCCAGCTGCTCGACCGCAATGCCGCGGTCTTCCAGAAGATCGTGCCGGAGGTGCTGCACTATGCGCCGGAGGCGATCCTGCTGGTGGCGACCAATCCGGTCGACATCATGACCCATATCGCCACCCGTATCGCCGGCCTGCCGGCGCACCGGGTGATCGGTTCGGGCACGGTGCTGGATACCGCCCGCTTCCAGTCGCTGCTCGGCCAGCATCTCGGCATCTCGCCGCGCTCGGTCAACGCGCAGGTCCTGGGCGAACACGGCGACAGCGAGGTGCTGCACTGGTCCGGGGCGATGGCCGGCGGCCTGCCCGTCCGGGCCTTTGCGGCGCAGGTGCGCATGGCCTTGACCGATTCGCTGATGGCGCGGATCGACGAGTCGGTGCGACGTGCCGCCTATTGGATCATCGAGGGCAAAGGCGCGACCTATTACGGCATCGGTGCCGGGCTGGCGCGTATTTGCCAGGCCATTCAGAATGATGACCGCTCGGTGATGACCGTCTCCCTCGTCAATGGCGACATCGAAGGCGTGCGTGACGTGGCGCTGTCGCTGCCGCGCATTCTGGGGGCGCGCGGCGTCGTGCAGGACATTTATCCGGAGCTTTCGGCCGCCGAGGCCGCGGCCCTGCGCAACAGCGCCGAAATCATCAAGGACGCGACCATGAGCATCGCCCTGTTTCGGAAGTGAAAGATGCCGACCATCGCACGGTTTTCGGGAATGGTTGCCATGATGTTTTACAACGATCATATGCCACCTCATGCTCACGTATATGGTAACGGTTTCTCGGCCCGTGTGGACTTAGTCGACCTGAAGGTGGTTGAGGTAAGGGGAAGCATGCGCCGGAAAGATACCGCAGTGATCGAAAAATGGGCTCGGGATCATCTCGGCGAGCTTTGGGAGAACTGGATGCTCGCTAGACAGAAGCGTCCGCTTCGCCCGATAGAGGAGTGACCCATGGAGCATCGCATCATCGAAGCCAAAGCACGCCCGGACTTTCGCATCGACATCGAATGGGAAGGGGGGTCTCGCAGCACCGTGGATCTGACCGACTTCGTTTCGGATGGCGAGGTCACCGCGGCTTTGAGAGATCCGGTATTCTTCTCTGAAACGCTGGAGGTCCAAGGCAGCGGCGACTGGATCGCTTGGCCAAATGGCGTGGACATGGATGCCGATGCTTTATGGTATCTTGCGCATCCGGATGAGTGGAGCCGGGATCATCACGCCGATCTCGAAAATGTCCCTGGGTCCCGGCGCTCGTAAACTCGACTTTTGGCGTTTTTCGATGGCTTCAAGACACGCTCTTCGTCCGGCGAAGGATTGCCCGGTCTGTGGTCGGCCCTTCAGCTGGCGAAAGAAATGGGCACGCGACTGGCCGCGGGTGAAATATTGCTCGGAGCGCTGCCGCCGTCAGGGACGAACCGGCGGCCCGGCTGCTAGGACTTCGGCCCGCTGACGGCGGCCAGGGCGTGCAGCGGCTCGCCCGGCTCGCCGCCGAAGCACGCCTGGAAATCGCTGCAGCATGCGCAGACCGGGCTCTTGCAGATGACGATTCCCTCGCGCTTGCAAAGCTCCCGGTACAGGAACTTCTTCCACTTCATGTCCTGGTGATTGCGGCGGACCAGTTCGGGAAAGTGCCGGCGCAGCATGATCCCCAGCTCGCCGCGGTTCCGGAACCCCATGTCCTGCCAGAGATGGTTCGGCTGGAGGCTGCGACGGGCAAGGATGGCGGCCCACCAGCTTTCCGCGTCGTCGTCGCGGCCGCCCCGGCATTCCAGCAGATAGGCCCGGACATCCGGTTCCTCCAGCGCCTCCTCTCCGCTGCCGGCGTCCGGCGGCACCGTGGCGAGCAGGTCCGCCCGGTGGCCGGGCAGATGGCGGGTGAGTAGCCGTGCCAGCGCGGCGCGGTCGAGGCCGAGCGCCTCGGTCAAGGGACGGCCGGCATGCTGTGTCGCAATCCCGACAGTCCGTTCGAACAGGTCGCTGTCGGAAGGCTCCTCGGCGGAGCGTGCCGGGACTGCCCCGGCTGTCGCTGTGGCCCGGTTTTCCCGGTCGGCCGGAGCCAAGTGCGCGAAATCCATGGGTCTTCCGCTCCCCGTGCGGTCGTGGCGCGAAGCCGCCGGCCGGGACCGGGGCCCGACGCGGGCGATGCACCGGATTTGAAAGCAAAGACGATGCCGGGCGCGCTTCTTGCTAATCTCCAGGGCGACGGGACGGTCGGGTCGAGCCCGAGGACCCGGCCAAACTCGAGAGGACGGCACGGATGTTGAGCGAGGCCGAGCGCGAGGCGTTGCTGCTGAGCCTTCAGATTTCCGGCGTGGCCGTGGCCTGTGCCCTGCCGCTCGCCATCGCGGTGGCCTTTGCCCTGGCGCGGCTGCACTTTCCCGGCAAGACCCTGGTTGACGGGCTTGTCCATCTGCCGCTGGTGCTGCCGCCGGTGGTCATGGGCTATCTGCTGCTGGTGACGCTGGGGACGCGGGCGCCGGTCGGCGCATGGCTGCTGGAGACTTTCGGCATCCGCCTGGTATTCAGCTGGACCGGTGCGGCCCTGGCGGCCGGGATCGTGACCTTCCCGTTCATGGTGCGGGCCATCCGGCTGTCGCTGGAGGCGACCGACCTGGGCTATGAGGCGGCGGCGCGGACGCTGGGGGCCGGCCGCCGGGACGTCTTTCTGTCGATCACATTGCCGCTGATGCTGCCGGGGATCATCGCCGGTGCGATTACCGCCTTCGCTGCCAGCCTGGGCGAATTCGGCGCCATTATCACCTTCGTCTCCAACATTCCGGGCGAAACCCGGACCCTGCCGCTGGCCATCTACACGGCAATCCAGACGCCGGGCGGCGAGGCGGCGGCGCTGCGGCTGGTCGCCCTGTCGATCGGCCTGGCGCTGATCGGCCTGGTGCTGTCGGAAGTGGCGGCGCGGCGGGTGCGGCGCCGGCTGCTCGGCCGCTGAGCCGCGCCGGCCGCTATGGGCTTTGGGTCCGCGGTTCTTCGGCAAGGCGGAGCAGGGCCGCTTCGGCTGCCTCGGGGGTGGTGACCGGCGGGTCGAAGTCGATCCGGGCGATGCTGCCGCCTTGCCGGAGATCGGCGCCTTCGGGATCGACACCGGTCAGCGCCCAGCCTGCGGAGTCGCCGGGTGGCGGGGGCCAGGGTGCCAGCGCCTGGATGGCTTCGGCGTGCCGGGTATTGAGGTGCGCGAGTAGTGCCGTTTCGCCCTCAGCCAGCGCTTGGCAGCCGGCGGTGTCGAACAGCAGGTCGGCCGGTTCGATCCAGGAAATCCTGCCGAAGCCGGCGACGAAATGGGCGCGCTCGATGGCGATGCGGTGGAGGCAAAAGTCGGTGAAGCCGGCATAAAGCGCGGCGTCGGGGTGGCGGGCGAGATACCGGGCCCGCGCAGACGGGTCGTCGTGGGGCTCGGCCCGGCCCAACACCGTGACGCGCGGACCGGCCAGCGGGTTGGCGAGCCCGGCCGTGCCGTCGACCAGCAGGGAGACGCGCGGATCGGCGGCGATCGCCTTGCTGTGCTCCGCCAGGGCCGAGATCAGCAGCAGCGGAGTCGCATCATGGTCCAGCGCCAGCAGCACCAGCGACCCGAAGGGCCAACCCTGGGGGCCATGGGCGGTGGCCAGCACCGCCCGATCAAGCCGCCGCATGATGCCTCGGGCCTCGCGGCCATAGCGTGCCGTCATGAGTCCCTGCGGCTGTGGGGTCTCGCCGGTCGGCGGCGTCAGGCCGTGGCGGCCTTCTGGGTCTCATCCCGCCTTTTGCTGTTCGGGACCTGATAGGCGACCGCCGCGTGTTCGGCGCAATAGGGCAGGTTGGACAGGGCCGACTTGCCGCAAAAGCGGAAGCCCGGCTCTTTCGGGTCGCCCAGTGGCCAGCGGCACATCCGCTCCGTCAGGTTGAGAATGGTCGCGCCGCTCGGGGCGCTCTCGCGCTGCTCGGCCTTGCGGCGGCGCTTGATCGGAGACGGGCGTCCCGAGAGGCCCAGCCTGTGGGCCTTGCCGATCACGGCGTTCCGCGACATGCCCCCCAGGATTTCGGCGATCTCACTGGCCGTCTTGCCCGACCCCCATAGCTGTTGCAGCAGGCTGACTTTTTCTTCTGTCCAACTCATTGAGCCCCCCATACACCTGTCTTTACGGCCTGATCCACAAAGTGTCGGTGAACCTCGATATCTTGAGGTGCAGCGACGCGAATATACAAAATACCGTTGGCCAACGAAAGCCCCCACGCGCTGCTTCCGGAGTTTTCCTGTGGATGGCGGCGGCGCTTGGAACGTGGGGTGGACGACGGCAAGGAACCGTGCCGCTTTGGTGCGGCGCACAATTATGGCCGGGGGACGGCGGTCAGCGCAAGCTTCGCGTTGCAAAAATCCCGTGGAAACGGAAAGGAGATTATTCCTGGCACATCAGCGGCTGAGCAGCCGCATGGCGTCGTCAAGACCGGCCAGGGTCAGCGGCATCATCCGGCCCTCAAAAATGCGGCGGATCAGACCGATCGACGGCGTGTAGCCCCAGAAGCGCTCGGGTGTGGGATTGAGCCAGACCGCCTTGGGGTAGGTGTCGAGCAGCCGCCGCAGCCAGACCTCCCCGGGCTCGGCGTTCCAGTGCTCGACGCTGCCGCCGGGGTGGGTGATTTCATAGGGGCTCATGGCGGCATCGCCGACGAAGATCAGCCGGTAGTCGGCGGGATAGGTGTGCAGCACCTCTTCCGTCGGCGTGGTTTCCATCCAGCGGCGGCGGTTGTCGCGCCACAGCGCCTCGTAGGGGCAGTTGTGGAAGTAATAGTATTCGAGGTGCTTGAACTCGCTGCGGGCCGCCGAGAACAGCTCCTCGCTGATGCGGACATGGTCGTCCATCGAGCCGCCGACATCGAGGAACAGCAGCACCTTCACGGCATTGTGGCGCTCCCGTTCCCATTGCACATCCAGCCAGCCGCCATTGCGCGCTGTCGCGCCGATCGTGCCGGGCACGTCGAGGGTTTCGGCGGCACCCTGGCGGGCGAAGCGGCGCAGGCGGCGCAAGGCCAGCTTGATGTTGCGGGTGCCGAGCTCCAGCGAATCGTCGAGATTGCGGAAATCGCGGCGGTCCCAGACCTTGACCGCCCGGCGATGGCGGGAGCGGTCCTGGCCGATACGCACCCCTTCCGGATTGTAGCCATAGGCGCCATAGGGGGAGGTGCCGGCGGTGCCGATCCACTTGCTGCCGCCCTGGTGCCGGCCGGTCTGTTCGGCCAGGCGCTGCCGCAGCGTCTCCATCAGCGCCTCGAACCCGCCCATCGCCTCGATCTGGCGTTTCTCCTCCTCTGTCAGGTGCAGTTCGGCCAGCCGCCGCAGCCATTCTTCGGGGATATCGGCGGTAAGGTCCTCCTCGCCCTGCGGCGGCTCCAGACCCTTGAAGACCTGGGCGAAGACGCGGTCGAACTTGTCGAGATTGCGCTCGTCCTTCACCAGCAGGCTGCGCGCGAGATAGTAGAAATCGTCGACGTCCCACGCGGCGACGCCCCGCGCCATCGCCTCCATCAACGCCAGATATTCCCTCAGCGACACCGGAACCCGGGCCTTGCGCAACTCGAAAAACAGCGTGGGGAACATGGGCGGCCTCCGGTGTCCTGTGCCGTCTACAAAGACATACGGAACTCTGAAATTTTTCGGGCAATATAATAGCTGACATCGAAACCTGTAACTGCTCAACCTGGTTCGAGAATAGGCTTTCCGTATAGGACGGAGAGTATGGCTTGATAAGCGTCGAGGCCATTTCGTTTTGCGGTGCCGATGACGGATTT
>JAAAOG010000116.1 GCA_009909005.1 Alphaproteobacteria bacterium | reverse complement strand
CCATCCAATAGGCGTCGCCGAGATGGTCGTTGATGACGGCGTCATTGGGTTCGAGCTCGACCGCCCGTTCCAGCAGCTCGACCGCCTGGTTCAGGCGGCCGGTGCGGAAATACACCCAGCCGAGGCTGTCGACGATATAGCCGTCATTCGGCAGCATATCGACGGCCCGGCGGATCATCGCTTCGGCCTCTTCGATGTTCTCGCCGCGATCGAGCCAGGAATAGCCGAGATAGTTCAGCAGATGCGCGTTGTCGGGGTTCAGGGAGATGGCCTGCTGCAGGTCCGCTTCCGCCCGCGGCCATTGGCTGGCGCGCTCCAGCGCGATGCCGCGGCGGTAAAAGAAGGTCCAGTCGTCCTCCAGCATGTCGGGCGAGCGGGCGCGGGCATCGTCATAGGCTTCGACCGCCTCTTCGAAGCGCTGACCGGAGCGGTGGATGTCGCCGACGGTGATCAGCGGCTCGGCCCGCTCCGGCCGCTCCGCCGCCATGTCCAGCATCAGCCGCAGCGATTCCTCGTAGCGCTCCAGGCGCTCCAGCGCCCGGCCAAGCTTCAGCCGGGCCGACCAGCTCTCCGGCGCCGCCTCGTCGACCATGTCGTAAATGTGCAGGGCATCCTCGGTATGGTTCATGTCGACCAGCAGGTCGCCGACGAGGATCTGGCCGAGCGCGAAGTCGGGCCGGATAAACTGGGCGAGCCGCGCATAGACCAGCGAGCGGTCCAGCGCCCCTTCGCCCTGCAGTGCCGAGGAAATCTGAAACATCACCTCGGCAATGCCTTCGCTCGGCGCACCGACCAGCGGACCGCGCATCGCGCGTTCGGCGGTGCGGGCCAGGGCCGGCTCGATGAGAACGCTGGAGGGGTTCTCCTCGGCATAGCGGGTGTAGAGTTCGCGCGCCTTGTCCCATTCGCTCAGCCGCTCATAGAGCGAGCCAAGCGCCTGCACCAGCCGCAGCGACAGGCCGGGGCCGATCGCCCGCTCCATGGCGGTGCGCGCCTCTTCCCACTGGCCGTCCATGTCGAGGATCATGCCCCGGTGCATATTCACGAGGCCGGACAGGCCGGGCGTTTCGGCCACGCCGTCGAGCACGGCATTGGCCCGGTCCAGGTCGCCCAGCCCGGCATGGATCCACGCTTCCACGAGCGGCAGGGCGAAGGTCTCGACATCGCCGCTTTCCATACGGTCGATATGGTCTCGCGCCCCGGCGAGGTCGCCCGCCCGCACGTCATCGAGGAGCAGCACGAGGTGGGCGAGGGTATCGTCGGGGCGGTTGACGAGCAGGCGCCCGGCCAGCGGCACGGCATCGAAGACCCGGCCGGCCCGCACCAGCAGCTGGAAGGTGACATGGGTCAGGGTGGCATTGCCGGGGTCGCGGGCCAGAGCCTGGCTCATATAGCGGGCCGCGCCGTCAAGGTCCTGCTCGGAGAGTGCGAAAGCCCCGGCCAGATACGCTCCCGACAGGGTCGAGGGCTCGGGGTAATCCGAGATCGTGGTCGCCTGGCCCTCGCCACCCTGCGCCAGGGCCGGGCCGCCATTGAGGGCGAGGCCGGCGCTCAAGGCCAGGAGGCTCGCTGCCCCGATGAGACGCCGCATGCTTCCAAAAAAAATCCGCAACGCCATTGCCGGTCCGCTCCCCTGATCCGCCGTCTCTGTCCGGCTTCTATCGCACCATGAGTATAAGGTCGTCCTGAGGCGCTTTCGATAGCTTTAACCCCGTCGCCGCGGGCGAAATCATTCACGTCACGGCGATTGGCGGCCGGCGGACACCCGGCGTTGATGATGTGACGGTTTCATGAATATGGGACCGGCCGGCCGGCCGGTCCCGAAAGTTGGGAACGGTCGGCGGCGATGGGGTTTGGTGATGAAAATGAGAACCGGCCGCAAGGTCGACGGGCTTCAACCGAAAACGATGGAGAGACGTATGGATCGTCCGATCAAGGACATCACCGACGCCCAGACGCTGATCACCCTCGGTCCCGAGACGAGCGTGCGGCACGCCGCCGCCGTCATGTTGGAGGCAGGCATCGGCGCCGTGCCGGTCGTCGAGAATGGCAAGCTCACCGGCATCTTCAGCGAACGCGATGTCATGAACCGGGTCGTGGCCAAGGGCCTCGACACGGATACGACCATAATCGGCGACGTCATGACCTGGACGCCGATCACCATCGGCTCGCACCTCAGCATGACCGGTGCCCTGCACATGATGCAGGAGGCCGGAATCCGCCACCTGCCGGTGGTCGACGGCGAGATTGTGGTGGGGATCCTTTCGGCGCGCGACGCCGATCCGCGCGAGCTGGCCGATTTCGGCGAGACCCTGCCTTACAAGGAGAGCGTTCTGGAAAGCCTGCGCTGAGCCAGGCTTTCCGGCCGGCGGTGGTGCCGGCGGTCCTCCCCCCGGAGACCGCCGGCCCGTTGCCTTCAGGTGCGGATGCCGGCGCGGCGGTTGCGGGCGGCAAAGCCGAGACCAAAGAGGCCGGTTGCCAGCAGCGCCAGGGTCGCCGGTTCCGGCGCTTCGGACGAGGGGGTTACCGTGGTGTCGATTTCAAACAGAAAATCCGAATAGTAGATGTGATCGGCGTTGACATTCTCATCATTGTGGTTGAGCCAGCCCCAGCCGGCCAGACAGCCGCCGCAGCGATCGTTGCTGCCAACCTTGAAAGCGAAATGGCCGTTGGATTCGGCGAAGAGATAAAAGTCCCCGAGACCATTCTGCGATGTCAGCGTACCTGTTCCGGTTTCTTGACGGTCGACCAGATAGTCACCTTCGTCATTCACATCCGTATAGGTAAAATTCAGGTCCCACGCGCCACTTTTGTTGGAATCATAGCCCGTACCAGTATCGATGCCCCCGAAGATGGTTCCTGAAATCGTGACCTGATTGCTGCCGTCCCAGCTGAGACCGACGTCCGACACCTGGTTTTCGTCGAAATCGAAAGTGACGACCTCATTGCTGTCCCCGCTGAACAGCCCGTCCAGACGCAGACCATAAAGCGGCGGCTGTCCCGACCCGTCCCGGTGGTTGAGCAGCGAATAGGTCCTGTTCGCCTCAATCGGTGCCGCGACGGACGGCGCTGCCATGAGCGCGATCCCACCGGCGATCGCGATCGCGGCCACGGTTCCGAGCAGCCGCGCTTGTCTTTTCTTCAGCATCTTCGATTCCCCCAGCCTTGCCTGTTTGCCGTTCGGATACCCATCACGGCTTTCCCGGTTAGCAAGGCTTATGCCAAAGATAGGAAGTTCCGGATTCCTCGGGGTTTTTGGCCGGCCGATCGCCTTTGTGTTGGATATTAAGTAAGTTTTACCGACATTCTCGCGATCCCGGCTGCCCGCTGCGATCCGCGTTTCACGGGTCAATGCGTTGAGTCCTTTTAATTTTCGGGAGATGCCGGGGGTGTAAAGCCAACCGACTCCACCGCCCATCGGTTCGCGGACCTCTTGCAAGCCTCGTCGCCACGGCCGCCGGCCGGGGGAGAACGGCGAGGCCCGCAGGACACGGATCCCTGCGGACCTTGATGTTCCGATGGATGCAGGAGCGCCGCGGCCATCGCTGATTGTCGCAAGGGTTGAGACGCCATTTTGCCCCAAAAGCGGTTCTCATGTTAGAGAACCACCGAGAGGGTGCTTCCGGCTCGCCCGCCGCACGGGGCGCAGCCCTCCCACCCGTCTCCGGACTTCACTTCTGCCCATGATCGAGCGTGTTCCATGACGATTCGCATTCTCATCGTCGAGGACGAATTTCTGCAGGCCGAGCTGATCGCCCATACGCTGGCGAGCCGGGGCTATGAGATCGTCGGCCCCTTCCGGCGGCTGGAGGCGGCGGTTGCGGCCGCCGGCCGCGAGGCGATCGATGTCGCTCTGTTGGATATCAACATTGATGGACAGTTGATCTACCCGGTTGCCGACCAGCTCTTCGACCGGGACATTCCCTACGCCTTCATTTCGGCGAACGACAATGCGGTTCTCGCGCCGGAACGCCACAAGCGGGCCGCCAGCCTGCGCAAGCCCTATGATCCGGAGGATCTGGGCGGCCTAGTGGCCCGGCTTCTCGACCGCGGCGGCTGAGGCGCGGGTGCGCGAGCGCCGCGGCACAACGACATCGAAACGGGTGCCGCCGCCCGGCACCGAATGAATGGCGATCTCCGCGTCGATCTGGTCGGCCAGGCCCTTGATCAGCCGCGTGCCCAGCCCGCCGGGCCCGTCGAGCGACCAGTCCTCCGGCAAACCGGCGCCATTGTCCTCGATCGACAGGATCAGCGTGTGCGCATCCTGCGGTCCCAGGACGACCCGCACCTCGCCGGTCCCGCCGTTCGGAAAGGCGTGCTTCAGTGCGTTCGTCAGCAACTCGTTGAGCAGCAGGCCGAAGGAGACGGCCTTGTTGGACGGCAGGTCGACCGCTCCCTGCGGTTCGAAGCGGGTGCCGATCTCGGGCCGCAGCAACCGCGCCTGGCCGATCAGCTTTTCGGTGAAGGGCAGCAGGTCGATTCCATCGGTCAAGACGCCGTCATAAAGGCTTTCGTGCACCGCGGCGATTGCCAGGATACGCCGCTGGGCGTCGGCCAGGGCGATTTCCGCCTCGCCGGAGCAACGGCGGCGTTGCAGCGCCAGCATGGAGGAGACCAGGGCCAGCGAGTTCTTGACGCGGTGGTTCAGCTCGTGCAGCAGCACCTCGCGCTGTTCGGCCAGGTCGCGGGCCCGGGACTCGCTCTCGGTCAGGCGCTGCTGGGCACGCTTTTCCTCAGTGATTTCCTCGGCGACGACATTGACGGCGAAAACCCGGCCTGTCTCGGCATCGCGAAGGGGGATCCAGTTCTCCCGCCAGACCCGCCGGATACCGGGCTGCGCCGGCGTCTCGCCTTCGATCTCGACATTCTCGACCGGCAGGCCGGTCTCGAAGGCCTGGCGCAGCAGGCTTTCCGCCTGCGCGGCCAGACCGGGGACCATGTCGCGGAGGGGCCGGCCGATATGCTCCTCTGCGGTGGGGCCGTTGATCTCCGCCAGCCGCTCATTGATGCGGAGGAAGCGGAAATCCCGGTCGATGACGCACAGGCCCACCGGTGCGGTGCGGTAGATCGCCTCGAGCTCTGCCAGATGTTCGCGGGCGCGCGACTCGCTGGCATCGAGCCGGTCCTGGATGCCCTGGCGATCATCGGAATCGGAGCCGGATGTCATGCCGGGACCCTGGTCGGCAAAGGGAAAGCGAACATCCCGGACTCTACCAACAAGGCGCGAGGGGAGGCAATGAACCGTCGGTCGCGCGACGGCTTGGCAAAGCAGCCATGATGGGACTCCAGTTCTGAAAGTGGGACGGTCCGTGCCAGTGCCCGTGCCCTGGCAGCCGCCATCCGAGTTAACCCATCGGCGGCTATGGTGTTGCACGGCATTCTGCCGTTTTCAGCCATTGCAGACGACCCCCGGCCAACAAGAAAACCGCCGAAGCGGGCTCCGGCGGCTGCAGCGTGTCATCGCATTTTCTTCTCGGGCTCTTTCGAATGAAACGCATTCCAGGCCGCCGTTCAGCCCGGCATGATGTCCAGCACGACCTTGACGATCAATCCCACCAGCACGAGGCCCAGCACGACACTGGAGCCGATGTAAAATTTCCTGTAATTGGTTTCCTCCATTTTCTTCTTCTCCTGAAGAAAGCCGGCGCCATTTGCGCCGTTCAAATACAAGCCGGCAAAACCCCGAAAAACTCAACGGCGATTTTGGAATGGCTGCGGCGTCAAGCCATGCAAAAAAAGCATGGCTTGTATGAGCGAGCCGGCCGGCTCATGCTTCGGTGCTCAAGGGCGCCTCTCCCGGGGCTGTCCGGCCTCCCACACGGGAAAATCAATAAGTCCGTGATCCTTCACGGCTTCGATGGCGTCCGGAGGCACGCGCCCGCAAAAGACGACAATATTCTCACAAGTCCATCGGGCGGATGGAACAATTATACCGGTGAATTCCAGGAAATGGGCAACCTCGGCGATATCCTGGCTCCGCGGATACTCGGCCTCCCGTTCCTCGAAAGCCAGTTGCCCGAATCTGCTCATCTGGACACCCAGGGTCTCGAGGGCGCCCGGCGCGGAAAGGTCGAGAACGGCATTCAGCTCAAGGTGAAGTTCATAAAGCCGGTAGCGCACCTGGGAAGGAATGACCGGTTGCCCGCGCTTCAGGTGAAACAGGATTTCGGCAATGGCGCCGTCCCGGTCCCGGGATGTGTAAAGGACATCGAATGTGCCGTCATCCCAGCGCCCTCCCGTTGCCCGGCATTGGCAGGGATCTCGGCCGTCCCGGACGACGCGCCAGACCAGAGCCGAAACGGGAACCGGCTGTATCGCCTCCAGCGAATCAATAAGCCGGACATCACGTGGACCGCTCTTCATTTGTCAAAGGTACACGTCTGCGTCAAGCCGGTCCAAGACGCGAAGGATTTCTATCGATTTTCCCTGATGGATCAGGTCTATGGCCCGCTCGCCATTCAACTGCGGATGGCGGGCGTATAGCCAGGTCCGAATTTCTGCAGAACTATAATACTCCTGCAGCCGGCTGACGATGTAGTACAGATCGGATAGAATCAATTCATTGCGCGGTTGTGGCTTGCTTGTGCCGCTGCGCCAGCGTGAAACTGTGGCTTTGGAAACATCGGTAAGATTTGCAATGTCCGTTCCCCGCAGGCCCCCGGCTTCTTCGAGCGCTCCTATGAATCGCGGTATCGCACCTCGCATCATGGTTGCCAATTTCTCTGTCGCGGGCCGCATGGCCGACAAGGCACAGAAGTGTTTCAGAAGGATATCTGTATGAAACATCAATGGAACCGTCAAGTGCGTTCATGATTGCCCTCGTCCGGCGCGGCGAGGCGGCCCGGCGGGGCCGTCGCGTTTGATTGGCCGGGCCGGAAGGCTTAAATCTGCAGCAAGATTTTGCGCGGCCGTCGGCGGCCTCCTTCTCGTCCGCCGCTCGCGTCGCCGCGCCACAAAACCCGGCCTCGATGCCCCGCTTTAACGCATTCGCGAAGGAGACCCGCCCGTGACGACCACCGGACAGGACAGTCTGAAGACCCGCCGCACCCTGACCATCGACGGGCAGGACTATGACTATTTCAGCCTGGAGGCGGCCGAGGCGGCCGGCCTCGGCGACCTCTCCCGCCTGCCCTTCTCGCTCAAGGTGCTGCTGGAGAACCTGCTGCGCCATGAGGACGGCCGCACCGTCACCGTCGACGACGTCAAGGCGATGGCCGCCTGGCTGACCGACCGCCGCTCCGACCGGGAGATCGCCTATCGCCCGGCCCGGGTGCTGATGCAGGACTTCACCGGCGTGCCGGCGGTGGTCGACCTGGCGGCGATGCGCGAGGCGATGTCGCATCTCGGCGGCGACCCGCAGCGCATCAACCCGCTGTCCGCCGTCGACCTGGTCATCGACCATTCGGTCATGGTCGACGAGTTCGGCACTCCCAAGGCCTTCCAGCTGAATGTCGAGCGCGAATTCGAACGGAACGGCGAGCGCTACGCCTTCCTGCGCTGGGGCCAGACGGCGTTCGACAATTTCCGCGTCGTGCCGCCGGGCACCGGCATCTGCCACCAGGTGAACCTCGAATATCTGGCCCAGACCGTTTGGAGCGAGGCCGACACCAGCAAGGGCGGCCGCCTGGTCGCCTATCCCGACACGCTGGTCGGCACCGACAGCCATACCACCATGGTCAACGGCCTGGCCGTTCTGGGCTGGGGCGTCGGCGGCATCGAGGCCGAGGCGGCGATGCTCGGCCAGCCGATCTCCATGCTGATCCCCGAGGTGGTCGGCTTCAAGCTGACCGGCACCCTGCGCGAGGGTGCCACGGCCACCGACCTGGTGCTGACCGTCACCCAGATGCTCCGCAAAAAGGGCGTGGTCGGCAAGTTCGTCGAGTTCTTCGGCCCGGGCCTCGCCGCAATGACGCTGGCCGACCGGGCGACCATCGGCAATATGGCGCCCGAATATGGCGCCACCTGCGGCCTGTTCCCGATCGACGCCGAGACCCTGCGCTATCTTGAGTTCACCGGCCGCGACCCGCAGCGGGTCAAGCTGGTCGAGGCCTATGCCAAGGCGCAGGGGCTGTGGCGCGAGGCCGACAGCCCCGAGCCGCTCTTCACCGACACCCTCGAGCTGGACCTGGGCGATGTCGAGCCCTCGCTGGCCGGCCCCAAGCGGCCGCAGGACAAGGTGGCGCTGAGCGCCGCGGCGCAGGTCTTCGACGAATATCTCGCCGCCGAAGTGAAGCCGGCCCCGGGCAGCGAGGCCGACAAGATGGCCGATGAGGGCATGGCCTCGGCCGGCGGCATCGACCCGGTCGACAAGGAGGTGCCGGTCGAAGGCGCGGACTACAAGCTCAGCCAGGGCGACGTCGTCATCGCCGCGATCACCAGCTGCACCAACACCTCCAACCCCTCGGTCATGGTCGCCGCCGGGCTGGTGGCGCAGAAGGCCCGGGCCAAGGGCCTGCAAGTCAAGCCCTGGGTGAAGACCTCACTGGCCCCCGGCAGCCAGGTGGTGACCGACTATCTCAAGGCCGCCGGCCTGCAGGATGATCTCGACGCCATGGGCTTCGACCTCGTCGGCTATGGCTGCACCACCTGCATCGGCAATTCCGGCCCGCTGCCGGAGGAGATCGCCAGGGCGGTCGAGCTCGGCGATCTGGTCGTCTGCTCGGTGCTCTCCGGCAACCGCAATTTCGAAGGCCGCATCAACCCGCATTGCCGGGCGAACTATCTCGCCTCGCCGCCGCTGGTGGTCGCCTATGCTTTGGCCGGCTCGATGAAGGTCGACCTCGTCAAGGACCCGATCGGCACCGGCAGCGACGGCCAGCCCGTCTATCTGAAGGACATCTGGCCGAGCAATCACGAGATCCGCGAGACGGTCGAGCGCTCGCTGACCCCCGACATGTTCAAATCGCGCTACGCCAATGTCTTCGAAGGGCCGGAGCAATGGCGGACCATCGAGACGGCGACCGGCGAGACCTATCGCTGGGACGATGACTCCACCTATGTCCGCCTGCCGCCCTTCTTCGAAGAGCTGTCGGCCCAGCCCGGCCCGATCACCGATGTCGAAGGCGCGCGGGTGCTGGCCAAGCTCGGCGACAGCGTCACCACCGACCACATCTCGCCCGCCGGCTCGATCAAGAAGGACAGCCCGGCCGGCAGCTATCTGGTGGGCCATGACGTGACGCCGCGCGAGTTCAACTCCTATGGCGCCCGCCGCGGCAATCACGAGGTCATGATGCGCGGCACCTTCGCCAATATCCGCATCCGCAACGAGCTGGCGCCGGGCACCGAAGGCGGGGTGACCAGGCACATGCCCTCCGGCGACGTCATGCCGATCTACGACGCCGCCATGCGCTACAAGGAGGACGGCGTGCCCCTGCTGGTCTTCGCCGGCAAGGAATACGGCACCGGCTCCTCGCGCGACTGGGCGGCCAAGGGCACCCGCCTGCTGGGCATCCGCGCGGTGATCGCCGAGAGCTTCGAGCGCATCCACCGCTCCAACCTCGTCGGCATGGGCGTGCTGCCGCTGCAGTTCAAGGACGGCATGACCCGCGCCGACCTGAACCTCGACGGCGCGGAGACCTTCGACCTCAAGGGCATCGCCGAAGGCCTGCAGCCGCGCAAGGACCTGATCCTGGCCATCCGCCGGGCCGACGGTTCAACTCAGGAGGTGCCGCTGCTCTGCCGCATCGATACCCTGGACGAGCTGGAATACTACAAGAACGGCGGCATCCTGCAGTACGTCCTCCGCTCCATGGTCAAGGAAGCGGCGTAAGCCAATCTTTCGAGAGACCCCGGCTCCCGGCAACGGGGGCCGGCGGCCGCTCTGCCCATCTTTTCCTTGTCGAGCCCCGCCCGCACTGATAGAGAGAAATGTCGTCCCTCAGCCGGCTGGCCGTGCCATGAAAAGTATGGCGATCTCTGTTTTCTCCGGCGTGGCGGGAAGCCTTTTGGCAGCCCTAATTTTGCGGGCTTTCCTCCCGTGGGAAGACACCGGCTGGTGGTGGCTGCTGATCGGAATCGTCGGAATGGCCGCATTTGCCTTGGCTTGGCTGCTGACCGCGACCGCGAACGGGACCGGGCGCGTGTTGATCGGCAGCCGCAACCGTTCGGGCCGCGACATGAAAATCAGGGTCGGCGGGACGGTAGGCAACGTCAACAATGAAGGCGAAATCGGCAGCCGCAATATTGCCGGCCGGGACATGGACGTGGACATTAGTTCCCGAAATCCGGGACGCGGGTCGAATAATGATATCTAACACTTATGATTATCACATTAATTGGCACTCTCAAATTGAGGAATTAAAGCCTTTCCTCAATGGACAGGGCGGTGTCATAGCAATTGAAGTTGACGAGAATAGGTCTGCACCGGAAAAGTTTGTCGGTGTCCTAACGAGATTGTTAGACAGCAAAGGAGCTTTCTCCTTAAGGGTAAATTCGCAAGATTCCCGAACCCATTATCCGGAGGATATAATTGCCAACCTCGAACACAGGCTGGGTCTGGGGCAGGCGCCCAGCACCGATGTCAAATCAATTTTGAAAAATGCGGAAGTAGCCTGCAATAATGAGGCTGGTCGCGACATGAATATAGACCTTGATATCGGCGTCGGATTGGGTCAATATGGTTCCTCGAACTTTGTTATCGAAAGGACCGGACTCATTGTAAAGGCAATTGAGGAAGTCCTTGCCGATAAGCAGGTGTGTTTGTTTTTGGTCCAGTCGCATCGCTTCGATGCACGTGTGAAGGATTGGCTGTGGCCGGTCCTTTGGCGGGATGGTCTTCTGCCATTTATTCAACAGGGTTTGGTTCTTATTGACGTGTACGATGAAAGGGCAGAGACGAGACAGCGTCATTGGGCTCGACCTCCAGCCAACCGCATCCTGAATTTGCCTCCGAAATACGACAGACAGGATCGCATCCATGCTCACCGGGATATAAAGGAGATTATATTAAGAGAGTTACCCGACTATGATGAGCCCCGTGCTGACATGCGCGCCCAATACCTGTTGGAGGATCTTAACTATGAGGTCTCGGATGTTCATATACGGTTGGCTGCCTTGATCGCTCAGTCTGTCACACCGTGAATGCAGGGATGACGATGACGCCGGAGCCCTTGAGACTCTTTCTTGATAATGTGCCGGAGACGGCGCAGAAGGCTCTTATTGCTCTGGCGTCGGCGGAGTCCCTGACTGATAAGGTTGCCGCCCGGCTGATTCAGGACGTGGTCTCTCCCGATTTGCCGGCGGAGCGGTTCGTTCATGCGCTGCACTACGCCAGCTTTATCATCGGGCGGAACAGCGAATGGCATATCGAGCCGGAGGCCCGGCGCTGGCTCGTCGAACAGCTCAATCAGAACCCCGAGATGATGCAGGCCGCGCACCGTACGCTGCTTCAGATTGGTGCGGAGGAAGATCCGGCCGGCGCCGGCGACATTGTGCCGTCCTATCTTTTCGGGGCAATCGGGCAGGCCTATCACCGCGCCGCTTTGGATCCCGAAGAAGGGCTGCAGCTCTACAGTCGGGCTTACCGGCCGCAGCTGACCGGCGAGCAATGGCTGCTCGGCCGACTGGCTGAGGAACAGCAGGAAACCGGCATTTTGCCCGGCGATGCCATCGAACCGGCATTCCTGCGCGGCATGACCCTGTACCGGGAAGGCAATCGCGCCGCTGCCGAATCCTATCTGCGCCGGGTTGTGGAGAGCGGCCAGCGCCGGCACGAAGTTGCTATTGCCGCCCATCTCCTGGGTCGGAGCGCGCAGCGAAGGCATGACCGTCGGGAGGCCGAACGGTTATATCGACTGAGCCTGGACATCGGCGAAGAGTGCAGTGATGCCCATCATCAGGCCCAGGTGCTGCATAGCCTCGGGAATCTGCTGGCCCGTCGGAAGCCGGACGAAGCCGAAGTTCTGCTCCGCCGCAGCTTGGAGCTGGAGGAGGCTTCAGGCAACCGGCACGGTGCGGCCCAGGTGCTGCACAGCCTCGGCAACCTTCTGGCGCGTCGGCAGCCGGACGAAGCCGAAGCCCTGCTCCGCCGCAGCTTGAGGCTAGGCGAGGAAATTCGCGCTACCCACCATCAGGCCCAGGTGTTGAACAGTCTTGGCTCGCTTTTGCGTCAGCAACAGCGCTGGCAAGAGGCCGAGGATTGCTTCCAAAAAGTCCTTGGGCTTTCTCGGACAGATGTCGATAAAGCCATCGCTTTCCTGGGGCTGTCTCAGGTTGCGGAGGCCAGGGGCGATCTTGGCGAGGCCGCTTCATATATGGAAAAGACCGTTGAGGCTCAGGAGCGCACCGGCCGCCGGGACCTGATAGACCGCCACCGCACCCGCCTGGCCGAATTGCGCCGGCGCTTGGGCGGCCAACCTTAAGCTTCTTTGTGCTGCGCTGCTGCGGCCCGACCAGCACGAAGCGGGTGCCGTCGGACTCAGAAATCGCTTTATGAGGATGTTTGCTTCATCTCGAGATACCAATACGCGTTCAACGCGATCCAATTTTCATTATTTTAATAATTAATAACAAAATTCGATATTGTTTTTGGATCGAGCGACCATTTGTTGGCTGCTGAGAAAAGAGTGCCAGATGCATTATTGGGCTGCATGAAAAAACGTTCCGGAAGATGGTTAAATGAAATCTGATCCGGCCTGTCTATGACCTCGTACATGGGCACGAGGTATTTTTTTCCGATTTTCTGGCTAACATAGTCACGCACCGCATGCTTGTCCGCAACTGTGCGATAAATTGGTCTTGCTGCAAACAACTTTCTACAAATCACCTTTTCGTTGAAGGTCGAAGGAGATAAGAGATTCGGATAGTATCCAAGCTTTCTTGTTGCTATCATCAATTCATACATAAACCGGTGTGGTAGCGAATTTCTAAGATTTTCCTTATCGAAACGGGCGCTGATCATAGAGCCGCTCACTTGGTGACGACATTTTTCCTGCTCTTGGCCGGATGCTGTTGACCCCCCGTGGCAAGCCTTAGGCAACCGGAGTCGAACACTAGGAAAGACCGAAGCGCAAGGCAACAGAGTTGGCCGCGCCGCTTTCTTGCCATCCGACCGCGTGACTTTCGCGCCCGCTTTGGCCATGCTGCCGGCCTCTTGAACGATCGACCATGGCAGGCCGGCCCTATGACCGACAGCGTTCCTTCCCCCATCATCGGCATTATCGGCGGCACCGGCGTCGCCGACCTCGACGGCCTGCAGAGCGCCGAGTGGCGCACCGTCGAGACGCCTTTCGGTCCACCCTCCGACCAGCTGCTGTTCGGCACGCTGGCGGGCCAGAAGCTCGTCTTCCTGCCGCGCCATGGCCGCGGCCACCGCATCCCGCCGACCGAGCTGAATGCCCGCGCCAATATCTATGCGCTGAAGAGTGCGGGAGTGACCGAGGTGCTGTCGCTGTCGGCCGTCGGTTCGCTGAAGGAGGCGCTGTCGCCCGGCATGTTCGTGATCGTCGACCAGTTCATCGACCGCACGGTAAACCGGGTGAAGAGCTTTTTCACCACCGGGCTGGTCGGCCATGTCGCACTCGGCCATCCGGTCTGTTCCCGGCTCGGCGACGCCATCGCGCAGGCGCTGTCGGACCTCGGCATTCCCCATGCCCGCGGCGGTACCTATCTGGTGATGGAAGGGCCGCAATTCTCCACGCAGGCCGAAAGCCATCTTTACCGCAGCTGGGGCTGCGACGTGATCGGCATGACCAACATGCCGGAGGCGAAGCTCGCCCGCGAGGCCGAGCTCTGCTACGCCACCGTCGCCATGGTCACCGATTACGATTGCTGGCACCCCGATCATGACCATGTCTCGGTGGACCAAGTGGTGAAGGTGCTGCTGGCGAATGCCGACAAGGCGCGCGCCCTGGTCAAGGCGGCGATCCCGGCGCTCTCCGGGCGGCCCCTGGCCTGCCCCTGCGGCTGCCAGACGGCGCTCGACGCGGCGCTGATCACCGCGCCGGAGCAGCGGGACCCGGAGGTGATGGCGCGGCTGGAGCCCATCCTCGCCCGAGTCAGGAAGGCCTGAGCGATCATGAATGTCGACGGCGTCCCCTATCGCACCATCTGGCCGGCCGCCGACGGCCGGGCGGTGGAGATCATCGACCAGACCCGCCTGCCGCACGCCTTCGTCACGGCGCGACTGGAAACGCTGGCCGACGCCGCGCGGGCGATCCGCGACATGCAGGTGCGCGGCGCGCCGCTGATCGGCGCCACCGCCGCCTGGGGCCTGGCTCTGGCCATGCAGGCCGACGCGTCGGACGCCGCCCTGGCTGCCGCCTATGAGACGCTGTTCGCCACCCGGCCGACCGCGGTCAATCTGCGCTGGGCGCTCGACGATGTGCGCGCCCGGCTGCTGCCGCTCGATGCCGGGTTGCGGGCCGACGCCGCCCGGGCCCGGGCCGCGGCGATCTGCGACGAGGATGCGGCGATCTGCGAGGCGATCGGCGAGCACGGCCTGGAGTTCCTGCAGGCGGCCTGGGACGTGAAACAGGCGCGCAAGCAGGACGGACCGGTCAACATCCTCACCCATTGCAATGCCGGCTGGCTGGCGACGGTCGACTGGGGCACCGCCCTGGCGCCGATCTACAAGGCGCACGATGCCGGCCTGCCGGTGCATGTCTGGGTCGACGAGACGCGGCCGCGCAACCAGGGCGCCGGCCTGACGGCCTGGGAGCTCGGCCGGCACGGCGTGCCCCATCACGTCATCGTCGACAATGCCGGCGGGCATCTGATGCGGCGCGGGCTGGTCGACCTCTGCATCACCGGCACCGACCGCACGACGGCGAATGGCGATGTCTGCAACAAGATCGGCACCTATCTGAAAGCCTCGGCGGCCCGGGACAATTTCGTGCCCTTCTATGTCGCACTGCCTTCGCCGACCATCGACTGGACGCTGGAAAAGGGCGAGGACATCCCGATCGAGGAGCGCGATCCGGCCGAGGTGACGACGGTTACCGGGCGGACCGCCGATGGCCGGATCGAGACCGTCACCGTGACGCCGGAAGGCAGCCCGGCCGTCAATTACGGCTTCGATGTCACGCCTTACTGGCTGGTCACGGCGCTGATCACCGAGCGCGGCGTCTGCGCCGCCGGCCGCGACGGCCTCGCCCGCCTGTTCCCCGAACGCGCCGCCGGCCGTCCCGACGAGTCCACCGGGTGAGCATCGGCGTGGTGATCGTCCTACCGACCCGATGATGAGGCGAGGCGCGATGCCGGGATCCGGCGGCTTTGGCGGCGGATCCGGGCCAGCCGCCACAACGCGTCGACCATCTCCCGCAGACAGTACGGGCGATAGCCGCGCCGTTTTAAACGTTTCATTGAAGACCGCGGCGGCAGGGCGTAATAGCGGCCCGGCCCCTGGGGTTGCGGCGCCCGGTTCCCGGAGGCCATGTCCTGCAACACCAACTCGAGCAGTTCGACACTGTTGTCCATAAGACCCTTATAGGCCGTCAGGAGGCTCCGGCAGCGCGGTGGTTCCGCCTCGGCCCGCGCCAGAATCGGGCCGGTGTCGAGAGTCTCATCCTCGATAGCATGTATGGTCAGACCCAGCCGGGGAGGCTCGTCCGCAAGCTGGTGGAAGACCGGGAAAATCCCGCGGAAAGCGGGCAACAGACCCGGATGGACGTTGATCGGCTTCATCGGCAAGGCGGCAATCAGCCGCCCGCGCAACACCTGATCGAAGAAATAGGTTATGGCGAGTTCGGCATGGGAGGCACGCAGCGCGGCAATGACGCTGTCGTGGTTGATGTCACAGGCGGAGATCAGCGGGATGGCGTGGCGTCGACAAGCCTGGCTCAGGGAAACCGCCCGAAGCCGCTTCGGAAACAGGATCGCGAGCCCGTCGATGACCAGAGAGAGCAGCGCAAACAGCACGAAATCCGCGAGGAGGAAGGCAATGAGGCCGCCCCCCGACCAGCGCCAGGTCCGGTAGAGCTTGCGAAGTGGTCGCCGGGCCCGGTGTCGGCCGGGAGAAGACCGCACCACAAGCGCTATGTCGTGATGGTTGCGCCCGATGAACCGAACGACGGCAGGCGTTGCCACAAAGCAATCAACGGTGAAGACCGCGAGTCGCATCGCTCCACCCTCGACCGACCCCCGCCGGTCTTCGCGAAACTGTCGAATAGCGACGATAGCACTCATAAAGCCATAATTGCAGAGTGGTTTTGCGGTTTCGGCCGCGCCAAGCCTGCGATATGATGACCGGGTCGTCCGGCCGGCTCTCCGTCGCCTGTCGAGCGTGAATGGATTTGCCGGTCGGGAGCCAACGGGGAGCCGGCCAATGGACCCGGTGGCGCTGGTGCGCTTTTTCGTTCGCCACCGCAACGCTGCCAATCTCATGATGATTGTCGCCGTCATTGCCGGCATTGCGGCGCTGACGCGGCTCAATACCCAGTTCTTCCCAACCGTCGGCCTCGACGTCGTCCGGATCACGGTGCGCTGGCCCGGTGCCGCCGCCGAGGACGTGGAGAGCGCGGTCCTGCAGGCCATCGAGTCGGAGGTGCGGTTCCTCGACGGCGTCCGCACGGTCACGGGTACCGCGCGTTCCGGAATGGCCGTGGTGGCCGCCGAGTTTCACGGCGGTACGGATATGCCGGCGGCGCTGGCGCGGGTCGAGGCTGCCGTCGGCCGGATCGGCACCCTGCCGGCCGGTGCCGAGGCGCCGGAGATACGGCGGGCCGTACCCTATGAGATCATCGCACGGCTGGTCATCTCCGGCCATGTTGCGGAATCGCATCTGACGCGCATCGCCGACGGCATTCGCGATGACCTTCTGGCGCGTGGCATCGACCGGGTGACGCTGTTCGGCTGCCGCGACGAAGAAATCCATATCGCGCTCGAGGTGGCGACCCTGCGCCGGCTGGTGCTGGGACCCGGTGCGGTGGCTGCCATGGTCGCGGCGATGAGCCGGGAGCGGCCGCTTGGCCGGCTTGAGGGCGGGCTTGAGCGGCAATTGCGGGTGCAAGGGGTGCGCGACCATGCCGGCGACGTCGCCGATCTGACCATCCGCGCCTTTCCGACGGGCGAGACGATCCGGCTCGGCGATATCGCGCGGGTGAGCGACAGCGTCGACCGCAGCCAGGCAACGGCCCGGCGCAATGGCCGGCCGGCGGTCGTGGTCGTGGTCGAACGGGCGCAGACGGCGGATTCGCTGCGCTCCTCGGAAATCGTCCGGGCCTACCTCGCGGAGCGGGCCGACACCTGGCCGGCCGGCGTCCGGGTGGAGGCGTTCGACAGGCTGGCCTCTCTCGTCGGCGATCGCATCCGGCTGATGCTCCACAACGGCGCCGGCGGGCTGGTGCTGGTCCTGCTGGTGCTCTTCCTGTTCCTGCGCGGCCGGGTCGCGCTGTGGATCGCTGTCGGCATCCCCGTATCGCTGCTGGCTGCGGCCGTCGTCATGCTGGCGGCCGGGCGCAGCATCAACATGGTCAGCCTGTTCGGCATGATCATGGCGCTCGGCATCATTGTTGATGACGCGATCGTGGTCGGCGAGCACGCCGCCCACTGCCACAGCCGCGGTATGCCGCCGCAACAGGCGGCGGAAGCTGGAGCCCGGCGGATGTTGAGGCCCGTGGCTGCCGCCTCGCTGACGACCATCGCCACCTTTCTGCCGATCCTGTCCATCGGCGGGCTCATCGGCCAGTTCGTCGCGGCCATCCCGATCGTCGTCATCGCCGCGCTGCTGGCCAGCCTGGTCGAATGTTTCTTCATTCTGCCCGCCCATATGCGCGGCGCTCTGGCGTCGGGCGGTCGACCGGATGGCCGGTTTCGCCGTTGTGTCGATGGCGGCTTCGCGCGGCTGCGGCAAGGACCGTTCCGCCGCCTGGTAACCGCGTGCATCGCCTGGCGCTATGCCACCCTGGCCACCGCCCTGGCGGCCCTGCTGCTCAGCTCCGGTCTCTGGGTCGGCGGGCGGGTCGGCTTCGTGTTCTTTTCCAATCCCGAATCGGAGACCGTGTACGCGAATTTCGCCTTCGCCCCCGGCACGCCGCGAGATCGCAGCGAAGCCATGGTGGCGGCCCTCGACGAGGCGGCACGGGCGGCGGCGGCCCGAATTGTGCCGGACGGTCCGTCCCCGATCGTCATGGCCCTGGGCCGGATCGGTGCCGGGCAGGGTCTGTGGCGGGCGGGACCGGTGGCCCCGCATCTGGGTGCGATGCAGGTCGAACTTCTGCCGTCCGGCGAGCGTACGGTGCGTACTGCCGACTTCATCACCGCCTGGCGCGCCGAGATCCGCCCCGTGCCGGGAGTCGAGCGCCTGACCATCCGGGAGCGCAACCCGTATCCCGCGGGTCCCGACATCGACATTCGGTTGAGCGGCGGCGACTCGGGGACGTTGAAGCGTGCCGCCCTGGCCGTGCGGGCACTGCTCAGCCGCTATGAGGGCGTCAGCGATATCGAGGACGATCTTCCTTATGGCCGGCCGGAACTGGTGGTGGCGCTGACGCCGCGCGGCCGCGCTCTGGGCCTGACCACGGAAAGCGTGGCGCGTGACGTCCGCGACGCCTTCGAAGGAGCCATTGCCGACCGCTTCATCCGCAACGGTCGGGAGGTGACGGTGCGGGTAATGCTGGCAGAGGCCGAACGTACGCGGGCCGGGATGATTGCCCTGCCGCTCGTGACGCCGGGCGGCGCCGTTGTGGCCCTGGGCGATGTCGCCACGCTGCGCACGCAGCGCGGCTTTGCTGAAATCCGCCGCGAAGACGGCCGGCGGACGGTCTCCGTCACGGCCGAAGTGGATGAGGCGGCCGTCAATGTCGGCGCGATTGCCGATGCGCTGTCTGCCGGACCGCTGGCGGAGATTGCGGCGGACCATGGTGTCGCGGCGCATTTTGCCGGCACCGTCCGCGATCGGGAGGAGAGCTTCGCTGATATGCGCCGGGGGGCCGTGCTCGGTGGGGCGGCGATCTACGTCGTTCTCGCCTGGGTGTTCGCCTCCTATTGGCGGCCGCTGGTCGTGATCGCCATCGTGCCGTTCGGCGTCATCGGCGCGGTGCTCGGCCATTGGCTGCTGGAATACGACCTGACCATCCTCAGCCTGGTGGCCCTGCTCGGGCTGTCGGGCATTCTGGTCAATGACTCGATCATTCTGGTGAGCGCCATCGAGGCGCGACGCGACGCGGGCGCCGCCATCGCGGAGGCGATCGTCGAGGGAACCTGCGAGCGCCTGCGCGCCGTTCTTCTCACCACGCTCACCACCATTGGCGGTCTGACGCCGCTGTTGTTCGAGACCAGCCTGCAGGCGCAGTTCCTGATTCCCATGGCAATCACGCTGATCTTCGGGCTGCTGGTCACCTCGCTGCTGGTGTTGTTGGTGGTTCCCGCGCTGCTGGCCGTACAGGCAGACATGGCGCGGCTGGCCGCCCGGTCCGGACTTTGGGATGGTCAGCCGATCGCATCCGGAAAGGCGTAGAAGCCGATGCCCTCGAAGTTGAATTGCGGCAGGGTGTCGAGCACCAGGTCGCGTTCGGCCGGGTCGCTGGTAAAGAAGTGCCCGCCGGCCTGGGTGTTGAAGAAGCGATAGACGGGCACGGTATCGGCAACCGGGCTGTCGAAGGCATCGAAACCGACGCCCTCGAAGGTCAGCTGCGGCAGGGTCTCCACGATCCGGTCGCGCTCCGCCGGATCGGTCGTAAAGAAATGGCCGCCGGCCTGGGTGTTGAAAAACCGGAAGACGTCGGTGGCACCGGCGGCGGTGCTGTCGGCCGGCAGCGCCGCGAACGCGACGCCCTCGTCCTCGAAATGCGGCAGCGTGGCGCGGACCAGGTCGCGTTCGGCGGCATCGGCGGTGAAGAAATGCCCGCCCGCCTGGGTATTGAAGAACCGGAAGACGTCGACCGTGCCGGCCCCGGTCGGCGGTGCCGGCGTTCCGCCATCGTCGTCGAGGATGATGCCCTCGGCCGTCGCGCCGGCGATCACGGCATCGCCGCCGGCATCGGACAGGGTCACCTGGAAGGTCTCGTTCGCCTCGGCCTCGTCGTCGCCGGCGATGCGGATGGTGATGGTGGCGCTGGTCTCGCCGGTGCCGATCAGCACCGAGCCGGAGGGCGTGCCGAAGAAATCCCGGTCGCTCGCCTGGTCGAAGCTGGTGCCGGCGGCCGCGAAGCGGACGGTCGTCTGGCCGGTGACGTCGCCGGCGCGCAGCACGGTGAAGGTGAACTCGGTGACCGCATCCTCGTCGCCCTCCGGCTTGACGGCGTCGAGCGGCCGGATGGTCAGGGCCCGCGCGGCATCGTCGTTGAGAATGAGGCCGGTCGCCGTCTCCCCGGTGATGGCGGCGCCGGCCGAGGGGTTGGCGAGCATCACGGCGAAACTCTCGTCCGGCTCTGGCGTGCCGTCGCCGTCGACCCGGATGGTGATGTCCTCGACCGTCTCGCCGGGGCCGAAGCGGACCGTGCCGGTCTCGAAGCCCCGGAAATCGTCCTCGCCGGCCGGGGCCGGGCCGGCCGGCGCCAGGGCATAGTCGACCGTCGCCTCGTCCGCCGTGTCGCCGCTGCGGGTGACGGTGAAGGTGAACTCGGTGATCTCGAAATCGTCGCCCTCGGCTTTGACGGCATCGGCCGGCAGGATCGCCAGAAACTGCGTGGCCGCCGGCACGCCGCCATCATCGTCGAGAATGGCGCCTTCGGCCGTGCCCGCCGCAATCACGCCATTGTCGCTGGGGTCGGAGAGGGTGACGGCGAAGGTCTCGTCGGCCTCGGGCGCGTCATCGCCCCGGACCCGGATGGTCAGGGTGCTGGCGGTCTCGCCGGCGGTGAAGAACAGGGTGCCGGCGACCGCGCCGAAAAAATCCTCCTCATCGGCGGCAGACGCCCCCGTCCCCCCGGCCTCGAAATCGACCGTGGCAAAGCCGGAGGTGTCGCCGCTGCGGGTGACGGAAAATGTGAAATCGGTCACGTCGAAGGCATCGCCCTCCGCCCGCACCGCCGCCACCGGCGCAATAAAGAACCGCTGCTCCTCATCCATCCCACTCACCCCCGCTGCGACCCCGTGCGGCGCGCCGTCTGCGCCGGCACCCTCGCACACCAACCGTTAACCCCGCCAAAACAAGGGCGGGCTGATGAGGGGTTGGCGACGCGCCGCCGGCTTGAAAATGGGCGAGGAATCCGGAAATCTCCCGGTGGATGAACGGAGGCTTGACCATGGCCCGGATCACGATCTCTTTGCCCGAGCAACTGAGTCGCTTCGTCGAAGCTCGTCTCGTCGAGGGTCCCTATCGAGATGAGAGCGATTATCTCTGCCGGCTGATTCGAGAGGATCAGGCCCGTCATCAGGATGCGATTGCCGCGTTGCGGTCATTGCTGGACGAGGCGGAAGCGAGTGGCATCAGCGACAGCTCACCGGAGGAGATCCTTGAGGCCGCAAGAACTGAAGCCCGGCAACGCGGTCTCTTGGAATGACCGCCTTCCGTCTTTCTGGGAAAGCCCATCAGGATATTATCGATATCTATCGGATCCGGGCCGGCATTTGTGAACGGCGCTGCGGTTCGGCAGGGTCTTTGACAGGCTCGGCGGCGGGCGGCACTGTGGCGGCAGGAAAGCCCTCTGCTCATGAAAGCCTGAACGCATGCGTCGGATAAGCCTGATTCTGATTGCCGTCTGTTTCGCCCTGGGGGCTGCCGGGTGCGGCAAGAAGCCGGACCGGGTGCTGGCGCCGCAGGGGGAGGAGAATGACCGCTTCCCGCGCACCTATCCCTCGACCTGAGGGGGCGCGGCGATGGGGGAGGGATTTCAGTATCGCGACGGCACGCTCTTTGCCGAGGATGTGCCGCTGCCGGCGATCGCCGCGGCGGTCGGGACGCCCGTTTATGTCTATGCCGCCAACGCCATGCGCGCCGCCTATCGGCGCCTCGCCGGCGCCCTGGCGACGGTGCCGGCCGGCCGGCGGACGACGCTCTGCTACGCCGTCAAGGCCAATTCCAACCTGGCGGTGATCCGCACCCTGGGGCGCGAGGGCTGCGGCGGCGACGTGGTCTCCGTCGGCGAACTCCGGCGCTGCCTGATGGCCGGCATCCCGGCCGACCGCATCGTCTTTTCCGGCGTCGGCAAGACCCGGGCCGAGCTGGCCGCGGCGGTCGAGGCCGGCATCAAGCAGTTCAATGTCGAGAGCCTGCCGGAGCTGGAGATCCTGAGCCAGGTCGCCGCCGAGCAGGGGCGGGTGGCGCCCGTCGCCCTGCGGGTCAACCCGGATGTCGACGCCCTCACCCTCAAGCAGATCACCACCGGCACCCGCGACGCCAAGTTCGGCATCGATATCGAACGCGCGCCGGATCTCTATCGCCACGCCCGGGCGCTGCCGAACCTCGATTGCGGCGGCATTGCCATGCACATCGGCAGCCAGGTGACCGACCTGAAGCCCTTCCGCGACGCCTATCAGCGCCTCGCCGACCTTGCCAAGCTGCTGCGCGCCGACGGCTTCCCGATCAGCAGGCTCGACCTCGGCGGCGGGCTGGCGATCACCTATCGCGACGAAGTGCCGGCCGACCCCGACGGCTTTGCGGCGCTGATCGAGGATATCGTCGGGCCGCTCGACTGCGAGCTGATGCTGGAGCCCGGCCGGGTGCTGGTCGGCAATGCCGGGCTGCTGCTGTCCTCGGTCATCTATCCCAAGACCGACCTCGCCCGGCCCTTCCTGATCGTCGACGCGGCGATGAACGACCTCATCCGCCCGGCCCTCTACGGCGCCTGGCACGCCATCGTGCCCGTCGCGGAGCCGCGCCCCGGCACGCCGGAGGCGCCGGTCGACGTGGTCGGCCCGGTCTGCGAGAGCACCGACTGCTTCGCCCAGGCGCGCCATCTGCCGCCGCTCGCGTCCGGCGATCTGGTGGCGTTTCTCAGTGCCGGGGCCTATGGTGCCGTCATGGCCGGCGAATACAACACGAGGCCGCTGGTGCCGGAGGTGCTGGTCGACGGCGCGCGGTTTGCCGTCGTCAGAAAACGGCCCACATTTGCGGAAATGGTCGCCGGCGAGAGCATGCCGGACTGGCTGGACGACAGGCCGGCCGCAGCCGGCGCGCCCTGACGCGCCGCAAATCTGACTGACATGGGAGGCGGGCCGATGACCGCGCGCCCCACTGCCGCGAATAGCAAGACGCCCGCCCGCCCCGGAGCCGAGGCCGGACGTCCGGCGCGCGAGCCGCGGCGGCTGATCCGCCTCGCCCAGGGTCTGATCGGGCTGGAGCGGCTGGCCGGGCTGTTCGTCGCCCTGGCGCTCAGCGGCGTGCTGCCGGCGCTCGGCCCCTGGGTCCATGCCGCCGTGCTGCTGGCCTTCGGTGTTGGGATCGGCTGGACGGCGGTGCAGGGCCTGCGCGGCGTCGCCTGGCCGCGGCGGGAGGAGGGACGCCGCCGGCTGGAGCGCGACAGCGGCCTGATGCACCGGCCGCTCGCCGCCCGCGACGACCGTCAGGCCACCGGCCAGTACGATCCGGCCGGCCGGGCGCTGTGGGAACGCCACCAGGCGCGACTCAGGGCGCTCAGCGGGCCGTTCTCCCTGCGCCTGCCGCGGGCCGGGCTGGCGGCGCGCGACCCCCTGGCCCTGCGCGGCCTGGTGCTGCTGCTCCTGCTGGTGACGGCCGTGGCGGCCGGCGACCGCCGGGGCGAGCGGCTGCAGGCGGCGATCTCCCCGGCCCTGACCGGCATGGCCGGCGGCACGGCGACGGCACTCGATGTCTTCATCACGCCGCCGGCCTATACCGGCCGGGCGCCGGTCTATTTGCGCGCCGGCACGGACACCGGCGCCGACGCGCCGAATGCGGCGGCGGGTCCGGGCAGGATTGCGGCGGACGGGCCGATCGCCGTCCCCGAGGGCAGCGAAGTCCTCGCCCGGGTCAGCGGTACGGGCCGCGCCCCGGTGCTGGCGGTCAATGGCGGCGACACCGCCTTCGAAGCGGTCGACGCGGACAGCTTCGAAATCACGGCGACGCTGGACAGCGGCGAAGAGCTCGCCGTACGCCAGGGCGGCCGTACGCTTGGCGCCTGGCCGGTACGGGTGGCGCCCGATCTGGCCCCGACCATCGCCTTCGCCGAGGAGCCGGCGGCGACCGAACGCGCCGCCGTCAGCCTCGCCTACGAGGCGGAGGACGATTACGGCATCGCCACGGTCAGCGCGACCGTACGCCTGGCCGAAGGCGAGGACTCGGTCATCGCCCGCGACCCCATCGCGCTGGAGCTGACGGTGCGCGAGAGCGAGCCGGGCCTGGCCGCGGGCACCGGCTATTTCGACCTGACCCCGCATCCCTGGGCCGGCCGGCCGGTCGCCCTGACCCTGACGGCGACGGACGAGGCCGGCCAGACCGGTACGGCGCCGGCCGCGGAATTCGTGCTGCCGGAGCGGCAGTTCAGTCACCCCATCGCCCGCGCCATTATCGAACAGCGCCGGGTCTTGCTGGCCGCACCGGCCCGCGGGCCGGACGTCGCCGGGATCCTCAGCGACCTGTCGCTGCGTCCGGCCCGCTTCGGCGGCGATTCCCTGGTCTTCCTGGCTTTGCGCAGCGCCGCCCAGCGCCTGACCCTCGCCGATGGCGCGACGGCCGCCGTCGACCCGGTGCAGCAGCTGCTCTGGGACACCGCACTGCGCATCGAGGAGGGCGACCTGCTGCTGGCCGAACGGGCCCTGCGCGAGGCCCAGCAGGCGCTGATGGAGGCGCTGGCCGACGAGAATGCCTCCGATCAGGAGATCGCCCGGCTGATGGAGGAGCTCCGTCAGGCGATGGACCGCTATATGCAGGCCCTGCAGCAGAGCCTGCTCGACCGCATGCAGCGCGGCGAGGAAATGACCGTCCTGCCCTTCGATCCCGAAGCGCAGATGCTCGACCGGGAGGGCCTGCAGCAGATGCTGGAGGAGATGCAGCGGCTGAGCGAGGCCGGCGCCCGCGAGGCGGCGATGCAGATGCTGGCCGAGCTGCAGGCGATGATGGAGAACCTCAACACCGGGCCCATGCAGCAGGGCCGGGCCGACGCCATGGAGCAGGCGATGGCGCTGCTGGACAACCTGCAGCGCCTGAGCGAGGCGCAGCAGGCGCTGCTCGACCAGACCTTCGACCGGTCGCAGGGCCGTCCCCAGGGCGAGAGCCCCGACCCGCCGCCGGGAGCGCAATCCGGCCGGCCGCCGGGTCAGCAGCCGGGTCAGCAGCCGGGCGGCGGGGCTCCGGGCGCCCAGGGCCAGGCGTCGGCAACCCAGGAGGCGCTGCGCCGGGCGCTCGGCGAACTGATGCCCGAGGTCGACGGGCTGATCGGCGAAATCCCGCAATCGCTGGGGGACGCCGAACAGGCCATGCGCCGCTCGACCGAGGCGCTGCAGGGCAACCGGCCGGGCGCGGCGGTCGACCCGCAGGGCGAGGCGGTGGCGCAGCTGCAGCAGGCGATCCGCGACATCGTCAACACCATGATGGACCAGATGGCCCAGCAGGGCGGCGGCGCGCCGATGCTGATGCAGCAGGGCCTGCGACCGGGCGAGGGACAGGATCCGCTGGGCCGCCGGCCCGGCCGCCGCGGCAGCGTCGACACCCGCGACGTCGAGGTGCCGACCGAGTCCGAGGTGCAGCGCACCCGCAGCATCCTCGACGAGCTGCGCCGCCGCCTCGGCGACCGCGACCGCCCGGACATCGAGCTGGATTACCTGCGGCGCCTGCTTGAGCGGTTCTAGGGCTGCCGCCCTCGGCCCCGATATCCGAAATATCCGCTATCCTGCAGAGGCACCGCGGGACGTGAGTGCTGGTTTGGGCCGGCCGATTGTGGCATAGGACGGCGCAGTCGTTCCGTCCCGCATCCGCCTGCCCGAGTGCCATGGACACCGTCCCTGCGAGCGAGGTTCTGCCGATTACCCTGGCGCTGGCCTTTCTCTTTGGCTTCGGCGCCCGGCATATCGGTCTGCCGCCGCTGGTCGGCTTTCTGGCCGCCGGCTTCGTCCTCAACGGCTTCGGCGTGGTGGCCGACGCCACCATCCAGCTGATCGCCGATGCCGGCGTCACCCTTCTGCTCTTCACCATCGGCCTGAAACTGAAGCTCAAGACGCTGGCCCGGCCCGAGGTCTGCCTGGGCGCCACCACCCATGCGGCGATCAGCGTCGCCGCCCTCACCATGCTGCTGGTGGTGTTGAGTTGGATCGGCCTGTCGGCCTTTGCCGGGCTCGATCCCGGCGCGGCGGCGCTGGTCGCCTTCGCGCTCAGCTTCTCCAGCACCGTGTTCGCCGCCAAGATCCTGGAGGACAAGGGCGAACTCGCCTCGCTGCACGGCAAGACGGCGATCGGCATTCTGATCATGCAGGATGTCTTCGCCGTCATCTTCCTGACGGTCTCGAGCGGCAAGCTGCCTTCGGTCTATGCCCTGGCCTTGATCGGCCTGCTTGCCGCCCGCCCCTTCCTCAATTATCTGCTCGACCGGGTCGGTCATGCCGAGTTGATGCCGCTGTTCGGCCTGTTCGCGGCGATCACGCTCGGCGTGGCATTGTTCGAAGAGGTGGGGCTGAAGCCCGATCTCGGAGCGCTGATCCTCGGCATGCTGCTGGCGGGCCACAAGCGGGCCTCGGAGGTCGCCGATTCGCTCTTCGCCTTCAAGGAAATCTTCCTGGTCGGGTTCTTTCTGGCCATCGGTCTGGCCGACAGCCCGAGCCTTGAGATGTTCGCCATCGCCGTGCTGCTGCTGGCTCTGGTGCCGCTCAAGACCGGCCTGTTCTTCCTCATCCTCAGCCGTTTCCACCTGCGGGCCCGCTCGGCCCTGCTCGGCGCGCTGAGCCTCGGGACCTACAGCGAGTTCGGGCTGATCGTCGCGGCAATCGGCGTCCAGGCCGGCTGGATCGGCAATGAATGGCTGGTGGTGCTGGCCGTCGCCCTGTCCCTCTCCTTCGTGCTGGCCGCCCCCTTCAACCGGCGCGCCTATACGCTCTACTCGAAATATCGCGACAGGCTGACGCCGTTCGAGACGGGCGCCCGTCATCCGGAAGACCAGCCGGTGGATATCGGGCCGGCGGAGATCGCCGTCTTCGGCATGGGGCGGATCGGCACCGGCGCCTATGACTTTCTGGCGGAGCGCTATGGCGACCGGCTGGTCGGTGTCGAGGTCAGCGCCGAAAAGGTGGCCGAACATCTCGAGAAGGGGCGCAATGTCATCCCGGGCGACGCCACGGACCTGGATTTCTGGGAGCGGGTGCAGGTCCACCGCAGCCGACTGAAGGTGGTGCTGCTGGCCATGCCCGAGCACCGCTCCAACATGACGGCGATGGAGCAGATCAGGGCGAGCGGCTATGCCGGCGGGGTCGCCGCGCTGGCGCAATATCAGGACGAGGAGGCGGCGCTGAAGGCAGCCGGCGCCCATATCGCCTTCAACACCTATGCCGAAGCCGGCAGCGGCTTCGCCGCCCATGTCGAGGCCGAACTGCCGCGCCTGGGCGGTCCCGACGTGACCTGACAGGCCCTGTGAGGGGGGCCGGGGCGATTTCGGACAGGCTGCCAAGGCGGTGGCCTTCGCCTTCAGCGCGAGGCAGAGGGCATAGGACGCAGAACGCAACCCGCCGCCGGCATGACCCTGTTCAAACTCTGGGGGCCACGGCAGTCGGCTCTGGCCCTGTCCCGCTTGACCGGGGCTGAGATGGCGTGATCTCTGCCCATAACAGGCGTTTTCCCGCAGCGAGGCGAGCCATGCACCATCAGGGCGTCGGAGACTGGGCCCATGACCATGCCTTCGGCCAGGACCGGCAGCGGCCCGGCGAGGGGGCGACGCGGCTGGTCATCGTGCTGACGGCGGTGACCATGGTGGTCGAGATCGTCGCCGGCCTCGCCTACGGGTCGATGGCGCTGCTGGCCGACGGCCTGCACATGGGCAGCCATACCGCGGCCCTCGGCGTCGCCGCCTTTGCCTATTGGTATGCCCGCCGGCATGCCCGCGACCCGGCCTTCAGCTTCGGCACCGGCAAGGTGAACATGCTGGGGGCCTTTGCCAGCGCCCTCCTGCTCGGCGTCTTCGCCCTGCTGATGGCTTGGGAGAGCGCCTGGCGGTTCGTCGAGCCCGTGCCCATCGCCTTCGACCAGGCGATCCTGGTCGCCGTGGTCGGGCTGGCGGTGAACGGCGTCAGCGCCGTCCTGCTCAGCCGCAGCGGCGAGCATCATGGGCATCATCATGGGCATCATCACCACCACCATCATCATCACGGTCATCGCCCCACTCACGACCACGACCACGACCATAAGCATGAGCATGAGCCGCACGCGGATGCCGCAGAGCATGGTCAAGCCGGTCATCACGACCACAATCTCCGCGCCGCCTATCTGCACGTCATGGCCGATGCGCTGACCTCGCTGCTGGCGATCGTGGCGCTGCTGGCCGGCAAGTTCCTGGGGCTGGCCTGGATGGATCCGCTGATGGGCATTGTCGGCGCCGTGCTGGTGTCGGTCTGGGCCTGGGGCCTGGCGCGGCAGAGCGGCGGCGTGCTGCTCGACCGCCAGGCCGGTCCGTCGCTGCGCACCGCCATCCGGCAGGCGATCGAGGAGGACGGCAGCGGCGACCGGCTGACCGATCTGCATGTCTGGTCGATCGGACCGGAGATTTTCGCCGCCGAGCTGGCCGTGGTGTCCGACCGGCCGCAGCCGCCCGACCATTACCGCGCCCGGCTGCCGGGCGACCGCGGCCTCGTCCATGTCACGGTGGAGGTTCGCGCCTGCCCGCATCATTGATGCCCGGCGCGTCCTCTGCGGCACGGGCAGAGGCGCAAGCGAGGCTGGCAATGCCGGCGGGACTATGGTCGGATATGGGGCTGAGATCAGGCTTGGCGTCCGGGCCGGCCGAGACGGGATCCCGATGACCGAAAAGGCGAGCAATCGCGAAAAACCTCTGCCAATCGGCGCTTCACGCGAACGTGGGGCATCGCGGCCCGATCTCGCGTTTCCGGAAACCAGCCCGAAACAGCGTCAGGCGCACGAGAGGGGCGTCGGGGCGACGGTCCTGTTTGCCGATGTGGTCGGCAGTTCGCGGCTCTACGAGACCGCCGGCGATGTCGAGGCCAAGCGCAAGGTCGCCGCCACGCTCGACGCGTTCGAGGCCATTGTCCGGCGCTATGACGGACAGCCGATCAAGCGGATCGGCGATGCGGTGCTGGCGACCTTTTCCAGGCCGGATGACGGCCTGGGGGCCGCCCTGACCGCGCAGAACGAGTTCCTGTTGTCCACCGTCGCGCTGGCGATCGGTTGCCTGCATGGCCCGGTGCTGTTCGAGGAGGGCGATGTCCACGGCGATACGGTGAACGTCGCGGCGCATCTGTGCAAGCTGGCCAAGGCCGGCGAGGTGCTGTCGACCCGCCGGACGGTCGCCGGTCTGCGCGAGCTGCCGGTGCAGCACCAGGTCCTCGCCCCCTCCTTCCAGCCGAAAGGGCGCCATGGCCGCGTCGAAGTCGTGGTCGTCTTCGCCGACGAGGCGAGCCTTGAACGCACCGGCGTGGCCACACGGTCGAGCCTGCCGCAGGAAATCCTCCTCACGCATCGCGGCCGCGATTTCGGCCTGCGGACGCGGGACGGCGGACAGCTGGTGCTGGGCCGCGACGACAGCTGCGATGTGGTGATCCGTCACGGCCTCGTCTCGCGCCGGCATGCCGTGCTGCTGGTCTCGGGCGACCATTTCATCCTGCGCGATCAGAGCACCAACGGCACCCATGTGACGCCGGAGGCCGGGCAGACGCTGTTCGTGCTGCGCGATCACGTCTACCTGCACGGTTCCGGCACGATCTCGCTGGGCGCCCGCCCGGGTCGGCTGACGGACGACCTGCTGTTCTACCGCTGCCAAAGGGCGTGAGCCGCCCACTGTGCATCAGCGGGAGGTCCGGCGCGCCCTACGAACCGCGCTGGTCACGCGCCCGCACTGTCCGGGACGAAGATGACCGTGCCGAGCGGCGGCAGGGTCAGTTCCAGCATATGCGGCCGACCGTGGTGGGGGCCGCCCTGTGCTATGACGGCGCCGGCATTGCCGACATTGCTGCCGCCATACAACCCGGCATCGGTGTTGATCCGCTCGCGCCACAAGCCGCCCTGCGGCACGCCGATGCGGTAATTCTCCCGCACCACCGGCGTGAAATTGCAGACGACCACCGCCACCTCGCCCGGCTTCCGGCCCTTGCGCAGGAAGGAGATGACGCTTTTTTCCCAGTCGGTGGTGTCGATCCATTCGAAGCCGGCGCCCTCGCAGTCCAGGCTGTGCAGGGCCGGCTCACCCCGGTACAGCGTGTTGAGGTCGCGGACCAGGCCCTGCAGCCCGGCATGCAGCGGGTCGTCGAGCAGGTGCCAGTCCAGCCCGGCATCGTGGTTCCACTCGCGCTCCTGGCCGAACTCGCAGCCCATGAACAGCAGCTTCTTGCCGGGATAGCCGAACATCAGGCCGTAATAGGCGCGGAGATTGGCGAATTTCTGCCAGCGGTCGCCCGGCATCTTGCCTAGAAGCGAGCCCTTGCCGTGCACCACCTCGTCATGGCTGAGCGGCAGGACAAAGTTCTCGGCGAACGCATAGACGATGGTGTGGGTCAGCTGATCGTGATGGTATTTTCGGTAGACGGGCTCCTTCGACATGTACGACAGCGTGTCGTGCATCCAGCCCATGTTCCATTTATAGCCGAAGCCGAGCCCGCCGAGATAGGTCGGCCGGGAGACCATCGGCCATGAGGTGGATTCCTCGGCCATGGTGCTTACGCCGGGAAACTCCCCGTAAAGATGCACGTTGGTGCGCTTGAGGAATTCGATCGCTTCCAGGTTCTCGTTGCCGCCATATTTGTTGGGGATCCACTCTCCCTCCCTGCGGCTGTAGTCGAGATAGAGCATGGAGGCGACGGCGTCGACGCGCAGCCCGTCGAGGTGATATTCCTCGATCCAGAACAACGCATTGTTCAGCAGGTAATTGGAGACTTCATTGCGGCCGTAATTGTAGATCAGCGTGCCCCAGTCGCTGTGGGCGCCCTGGCGCGGGTCGGCATGCTCGTAGAGATTTGTGCCGTCGAACCAGCCGAGCCCCTGCGGATCGCGCGGAAAGTGGCCGGGCACCCAGTCGTTGATGACGCCGATGCCGGCCTGGTGGCAGCGGTCGACGAAATTGCGGAATTCGTCCGGCTTGCCGTGGCGGCTGGTCGGGGCGAACAGGCCGAGGGGCTGATAGCCCCAGGAGCCGTCGAAGGGGTGCTCGGAGATCGGCATCAGCTCGACATGCGTGAAGCCCATATCCCGGACATAGGGGATGAGCGTCTCGGCCAGCTCCTCATAGGTCAGGTAGCGCCGGCCCTCTTCGGTGCTCCGCCGCCACGAGCCGAGATGCACCTCGTAGATGGAGACCGGCGCTTCGACCTTGATCGACTCGCCGCGCTGATACATCCAGCTCCCGTCGGCCCAGCCATAGCGCGAGAGATCATAGACGATGCCGGCGGTGCCCGGCGCCTGCTCGCAAAAGAAGGCAAAAGGGTCGACCTTTAGGGCCATAAGCTTTTCGCCCTGGCCCAGGACCTCGTATTTGTAGAGGGTCCCTTCCTCAATCTCCGGGAGGAAGAGTTCCCAGACGCCGCAGCCGGGCTGGAACCGCATGGCGTGAACCCGGCCGTCCCATTGGTTGAAATCGCCGACGACGCTGACCCGCTCGGCATTCGGCGCCCAGACGGCAAAGCCGGTCCCGCGGACGCCCTCCAGCACCATGGGGTGGGCCCCCAGCTTCTCATCGAGCCGCAGGTGTTTGCCCTCGGCGATGAGATGGAGGTCCATCTCGCCCAGGATCGGCGGGAAGCGATAGGGGTCGGCGATGTCGCGCGTTCGGCCGCCGGTCGAGACCCGCAGCCTGTAGGCGAAGGGCCGCCCGGCCTTGCCGACCGGCCCGGCGAAGACGCCTTCCTTATGGATGCGCGGCAGCGCCGCGACTTCCGTACCGTCCTCGGCGCGGATCACGGCGACGCTGTCGGCCTGCGGCTGAAAGGTGCGCACGACCAGCTCTCCGCCGGTCTCGTGCATGCCGAGAAAGTCGAAGGGATCGCCGTGCGTGCCCTCGGCGATCCGGGTGGCGGCCTTGTCGAACGCCGTCTTGCTTGTTGCCATGGGGCTCATCCCTTTCTGGCGGCGAGAATGCGGCCAAGGCCAAGGACCGGGATGTGCACCCAGTGCGGCCGGTTGGCCAGTTCATAGCGGATTTCGTAGGCCGCCTTTTCGATGAGAAAGAGGTCGAGCAGCGCCGCCGCGTCTTCGGCCCGGGCCGGCCGGGCCGGGCAGCCGGCGATCGCCGCATCATAGCCGGCCATGAAGGCCGCGCGGGTCTCGCGCTCCCAATCCTCGACGACCGGCAGCAGCTCGTCCCTGTCTTCCGGACGGTCCTGGGTGCGATTGAACAGCGCCGCCCAGGCCGCGTAGTTGAACGAGCGCAGCATGCCGGCGACGTCCTTCAGCGGGCTGTGCTTGGCCCGGCGTTCTTCCAGAGGCCGCAGCGGCTCGCCTTCGAAGTCGATCAGCATCCAGTCGTCGCGGACGACCAGCACCTGGCCCAAGTGATAGTCGCCGTGATAGCGGGTCTTGGTGGCGTCCAGCCGGGCCGGCACCAGCCCGCGGATCAGGTCCAGAAGGGCATCGCGGTCACCGACGAGAGTCGTTGCCGCATCGCGGCTGTGTTCGTCCGGCAGCGTGTCCAGCGTGGCCGCCAGAGAGGCCAGGGTCTCGTCGGTCTGGGCCGCGATCTGGGTCGACCAGGCCGCAAGGTCGTCGGCGGCGACCGGCTCGGGATCGAAGCCGGGATCGCCGGTGGCGAGGCCGAAGGCCTGGTGCAACTCGGCAGTGCGGGTGCCCAGCGTTTCGATCAGCAGCCGGTACACGTGATCGGGGTCCGGAAAGGCCGTCATGTCGGCAGGCTCCTCGGTCCCGGCCCGCTCGAGCACCCGCGCCAGATGGTTGAGCGTATAGCGCCAGCCATCGCCCTGGTTTGCCACGAAGCCCTGAAGGATGCACAGGGCGGTCGGTTGGCCGTCGCTGCCGTTATGCTCGATCGAGCCGATCAGCGGCGGGGTGTTGGCATAGCCGGCGGTCTCGGTGAGATAACGCGCCACCTCCAGCTCCAGGTGCAGGCCCGGATGCAGCCGCCGATAGCCCTTGGCGACGATCTTGTCGCCGATGATGGTCGAGGTGTTGCTCTGCTCGACGCCGAGGGCGCGGATTTCCGGATCGTCGTCGAAGACGATGTCGTCCAGCCGCTCGGTCGGGACAAAGCGCATCTCGCCATGGGTGGCGGGGAGCACGCGCCGCTCCCGCAGTGCCGCCAGCACTTCGCGCATGAAGCCGGGATCGACATAGGCGTCGTGCAGCAGGCCGCTGCGCGAGCCCTGACGCACCTTGCCCAGCGAATAGGGCAGATAGGCCTGGCCGTGGTCCTCGACCGGCGTTTCCCAGGCGATGCCGAGCGGCACGAAGTACATCTGCCGGTCGCCGTCGGCGAGGTCGACCTCGACCATCTCCAGGAGCCAGCTGTCGTCGCCGGCACCGAGCAGTGCCGCGGCATGGCTGCCGAAACGGTCGACCGGCCGGCCCTTGGCGCCGAACCAGCGCTGCTTCGGCACATAGGTCGGCAGGACCTCGCCGGCGAACTTGGCCTGCTCGCGACCGGCCATGAAGCTCTGCCAGCCCTGCGGCAGCACCAGCGTCGCCAGCTCCGGCAGGGTCGGCGGCAGCTCGGTGTGCCAGTCCGGCGCCTCGGCCCCGCTGGTCAGCAGGAACCAGAAAAAGGCATAGGGCTGCAGCGTGAGCAGATAGGGCAGCTCGCCGATCGGCGGGAAGGGCGTGCGGCTCATCAGCTCGATCGGCACCATGCCCCGGAACTGCGACAGGTCGAGTTCCACCGGCTCGGCCGAGCGCGCCAGATTGGCGACGCACAGCACCGCTTCGCCCTGATAGGAGACGGAGTAGGCCAGGACCCGGCGGTTGCCGGGATAGAGCAGGTCGACGCTGCCGCGGCCCAGCGAGGGCCGGCTGCGGCGCACCGCCAGCAGCCGCTTGACCCAGTTCAGCAGCGAGGACGGATCCTGGGCCTGGCGCTCGACATTCACCGCCTCGAAGCCATAGACCGGGTCCATGATCGGCGGCAGATAGAGCTGTGCCGGATTGGCGCGGGAAAAGCCGCCATTGCGGTCCGGCGACCATTGCATCGGCGTGCGCACGCCATTGCGGTCGCCGAGATAGATGTTGTCGCCCATGCCGATCTCGTCGCCGTAATAGAGGATCGGCGTGCCCGGCATCGACATCAGCAGGCTGTTCAGCAGCTCGATCTTGCGGCGGTCATTGTGCAGCAAGGGCGCCAGGCGGCGGCGGATGCCGACATTGATCTTGGCGCGCGGGTCGCTGGCATAGAACCGGTACATGTAGTCCCGCTCGCGATCGGTGACCATTTCCAGGGTCAGCTCGTCGTGATTGCGCAGGAACATGCCCCATTGGCCATTGGCCGGCGGGGTGGGCGTCTGGCGGATGATGTCGGTGATCGGCAGCCGGTCTTCCTGGGCGATGGCCATGAACATCCGCGGCATCAGCGGGAAGTGAAAGGCCATGTGGCATTCGTCGCCCTCGCCCTCGCCGAAATAGGGCAGCACATCCTCCGGCCATTGATTGGCCTCGGCCAGCAGCATGCGGCCGGGATGGCTTTCGTCCATCGCCGCCCGCAGGCTCTTGATGACGGCATGGGTCTCGGGCAGGTTTTCGTTGTTGGTGCCCTCGCGCTCGCAGAGATAGGGCACGGCGTCCAGCCGCAGGCCGTCGACGCCGATGTCGAGCCAGAAGCGCATGGTCTCGATCACCGCCTCGACGACCTTGGGATTGTCGAAGTTCAGGTCGGGCTGGTGCGAGAAGAAGCGGTGCCAGTAATAGGCCTTGGCCTCGGCGTCCCAGGCCCAGTTCGACGTTTCGGTGTCGGTGAAGATGATCCGCGTGCCGGCGTATTTCCGATCCGTCTCGCTCCAGACATAGTAGTCGCGCTCCGGCGAGCCGGGCGGCGCCTTGCGCGCGCGCTGGAACCAGGGGTGCTGGTCGGAGGTGTGGTTGACCACCAGCTCGGTGATCACCCGCAGGCCCCGGCGGTGCGCCTCGTCGACGAAGGCCCGGAAATCGTCCATGGTCCCATAGGACGGGTTGATGTCCAGGAAGTCGGCGATGTCGTAGCCGTCGTCGCGCTGCGGCGAGGGATAGAAGGGCAGGAGCCAGATGGCCGTGACGCCGAGGTCCTGGATATAGTCGAGCTGCTCGGTCAGGCCGCGCAAATCGCCGATGCCGTCGCCATTGGAATCGCGATAGGCCTTGACGTGCAGCTGATAGATGACCGCGTCCTTGTACCACAAGGGGTCGGGTGTCGTCATGCTGCCTCCTGTCGGGGCGACTGTTCTTATGGGCCGGAGGGCGCCGGAATGCGGGGGGAGGACCCCAAGGTACACCCTTAACGCCGAACCGGCCACCCGGTTCCGGGCCGATGGGCAGGACTTCCGCCGCGCTGCAGAGGATGCGTGCACACCGGCCGCGGCCGGCCGGCCTTTTCTGTCGCAGAGGCAGGCGTCATTGCAGTCTCAGTCAATCCTTTCGAAACCATTTCCACGCAAATCTTGCCTCCAAGGCCGCCTGGGACAGTCTGCAGGCTGCCCTGCACGGGAGTCAGGCCATGTTCGGACAAATCAACCGCAATAATCGTGAAATTCTACAGTCGCTCGACCGTTCTCAGGCGAGAATTGAGTTCGCCATGGACGGCACGATCCTGACGGCGAACGAGAATTTCCTGAAGACGGTCGGCTATACATTGTCGGAGATCAAGGGCCAGCATCACCGCATTTTCATGCCGCCGGAGGAAGCGGCCGGCGAGGCCTACCGGACATTCTGGGAAACTCTCAATCGCGGCGACTTTCACACGGCGGAATACCGGCGCCTTGCCAAGGGCGGACGCGAGATCTGGATCCGGGCCACCTACAATCCGGTCCTGGGCCGCGGCGGCCGCCCCTATAAAGTGGTGAAGTTCGCCACCGACGTGACCGAAGAGAAGCTGCGGGCGGCCGAGACCGAGGGCCAGATCGCGGCGCTCCGCCGGGCGATGGCGGTCATCGTCTTCGACATGGACGGCACGGTGCTGGACGCGAACGAGGCCTTTCTCGGCGTCATGGGCTATCGTCTCGACGAGATCCGCGGCGGCCATCACAGCCGCTTCGTCGAGTCGGGCTTCGAGCGCACGGAGGAATACCGGCACTTCTGGGAGACCCTGCGCCGCGGCGAGTTTCACGCCGGCGAATACAAGCGGCTCGCCAAGGGCGGCCGGGAGGTCTGGATCCAGGCGACCTACAACCCGATCCTCGACATGAACGGCCGCCCGTTCAAGGTGGTGAAGTTCGCCACCGACGTCACCGCCCAGGTGACGGAACGCCAGAGGCGCGAACGCGTGCAGACGGAGATCGCCCGGGACCTCGATTCGATCACGGCTTCGGTGGAGACCGCCTCGCGCCAGACCGCCTCCGCGGCCGGCGCCTCCACCCAGGTGTCCGCCAATGTCCAGACCGTCGCCTCCGGCGCCGAACAGCTCTCCGCCTCGATCTCGGAAATCACCACGCAGGCCGCGGCCGCGCAGAAGATCGGCACGGTGGTCGGCCTGATCACCGACATTGCCGAGCAGACCAACCTTCTCGCCCTCAATGCGACGATCGAGGCGGCGCGGGCCGGGGAGGCCGGCAAGGGCTTCGCGGTGGTGGCCGGGGAGGTCAAGAGCCTCGCCAACCAGACCGCCAAGGCGACCGAGGATATCCGTCAGCAGATCGCCGGCATCCAGGGCCGGACGGGGGAAGCCGTGGAGGTGATCGGCGGCATCTGCGGCACGATCGAACGCATCAGCGAGATCTCCTCCGCCATCGCCTCGGCCGTCGAGGAGCAGAGCGCCGTCACCCAGGACGTCTCGTCGAACATGCACACCGCCTCGGAAGGCGTCGTCGCGATCAGCGAAAGCATGACCCAGATCGCCGCCACCACCGACCAAATCGACACCGCCGTCAAACAGGTCAAACAAGCCTCCGCCACCCTCGCCTGACGCCGGGGGCAGCGGCAAGATGATTTGCACCGTTCCGGAAAGGGGCAAAAATTGTTGGGGTTCGCTACGCTCACCCCAACCTACGGAAAATTCCAAAAGCGGTAGGTTGGGGTGAGCGCAGCGAACCCCAACGCGCTCCAACCTACAACCTACTTGAATGGGTTCCGAGGCATGGATCGGCTGGAAAGTTGGGGTTCGCTACGCTCACCCCAACCTACGACGCTGATGCGGTCATCCCCGCGGAGCTTGCGCCCGCAGAGGCGGGTGGCGGGGATCCAGGAATGACCGGAATGGGTTCCACGGCATGGATCGGCCGGAAAGTTGGGGTTCGCTGCGCTCACCCCAACTACGGAAAATTCCAAAAGCCATCGTGGCGTGTAGGTTGGGGTGAGCGCCAGCGAACCCCAACACGCTCCAACCTATCCCCCTATCCCCCGCCATAGCTTTGTACGAGGGAGCCGGCGATCAGGTACCAGCCGTCGACAAGCACGAAGAAGACGATCTTGAAGGGCAGCGAGATCATGATCGGCGGCAGCATCATCATGCCCATCGACATGAGGATCGAGGCGACGACCATGTCGATGATCAGGAAGGGCAGGAACAAGAGGAAGCCGATTTCGAAGGCGCGGCGCAATTCGCTGATCATGAAGGCGGGGATCAGGGTGTGCAGCGGCACGTCGTCGGGCGTCGCCGCCTCGACCTGGCCCAGGTCCATGAACAGGCCGAGATCCTGTTCGCGCACATGCTGCAGCATGAAGCCGCGGAAGGGCGCAACCGTCTCCGTAAAGGCCTCGGACTCGTCGATGCGGTTGTCGATGAAGGGCTGCAGGCCGTTGTCCCAGGCCTGCTGGGCGACCGGCGCCATGATGAAGGCGGTGAGGAACAGCGCCAGGCTGATCAGGACATTGTTGGGCGGCGTCTGCTGGACGCCGAGCGCGGTGCGCAGGAAGGACAGGACGACGACGATGCGGGTGAAGGACGTCACCATCACCAGGATCGACGGCGCCAGCGACAGCACGGTGATCAGCGCCACCAGCTGAATGATGGTGTCGGTCGTCGAGCCGCCGCCGAGGTCGAGATTGAGGCTCTGGGCGCCGGCCGGCCCGGCCGCCAGGGCGAGGCCGAGCACCGCCGCCAGCGCCGCAAGCAGCGCCCCTTGGGTGCCGATGCGGGCAGCCAGCCGGGCGATCATCGCGGCTCTCCCGCGTCTCCGGCGTTCGCCGCTTCCGTATCAACGGCGTCATCCGGCCCGGCCATCGGCCCGGACGCCGGCGGGCCGGTGGCCGGCACCTGCCGCTCCACCACCACATCGGACTGGGCGCCGAGCAGCAGCAGGTGCTCGACCCCGTCGCGGCGTACCAGCACCAGCCGTCTTTTGGCGTCGAGGGCCAGGCTCTCGACCACCGCCAGGCGCTTCTGCCGGCCGCGGACGACCGGCATGGCTCCGGCCAGGCCGAAGCGGCGGGCCGCCCAGGCCGCCAGCGCGATCAGGGCCAGGACGAAGAGCAGCGCGAAGACGAAGCGCAGATAGTTCTCGAATTCCATGGGCAGGCTCGAACGGGCGGGCGGGGGAGGCGGGCCGGTCACCCCTGGCCCTTGTCGGCCGGGCCGGTCATCAGCGCCGCCCAGCGCGGATCGTTGTTGGCGCGGTAGACATAGGCCAGAACCTCGGCGACCGCCAGAAAGGCCTCGACCGGGATGTCGTCGCCGACCTCGACCAGGGAGAGCAGCTGCGCCAGATCGGCGTCCTCGCGCACCTTGACGCCCTGGGCGAAGGCGATGTCGAGCAGCGCCTCGGCCAGCGCCCCCCGGCCGCTGGCCACCACCCGGGGCGCGCCGTCGCCATCCATGTCGTATTGCAGGGCGACCGCCAGCCGGCGGCCGCTGCCAGCCGTCTCGCCGGGCTTGTCGTCCGAATCGCTGTCGGGTCCGCTCACGGGCGGCATCCTTCGCCGGTCGGCACGCGCCGACATCATGGTTAACGCGGACTCTGCCGCCGCGGCGTTAAGGAAGCCTTACCCGGCCGGCCGCAGCGCACAAGAATCAGGGGAGCGGGAAGATCACGGCCCGGCCGGCAAGGAAAGGCCGGCAAGGAAAGGGGCGGCAAGGAAAGGGCCGGCGGGCCGGCCCCGGAAATCCGGGTCCCGGCCACTGCCGGCCCGCCGACTGTTGCCTGTCGTCTGTCGCCCGTCGCCTGTCGCAATGCCGCCGGCCGGCCGGGCGCCGCTTACTTCGGCGCCAGCACCATGATCATCTGCCGGCCTTCCATCTTCGGCATCTGTTCGACCTTGGCGTTCGCTTCCTCTTCGAGTTCCTCGCGGACGCGGATCAGCACGTCCATGCCCAGGTTCTGGTGGACCATTTCCCGGCCCCGGAACCGCATGGTGACCTTGACCTTGTCGCCCTCTTCGAGGAAGCGCTTGGCATTGCGCAGCTTGACCTGATAATCGTTGTCGTCGATATTGGGTCTGAGCTTGATTTCCTTGACATCGATTGTCTTTTGTCGTTTGCGCGCCTCGTTCTTCTTTTTCTGCGCCTCGTATTTATACTTGCCGTAATCGAGAACTTTGCAGACCGGCGGATCGGCGTTGGGCGAGACCTCCACAAGGTCCAGCTCCACCTCCTGCGCGGCCCTGAGCGCATCGCGGATCGGCACGACGCCCAGCATCGACCCATCCGGCCCGATCAGGCGCACGCTCGGCACGTCGATTTCCCGGTTCACCCGCGGGCCTTCCTTGGCCGGCGGGGCCATCATCGGTCCCCTTGCTATGAATCCCCTCCCTCATTCGATTCAAGACGGATGGCCGCCCGACACGGGGCGGACTCAAGCCTCGTACGAGGCCGAGTTCCGGCCGATCGGCGACCGCGCTTCCAGTTCCAGTGTACGCACAGCCGAGTCAAGAGCAAGAATTTCCTGTGCCTTGCCGCCCAGTCGGCGGAGAGCGACGCTGCGGTCCTCCGCCTCCCGCTGGCCGACGACCAGAATCACCGGCACCTTCTCGTGACTGTGCTCACGGACCTTATAATTGATTTTTTCATTTCGCAAATCAAGTACCGTGCGGAGCCCGGCCTGTTTCAGCGCCGCCTCGACCTGCAGGGCGTAATCGTCGGAGTCGTTGGTGATGGTGGCGACCACCGCCTGCACCGGCGCCAGCCAGAGCGGCAGCTTGCCGGCATAGTGCTCGATCAGAATGCCGATGAAGCGTTCCAGCGAGCCGAACAGCGCCCGGTGCAGCATCACCGGCTGGTGGCGGTGGCCGTCCTCACCGACATATTGCGCGCCCAGCCGGTTGGGCAGGTTGAGGTCGACCTGCAGGGTGCCGCATTGCCAGTCGCGGCCGATGGCGTCGCGCAGCACGAATTCCAGCTTCGGGCCGTAGAACGCCCCTTCCCCCGGGTTCAGGGTGTAGGGATGGCCCATGCTGTCCAGCGCGCCGCGCAAGGCGCCCTCCAGCCGGTCCCAGACCTCGTCGGATCCGATGCGCTTTTCCGGCCGGTCGGAGAATTTGATCCGCACATCCTCGAAGCCGAAATCCTTGTACACGTCGAGGATCAGGTCGGCGACCTTGCGGCACTCGCTCTCGACCTGGTCCTCGGTGCAGAAGATGTGGGCATCGTCCTGGGTGAAGCCGCGCACCCGCATCAGCCCGTGCAGCGCGCCCGACGGCTCGTAGCGATGGACCTTGCCGAACTCGGCCATCCGCAAGGGGAGGTCGCGGTAGCTCTTCACGCCCTGCTTGTAGACCTGGATATGGCCGGGACAGTTCATCGGCTTGATGGCGAAGATCCGGTCATCCTCGGTCTTCGAGGTGAACATGTTGTCGCGGAAGGTCTCCCAATGGCCGGAGGCCTCCCACAGCGAGCGGTCGAGCAGCTCCGGCGTGTTCACCTCGACATAGCCGGCCGCGTCCTGCCGCGCCCGCATATAGTCGATCAGGGTACGGAACAGGCTCCAGCCCTTGGGGTGCCAGAAGACGGTGCCGGGCGCATCGTCCTGAAAGTGGAACAGGTCCATCTCCCGGCCGACGCGGCGATGGTCGCGGCGCTCCGCTTCTTCCAGCATCTGCAGATAGGCCTTCAGCTCCTTCTCGGTGCGCCAGGCGGTGCCGTAGATGCGCTGGAGCATTTCGTTGCGGTGGTCGCCGCGCCAATAGGCGCCGGCCACCTTCATCAGCCTGAAGGCCTGGCCGACATGGGCCGTGGTCGGCAGGTGCGGGCCGCGGCAGAGGTCGAGCCAGTCGCCCTGCCGGTAGATCGACACCTCCTCGGCCTCGGGAAGGTCCTGAATGATCTCGGCCTTGTACTTCTCGCCGATATTCTTGAAGTGCTCGATAGCCGCCGAGCGGTCCCAGACCTCGCGGACGAAGGGGGCGCCGCGGCCGACGATCTCCCGCATCTTCGCCTCGATCACCTGCAGGTCGTCGGGCGTGAACGGCTCGGGCCGGGAGAAATCGTAATAGAAGCCGGTCTCGATCGCCGGGCCGATGGTCACCTGGGTGCCGGGATAGAGCTCCTGCACCGCCTCGGCCATGACATGGGCGGCGTCGTGGCGGATCAGCGCCAGGGCATCGGGCGAGTCGCGGGTGACGATCTCCACGGCGGCGTCGGTGTGGAGCGGCGTGGCGAGATCCTTGACGGTGCCGTCGATCTTCACGGCGAGCGCGTCCTTGGCCAGCCGCGGGGAAATCGCGGCGGCGATGTCGGCGCCCGAGACGGGTGCCGGAAAGCGCCGGACACTGCCGTCGGGCAGCGTGACGGCGATCTCGTGCTGAAGGTCTTCGGCCAGAGTCATGGTCCCGCTGATGCCCGGTTGGTTGCAAAACGTCCCTGGTTAGAGTGTTGCACTTTAGGATCGTTCGGGTCCGAGTCAAGCCACGCCGCGGCGCGGAGCTGTGCCGGCGTAAGTTGAGGGTGTTCCGGGAAGATCGGAATGCCATGAGCGGAATGGCCGCCCCGGTCATGGGGCGAAGGCGGCGAACGCCTCGTCATCAGGCACCCTTCCGGGCAGCTTTGGCCGCTGGCGTCAGAAAGACTCTAAGCGCCGCGATGACATCGTCGAGAGATCCGGGATCCATCTTCAAATCTCGTTTGAAAGCCTCCCATTGTTGCTGCTTGAGGGTATCCTTCGCGAAGGCCGGTGCCAGAGCGTCGGGGATCTCCTCCGGAATTGCGGTTTTCCGCCGGGCAAAGGTTGCTGACATCGCCCTTGCGAGCCGGGAGCGCTCGAGATCGAAGGATTGGCTGAGGACCCACAAATCGTAGTAATCCTTCATGCGGCTATTGGCCATGCCGAGAGCCACCATCGCCTGGAACTTCTCGGCCACGACGGTCTCCCGCGCGTAGCCCCGCAGCCGCGGCGGCGGCATGTCAAGAAGGACGGGATAGGCGAGCGTCTCCGCGTCCGGCTCTGTTACATCCCCGAAGGCGACATCGACATTCACAGGGATGCGGGCGCCGCCGATGTCGGCCGTGGTCTTTACCCGGAGGCCGCCATAGTCATTATTCTCGCGAATGCGGCTGATTCGCACGCCGTCGACGTCGAAGAGAACGCCGTCCTGAGCAGGCACGCCGAGCACCTCCCGAAAGCGGCTCATCACAGCTTCAGGCGCTGGATCGCCAAAGCCGAGAAGATCGAGATCGCGCGTTGCCCGAAAGGGTTCGTCGAACCAGGTCATCAGCAGCATGGCGCCTTTCAGGACGAAATAATCAGCATGGCGCGACTGCGCCAGCCTGTAGAGCAATCGCTCGATCGCATAGCGCGTCAAAATCAGCTCGAAGTTCTGCCCTTTCTCCTTGCTGATCCGAAGGAGGCGGGCCCGCACCGAAGCGCCGACTTCCCTGATCTCAAGAACCATTTGCGCTCAGGGCCTCGAGATAGGGCCGGATCACGCTGCTCACACCACCGCGCTGGGCATGGCGGGCGATTTGGGCCGGCGTGGCCTTTCCCTGCCGGAGGGCCTCTTGTAGCCCTTCGAGCGCGACGGAATGACCGACGGTCCGGCGATGCCGGAAACAGTCGGCGATCGTCTTCGCAACGCTGAAGATTCTTACCGATACTCCCTCAATCTGCACGGTATCAGCATCGTCGGCGAGGAGGGCATCGGTAAACCGCACAATGCGGATGGGCGGGCTCCCTTCCTTGGGCGCCCAGTCTTTCGTGCCGATGGCCACCCAAACGGCGCGCGGCAGCTGGTCGGTCAGCTCATGGAACGCCAGCGCCGAGACGAGGCAGACGACGCCCTTGGAGACCCGTTTGGCCGCTTCCGCCAGGCTGTGATGGACGTCGAGCGGCGCATCCGGCAGTTGATAGAGCCCGCGCGCCAACCGGATGACATCGCCATCCTCGACCATGCGGCCGATCGTGGCAGCGGTGATCCCCGCCTCCTTGAACTCGGACAGGCGCACGATCCCCTGATTTCGCAGGAGGTTGGCTGCTTGATTCCGCTGGGTGCCAGTTTTCAGCATGATACAGAATCAAAGAACTGCGGGTCTGAGTTCCAAGGTTTTGTATCACCCTTTCCGGACCGGGTGAAGCAAGAGCTGGCTCGACCTCTTGGCCAGTCTCTCGGCGAATGGCAGAGCATGACTGCCCTTAGCGGTTCCGCGGATATTCTCCACATTCCGCGCGTGGCCGGTGCAGGACAGCCGGCGCGGCTTGTCGCTGCGGTGTCGCGGCGTGGGATGCGGCGCAAGGAGGTTCACGCCCCTTTACGTCGGCGCGGGCGGCTGGCATGGTGGTTCCAGCTTTCAACAACGGAAAGGAGGTGATCCAATGTCGAGTGAGATGTCTCGGATCCGCACCCGTCTATGCGGTTTTGTCGCGGCGTTGGGGCAGCCTCTGGCGCAGCGCTAGACGGCCGGCATCGCCTCCTTTTGCGAGGTGTGACTGGGATTGGTGCAATCCGATCTCACGGAAAGGGGCCCCGCGGGGCCCCTTTTTGATTCACCCGAGGAAAACCCAGGCGTCAATCGTCGCCGCGGCCGGCGGTCGAGCCCGCGCGTTTGGCCGGGGACTTGGCCGAAGCTGCGGTCTTTTTCGGGGCGGTTTTCTTGCTGCCGGTCTTGGCCTCTGTCTTGGCGGCAGCGGCCTTGCCGCCGGAGCCGTTCTTGCCCGACTTGGCGGTGCTCTTCGCCGCCGGCTTCGTCTCCTTTGTGTCCTTTGCCTTGGCCGGTTTCGCCGTCTTCGCGGCCGGCTTGGCCTGCTCGGCCTCGGCGGCCGCCGCCTTTTTCGACCCGCCCTTCTTGCCGGCGGCCTTGCCGGTGCCGCCCTTGGCCTCCTTGGCGGCGAGCAGCTCCAGCGCCCGGTCGAGGGTGACGGTCTCGGTTTCGACCCCGCCGGGCAGCGAGGCCATGGTCTTGTTGTGCTTCACGTAAGGACCGAAGCGGCCCTTGAAGACGCCGACCGGCTTGCCGTCATCTGGGTGCGTGCCGAGATCGCGCAGCGGCTCGGCGCCGGGGCGTTCCTTGGCCGTGGCCAGCAGCTCGACCGCCCGGTTCATGCCGATCGACAGGACGTCGTCATCCTCGGTCAGGGATTTGTAGGCGGTGCCGTGCTTGAGATAGGGGCCGTAGCGGCCGATGCCGGCGAGGATCGGCTTGCCGCTTTCCGGGTGCTGGCCCACCTCCCGCGGCAGGGCGAGCAGCGCCAGCGCGGTTTCCAGGGTGATTTCGGCCGGGGCATAGCCCTTGGGCAGGGAGACGCGGCGCGGCTTTTCGCCATTCTCGTCGCCGCCCAGCTGGATATAGACGCCGAACGGCCCCTTGCGCAGGGTCACCGGCAGGCCGGTTTCCGGGTCGTGGCCGAGCTGGCGCGGGAAGGTCAGCGCCTCGTCCTCCTCGCCCTCGGTCGGCACCGCCAGCGGCCGTGTATAGGTGCAGTCGGGATAGTTCGAGCAGCCGATGAAGGCGCCGGTGCGGCTCAGCTTCAGCCCCAGCCGTCCGCCCTCGCAGGCCGGGCAGCCGCGCGGGTTCTTGCCGTCGGCGCGCGGCGGGAAGAAATGCGGGCCCAGCGCCGCATCCAGCGCATCGATCACCTGGCTGATGCTGAGGCCCTTGGTCCCGTCGACCGCCGAGGCGAAGGCCGCCCAGAAATCGCGCAGCACCTGCTTCCAGTCGATCCGCCCGCCGGAGATGTCGTCGAGCTGCTCCTCCAGCTTGGCGGTGAAATCGTATTCGACATAGCGCTGAAAGAAATTGGTCAGGAAGGCCGTGACCAGCCGGCCGCGGTCTTCCGGCAGGAAGCGCTTCTTCTCCAGACGCACATAATTCCGGTCCTGCAGCACCTGCAGGATGGTGGCGTAGGTCGAGGGCCGGCCGATGCCCAGCTCCTCCAGCTTCTTGACCAGGCTCGCCTCGGTATAGCGCGGCGGCGGCTGGGTGAAATGCTGCTGAGGCTCGATGCGCTGCCGGTCGACCGGCTCGTCCTTCTTCAGCGGCGGCAGCCGGCGCTGTTCGGCGGCCTGGGCGCCGGCCTCGGCCGCGGCGTCATCCTGGCCCTCCTCATAGACGCGCAGGAAGCCGTCGAACTTGACGACCGAGCCGGTGGCCCGCAGCACCGCGCTGCCGTCGGTGGCGGCCACGTCCACCGTCATCTGGTCGAGCACGGCGCTGGCCATCTGGCAGGCCAGGGTCCGCTTCCAGATCAGCTCGTAGAGCCGCGCCTCGTTGCGATCGACGTATTGCTGGATCTCGGCCGGCCGGCGGCGGACATCGGTCGGGCGGATGGCCTCGTGCGCCTCCTGGGCGTTCTTGGCGGTGCTCTTGTAGACCCGCGGCGCGTCGGGGACATAGCGGTCGCCATAGCTCTCGCCGATCAGCCCGCGGGTGGCCGCCACCGCCTCCCCGGCCAGTTGCAGCCCGTCCGTCCGCATATAGGTGATCAGCCCGACCGTCTCGCCGCCGATCTCGACGCCTTCATAGAGCCGCTGCGCGGTGCGCATGGTCTGGCTGGCGCTGAAGCCGAGCTTGCGCGAGGCCTCCTGCTGCAGGGTCGAGGTGGTGAAGGGCGGCGCCGGATTGCGCCTGACCTCCTTGCGCTCGACCGAATCGACCCGGTAGGCCAGCTGCGCCAGGCGCTCGACCACCCTGGTCGCCATTTCCTCATTGCCGAGCGCGAACTTGTCGAGCTTTGCGCCGTCGAGATGGGTGAGGCGGGCGGTGAACTCCGCCCCCTCTTCGGTGCGGAAGACGATCTCGACCGTCCAGAATTCCTGCGCCCGGAAATCCTCGATCTCGGCTTCGCGATCGCAGATCAGCCGCAGCGCCACCGACTGCACCCGCCCGGCCGAGCGCGAGCCCGGCAGCTTGCGCCAGAGCACCGGCGACAGCGTAAAGCCGACCAGATAGTCGAGCGCGCGGCGGGCGAGATAGGCCTGGATCAGCTCTTCGTTGAGATCGCGCGGCTGCTCGAACGCCTTCAGCACCGCCGATTTGGTGATCTCGTTGAAGGTGATGCGCTTGAACTCGACAGCGCCGAGCCCGCGCCGGCCGCTCAGCACCTCCTGGACATGCCAGGAGATCGCCTCGCCCTCGCGGTCGGGGTCGGTCGCCAGATAGATGCGCTTGGCCGATTTGGCGGCCTGGGCGATTTCGTCGACATGCTTCTTCGCCCGCTCGCCGACCAGCGTCCAGTCCATGGCGAAGTCTTCGTCGGGGCGCACCGAGCCGTCCTTGGCCGGCAAATCCCGCACATGCCCGTAGCTCGCCAGCACGGTATAGGCACTGCCGAGATATTTGTTGAGTGCCTTGGCTTTCGCCGGGGACTCGACGATGACGAGGTTTTCGCCGGTCACACACGCCCTTCCATTCCGTTCCCGATCGGCCATGCGGGCCCGGGGGATACGGATGGGGACCGATGGCCGTCAGATCAAGCTGACTCTGTTTCCGGGCTGGTGCTCGACCCGTCGGGCCAGCTCCAACTCCAGCAGCACCGTCCGCACGACGGCGGGGGACAATTCGCACTGCCGGATCAGTTCGTCAATCGGGGTCGGCGTCGGCGAGAGATTTTCCAGCACCAGCCGGCGATGGGCATCGGTGATGTCGTCTGCGGCGAGCGGTGTTGCCGGCGCGGCGAAAAGGTCGAGCTGCGCCTCGCCGAGCGGCGGCCGGGTCATGCCGGACAAGCCTTCGACAATGTCGTCGGCCGTCTCGATCAGGGTGGCGCCCTTGCGAATCAGTCCGTTGCAGCCCTGGGCGCGCGGGTCGAGCGGCGAGCCGGGGACGGCGAAGACCTCCCGGCCCTGCTCGGCCGCCAGCCGGGCGGTGATCAGCGAGCCGGAGCGGGGTGCCGCCTCGACCACCAGCACGCCCAGCGCCAGGCCGGAGATCAGACGGTTGCGGCGGGGGAAATGCCGGGCCTGCGGCTGGGTGCCCGGCGGCATTTCGGCGATGACGGCGCCCTCGGCCAGCAACTGGTCGTAGAGCGGGCGATTCTCCGGCGGATAGACGACATCGACCCCGCCGGCCAGCACCGCCACCGTGCCGGTCGCCAGCGCGCCGTCATGCGCGGCGGAATCGATACCGCGGGCCATGCCGGAGACGATGACGTAGCCGGCCTTCCCGACCTCGGCCGCCAGCTTGCTGGCAAGATGGCGGCCATTGGTCGAGGCGTTGCGGGCGCCGACCACCGCCAGCATCGGCCGGGTCAGGAGATGGCCATGGCCCAGCACGGTGAGCAGCGGCGGCGGGTCCTCGATCTCCGCCAGCGGCGCCGGATAGCCGGGCTCGATCAGGGCGACGAGATCGGCGCCCAGTTTGCGTAGCGCCGCCATTTCGCGCTCCCCCTCGGCCTTCGAGACCGGACGCAGCGGCCGGGTGCGGCCGCCGCGGCGCGAGAGGTCGGGCAATGCCTCCAGCGCCGGACCGGCGGCGCCGAACCGGGCGAGAAGATTGCGGAAGGTGATCGGCCCGACATTCTCGGTCCGGATGAGCCGCAGCCAGTCCAGCTTTTCGGCGGCCGACAGCGCGCGCTTTGGTTGAGCCATGCCCGCACTTTCCGGCATCCGCATACGATGGTCAACAGAAAGGTGGGGAGGAAACGGGATATGGACGGATCGAAGGTCCCGCCATCGATCGATGATCCGTTGCAGCATCTGCCGGACGTGCTGCCGGTCGACCAGCCGGGTGGGTGCATGACCCCGTGACTCGCGGGCCTTTTCGTGGGAGTCGTTGGCTTCCCTTGCGAGACCCGAACAAGAGCCGATCCGGAGGACTTCCACCATGCGCCTGACCGCATCGCTGCGAGCTGTGATCCCGGCGTTCGCCCTGCTCGCCGCCATGGCCCTCGCCCTGCCGCCGCAGCCGGCGGCCGCGCAGGACTACCGCCCCGAATACAGCGTCTCGACCGTGCTGCCGGCGCCCTTCCCCTGGGGGCTCGCGGCCGAGCGCTGGGTCGAGCTGGTGGCCGAGCGCAGCGAGGGGCGGATAAACCTGCGCGTTTATCCCGGCACCCAGCTGGTGGCCGGCGACCAGACCCGCGAATTCGCCGCCATGCGCCGCGGCATCATCGACATGGCCATCGGCTCGACCATCAACTGGTCGCCGCAGGTGCCGGAGCTGAACCTCTTCGCCATGCCCTTCCTGATGCCGGACTACGACGCCCTGGACGCGCTGACCCAGGGCCCGGTCGGCGAGCGCCTGTTCGCGATCATCCGCGAGCAGGGTGTGGTGCCGCTGGCCTGGGCGGAGAACGGCTTCCGCGAGGTCAGCAATTCCGTCGGCCCGATCCGCACGCCGGCCGATATGGACGGTCTGAAGATGCGGGTGGTCGGCTCGCCGCTGTTCAACGATACCTTCAGCGCGCTGGGCGCCAACCCGACCCAGATGAGCTGGGCCGACGCGCAGCCGGCGCTGGCCACCGGCGCGGTCGACGGCCAGGAGAACCCGCTGTCGGTGTTCCTGATCGCCAATCTGCAGGAGCTCGGCCAGGACCACCTGACGCTCTGGCACTATGTCGCCGACCCGCTGATCTTCGCGGTCAATGAGGACGTCTGGAACAGCTTCACGCCGGAGGACCAGGCGCTGCTGCGCGAGGCGGCCATCGAGGCCGGCGCCTATGGCGTCGCCGAGGCGCGCCGCGGCCTGACGGTCGAGGACGACAGCCTGGTGCGGGAGATCGAGGCGCTGGGCGTCACGGTCACCCGTCTCTCCGAAGAGGAGCGCCGGGCTTTCGTCGAAGCGACGCGCGGCGTCTATGACGAATGGGCCGAGGACATCGGTCCCGACCTCGTCGAGATGGCCGAGGAATCG
>JAAAOG010000159.1 GCA_009909005.1 Alphaproteobacteria bacterium | reverse complement strand
GTGCATACTTAATGATAATTCCAAGTTATCCATATAGACCTTCGCAAAGGGTTCATCAAATCCGGCCGGATGTCAAGAAATTTGCAATTCATTCGAGTGCTAAGTATTTGGGCGGGTTGGTGGAGGCCGCTCTCCTCGGATCGAAGCCATGGCGCGAGAGCGTCGGTGGTCCAACATGGCGCCATGGCGGGGGAACCGCACGGGCGGCCGCGACCTTGTGGTTCCGGGGGCGCGGGCAATGAGGCATTAGCTATGGCACTGCAACGAATCGGGATCGTCGGGCTCGGCAGGATGGGCGGCAATATGGCCCGGCTGTCGCTTGACAAGGGCTATCAGATGGCCGGCTTCGATGTCGGCGGCATTCCGGACGATCTGGTCGATCAGGGCATGCTGCCGGCCGAAAGCCTCGAGGCGCTGGTCGCTCTGATGATCCAGCCGCGGGTGGTCATGCTGTCGGTGCCGGCGGGACCGATCGTCGACAGCGTCGCCGACCAGCTCGTCCCCCATCTGCAGGAGGACGACATCATCCTCGATGCCGGCAATTCCTATTGGGGCGACAGCCGCCGCCGGGCCGAGCGTTACGCCGACAGGGGCATTCACTTCCTCGACCTCGGCACCTCCGGCGGCGTCGAAGGCGCCCGCACCGCGCCATGCTTCATGATCGGCGGGCCGCGGGCCGCCGTTGAGAAAGTCGAGGGATATCTGACCGACCTCGCCGCCCCCGGCGGCTATGTCCATGCCGGCGGGCCCGGGGCCGGGCATTTCACCAAGCTGGTCCATAACGGCATCGAATTCGGCATGCTGCAGGCGATCGGCGAGGGCATGGACCTGCTTGAGCACTTTCCGGAACAGCTCGATGTCGCCGGGACGCTGGGTTGCTGGCAGAACGGGTCCGTGATCCGCTCGTGGCTGATCGACCTGATGGCCCGCGCCTATGTCGCCGATCCCGGTATGCAGCGGCCGAGCGGCCATGTCGAGGATACCGGCGAGGTCAACTGGCTGATCGGCGACGCGCTCAACATGGACGTCGCCGTGCCGGTCATCGCCCAGTCGGTGATGCAGCTGATCGCCTCGCGCGACCGCCGCAACGCCGCCGCCCGGGCGGTCACCCTGATGCGCCACGAATTCGGCGGCCACCCCATGGGCCCGGAACCCGGCATCGCCAAGGAACGGCAAGAGGGCCGGGTCGGCGACCTCTACCGCTTCCCGCCGGAAAACCGATGAACGCCCGCCGGCGCCGGCCGCCAGCCTACCCCTTGGCCATGGTCTCGGTGCGCTCGCCGGCCCGGGCCTCCCGCCGCTCCGCTTCGTAGCGGCCGAGGCGGAGGCGGGCGATTTCGGCGCGGGCCTGGTCTTCCTGGAAGCTCTGCAGCACAAGGCGGACATGCGCCATGTGCGCCTGGGCGGCGGCGCGGGCGGCGTCGGCGTCGCGCGCCATGATCGCCTCGTAGACGGCGCGGTGCTGGCCCAGCAGCCGGTCGCGGGCGCCGTCCTCGGCGTAGATCTGGGCGCGGTTGAAGACGACGTCCTTGCGGATCATGTCCAGCAGTCCCCGCATGACATGCAGCAGCATGATGTTGTGCGAGGCCTCGGCGATGGCGATGTGGAAGTCGGCGTCCGTTTCGTCCTCGGCCGTGCCGTCCCGCGCCTCGTGGGCGGCCACCATCGCCTCGAAACAGCGGGTGAGCATGGCGCGGTCCTCGGCGGTGCCGCGGCGCGCGGCGTCATAGGCGCTCATCCCCTCCAGCGTGCTGCGCAGTTCGATGAAGTCGAGCGCCGCCTGCGGATGCCGCGCCAGCACCTCGACCAGCGGCTCGGTCAGGCTGGAGGCGATGGCATTGCGCACGACGGTGCCGCCGCCATGGCGCGTTTCCAGCAACCCGGAATTTTCCAGCTTCTGCAGCGCTTCCCGCAGCGACGGCCGCGAGACGGCCAGCTGCTGCGCCAATTCGCGCTCGGCCGGCAGCTTTTCCCCCGGCTTCAGCACGCCTTCGAGGATCATCGTCTCCAGCTGCCGGGCGATGACATCGGGCAGGCGCTGCTGCTTGACCCTGGCAAATTCCATCAGCGGTTCCCGCGGGCTATCGCGTGGTCGGACGGCTTGGCCACGCACCGTCTCTCAGGGCAGAGCTACCATGCGCTTGTCGTCCGCGCAATGGATCCCCCGAGAGGCCATTAGTTTCTCCCGATACGGTTGTGAGATCCAGATCAAATGTCATTGGTCTGACCATCGAACCATTTGACCAATTGGCCGCCAGACTGCACGCTCATTGACCAGGATGCCGGCCGGCGACGCCGGACCGGTGCCAAAAACGAAAAGAACCCATGATTTGGAGGAACCAGCCATGGCGCGACCCGCCACGAATGTCGACTATTCGCCGTTGACGCCGCACGAGGCGCTCGCCCGGGCTCTGGCCGCCGACATTCCCGAAGCCCGGCTGATCCGCGACCCGCTCCGCACCCTCGCCTATGGCACCGATGCCAGCTTCTACCGGCTGGTGCCGAAGCTGGTCGCCATCGTCGAAAGCGAGGCCGAGCTCGCCGCGCTGCTGCGGCAGTGCAAGCGCTTCGGCACGCCGGTCACCTTCCGCGCCGCCGGCACCAGCCTGTCGGGCCAGGCAGTCACCGATTCCGTCCTGGCGGTGCTGGGCGATGGCTGGTCGACCGTCGAGATCGCCGACGATGCCGAAACCATCCGGCTCGGCCCCGGCGTCATCGGCGCCGAGGCGAACCGCAGGCTGGCCCCCCACGGGCGCAAGATCGGCCCCGACCCGGCCTCGATCGGCGCCTGCAAGATCGGCGGCATCGCCGCCAACAATGCCAGCGGCATGTGCTGCGGCACTGCGCAGAACAGCTACCAGACCCTGGCCGGCCTGCGGGTGATGCTGGCCGACGGCACGCTGCTCGACACCGCGGACCCGGCCAGCCGCGCCGCCTTCGCCCGCAGCCATGGCGACTTCCTGGACCGCCTCGCCGACATGGCGGCGCGCACCCGCGCCGATGCGGCGCTGGCCGATCGCATCCGCCACAAATACGCGATCAAGAACACGACAGGCTACAGCCTGAACGCCCTGGTCGACTTCATCGACCCGATCGACATCCTCGCCCATCTGATGATCGGGTCGGAGGGCACGCTCGGCTTCCTCTCCGAGGTCACCTACCGCACCGTCCCGGAATACGCCGACAAGGCCAGCGCCCTGCTGCTCTTCGCCAGCGTCAACGAGGCCTGCGAGGCGGTCATCCGCCTGAAGACCACGCCGGTCGCGGCGGTCGAGCTGATGGACCGCGCCAGCCTGCGCTCGGTCGAAGGCAAGCCCGGCCTGCCCGAGGCGATCCGCGGCCTGCCGGACGGCGCCACCGCCCTACTGGTCGAAACGCGCGCCGCCGACCGCGACGCTCTCGCCGCCAATATCGAAGCGATCACCGAAAGGCTGGCCGGCGTGGCGACGCTGGAGCCGGTCGCCTTCACCGACAAGCCGGCCGAGTTCGAAAAGCTGTGGAACATCCGCAAAGGCCTGTTCCCGTCGATCGGCGCCATGCGCGAGACCGGCACAACCGTGGTGATCGAGGATGTCGCCTTCCCGATCCACAGCCTCGCCGCCGCCACCGCCGAGCTGCAGTCCCTGTTTGACGAATTCGGCTATGACGAGGCGATCATTTTCGGCCACGCCCTGGAAGGCAATCTGCACTTCGTCTTTACGCCGGACCTCGGCGATCCGGCCGAACTCGAGCGCTATCGCAAATTCATGGACGCGGTCGGCATTCTGGTGGTCGAGCGCTTCGACGGCGCGATGAAGGCGGAGCACGGCACCGGCCGCAATATCGCGCCCTTCGTCGAGCTGGAATGGGGCCCGGCCGCCACCGCCCTGATGCGCGAGATCAAGGCGCTGTTCGATCCGGACGGGCTGCTCAACCCCGGCGTCATCCTCAACGACGACCCGGAGGTCCACCTGAAGAACCTGAAGCCGCTGCCGGCCGCCGACCCGCTGGTCGACCAGTGCATGGAATGCGGCTTTTGCGAGAAGATGTGCCCCTCGACCGGGCTGACCCTGACGCCGCGCCAGCGCATCGTCGGCTGGCGGGAGATCAGCCGCCTGGAGGCCGCCAATGACGAGGAGAGCCGGCAGACGCTGCTCGATCTCTACGCCTATCAGGGGCTGGAGACCTGCGCCGCCTGCGGGCTCTGCGCCACCGCCTGCCCGGTCGGGATCGAGACCGGCCTGCTGACCAAGAAGCTGCGCGGGCAGGGGCAGGGCCGCACCGCCGAGCGGGTCGCGGGGCTGACCGCCGACCATTACGGCACGCTGCTCGGCGCCACCCGCCAGGGTCTGCGGCTCGCCGACCTCGCCGCCCGGGTGGCCGGCCCCGGCACGCTGGAGGGCGTCACCGGCACCCTGCGCAAGCTGAGCGGCGAGCGGCTGCCCCGCTGGTCGCGCGACATGCCGCGGGCCGGCGGCTATGAGACCCGCTCCGACCCGGCCGGATCCGCTGACGCCGACGTCCCCGCCGTGGTCTACTTCCCCAGCTGCGTCTCCCGCACCATGGGACCGGCCCACAACGACCCCGAGGCCCGCAAGCTGCCCGGCGAGACCGCCGCCCTGTTGCGCAGAGCCGGCTACCGGGTGATCTATCCGGAGGGCCTGGGCAGCCTGTGCTGCGGCCAGCCCTATGAGAGCAAAGGCCTGACCGCCGTCGCCGACCGCAAATCAGCCGAAGTGGCCGAAGCGTTGCAGGCGGCCAGCGACGGGGGGCGGGTGCCGGTCCTGTCCGACACCAGCCCCTGCTCCTACCGGCTGAAGCGGGCCCTGCCGGAGCACCTGCGGCCGCTCGATATCGTCGAGTTCATCCATGACAGGCTGATGGACCGGCTGGTCTTCGACCGCCAGGCCGAACCGGTGGCCCTGCACGTCACCTGCAGCGCCCGCCGCATGGGGCTGGACGCCAAGCTGCAGGCGATCGGCAATGCCTGCGCCGACACGGCCGTGGTGCCCGAAGGCATCGGCTGCTGCGGCTGGGCCGGCGACAAGGGTTTCACGACCCCCGAATTGAATGCCCACGCTTTGCGGAGCCTGAAACAGGGGCTGCCGCAGGGTTGCAAGGCCGGCTATTCCAACAGTCGGACCTGCGAAATCGGCCTGTCGAGCCATGCCGGCGTGCCCTATCGCTCGATCGTTCATCTGGTGGAGGCCCGGACGCGGCCCGCCTGACCCGCCTTTCCCCCGTCCCTGTCAGTTCGTGACGGGCGTCCCGTTCATGGGGCGCCCGGCCGGGAGAGCCTTGCCCTGACGCACGGCCGACCCGGACCCTGTGGAGACCCTGATGCCCGAAGCTTCGACCCTCAACGCCCTCATCGCCCTGGCACCGATCGTCATCCTGATCGTCATGATGACGAAGAAGAATGCCGTGCCGTCCTATATCGCCCTGCCGATCGCCGCAGCCCTCGTCTATGCCCTGAAGCTGACCTGGTTCGATGCCGACCCCAATCTGACCAACGCCACGGTCATCGCCGGGCTGCTCACCGCCTTCATCCCGATCTTCATCATCTGGGGGGCGATCCTGCTCTTCAAGACGATGGAGCATACCGGGGCCATGGCGCAGATCCGCGCCTGGCTGAACACCGTCAGCCCCAGCCCGGTGGCGCAGCTGATGATCATCGGCTGGGCCTTCGCCTTCATGATCGAAGGGGCGAGCGGCTTCGGCACCCCGGCGGCCCTGGCGGCGCCGATCCTCATCGGACTCGGCTTTCCGGCCCTGCGCGTCGCCTGCCTGGCGCTGATCATGAACTCGGTGCCGGTCACCTTCGGCGCCGTCGGCACGCCGACCTGGTTCGGCATGGGCCAGCTCGATCTGAGCAGCGCCCAGATCATGGAGATCGGGATCAAATCGGCGCTGATCCATGGTGTCGCCGCGCTGGTCATCCCGCTGATCGCGCTGTCCTTCGTCGTCTCCTGGCGCCAGATCCGGGCCAATATCGTCTTCGTCTATCTCAGCATTCTCGCCTGCGTCGTGCCCTATGTGCTGATCGCCTTCGTCAGCTACGAGTTTCCGTCGCTGCTCGGCGGCATGATCGGCCTGGTGCTGTCGGTGGTGCTGGCCAAATACGGCATCGGCCTGGCGCGCAGCGAGCCGACGACCGAATCCGAGCTGGAGACCGCGGCCGAGCGCCCCGTCACGGCTCCGGCGTCCGCCCCGACCCCCGCCCCGGTGATGAGCCTCGGCAGCCTCGTCAAGGCGATGTTCCCGCTCTGGGGCACGGTGCTGGTGCTGATCGTCACCCGCATCCCTGCCTTGCAGCTGAAGGGCCTTCTGACCAGCTCCGAGCCGATGTTCCAGGCCTCGCTCGGCTCGCTTGGCAACTTCACCCTAAGCAACGCCCTGGTCGCGCAGCTCGATTCGATCTTCGGCACCGACGCCGCCTGGTCGTTTTCGACGCTCTATATCCCGGCCTTCATCCCGTTCTTCCTGGTCGCCGGCGCCTCGCTGCTCCTGTTCCGGGCAAAGCCGGAGACCGGCTGGACCGCCTGGACCGAGACCTATGACCGGATGAAGAAGCCGATCCTGGCGCTGATGGGGGCGCTGGTGATGGTCGGGCTGATGCGGGCCGGCGGCGACGACGCCCCGGTGATCATCATCGGCCAGTTCTTCGCCCAGAGCTTCGGCGGCAGCTGGCAGCTCGTCTCGTCCTATCTCGGTGCCATCGGGGCCTTTTTCTCCGGCTCCAACACCGTGTCGAACCTGATGTTCGCCGGCATCCAGCAGTCGATCGCCGAGAATGCCGGGCTCGACGTCACCACCATCCTGGCCATGCAGTCGGTCGGCGGCGCCATGGGCAATATGGTGTGCATCAACAACATCGTCGCCGTCTGCTCGATCCTCGGCGTGCTCAACAAGGAGGGCTGGATCCTCATCCGCACCGCCCCGCCGATGCTGCTCTACGGCGCCATCGCCGCCCTGGTCGGCCTGTTCATGGCCTGACCCGGGCCCCGGGCTGCGCTGCGCCCGTGCCGTACCATGTCCCGTCCCTTTGCCATCCCGGCCGCACCGATCGCGGCCGGGATTTCCGGATGCAGGAGGTCTCGGACAGGGTGCGTTCGGCCTCGCGGCGCTCACCCCGACCGACCGACCGACCGGCCGGTTATCGATCCCGGACCGACGCTTTGCCCGGTCAAGCGCAGTCACGAAAACCAGACGCCGAGGACCGCGACATAGGCGACGTAGAGGCCGAGCAGCAGCGCGCCCTCGCCGCGCGTGATCCGCCAGCCGGTCATCACCACCCACAGCGTCAGGCCCATCACCGCCAGCATCACCCAGAGATCGAAGGCCAGGACCTGCGCCGGGATGGCCAGCGGGCTGACCAGCGCCGCCGCGCCAAGGATGCCGAGCGCGTTGAAGATGTTGCTGCCGATGACATTGCCGAAGGCGACGTCGGCCTGCCCGCGCAGCGCGGCCGCCACAGCGGTGGCCAGCTCCGGCAGCGAGGTGCCGACAGCCACCAGCGTCAACCCGATCACGGTTTCCGGAATCCCGGCAAGGCGGGCCAGCTCGACGGCCGCATCGACCAGGAGCCGCGCCCCCAGGACCGTCGCGGCGATGCCGCCGACCGTGAGGGCGAGCGCCAGCCAGACCGGCATCTGCCGCGGCTGTACGAAGTCGGCCTCTTCCGCATGCAGGCGCGCGGGTTCGTCGGCGGCCCGGCGCTCCGACAGATAGGAGTAGAGCGTGTAGCCGAGGATCCCGGCGACCAGCAGCAGCCCGGCCGGCCGGCCGATGGTGCCGGTCAGCATCAACCCGGCCGCCAGCAGCTGCGAGACGGCCAGCACCGGCCCGTCGCGGCGAAAGGCCCGGCGGTCGCAGGCGATCGGCGCCAGCAATGCCGCCAGGCCGAGGATCAGCAGGATATTGGCGATGTTGCTGCCGACGACATTGCCGACGGCGATGTCGGGCGCGCCGCTCAATGTGGCGTGCACACTGGTCACCAGCTCCGGCATGGAAGTCCCGAAGCCGACCAGCGTCAGCCCGATGACCAGCGGCGAAATGGCAAAGCGGCGGGCCACGGCCACCGCCCCCCGCACCAGGGCATCGCCCCCCACGGCCAGCAGCACCAGCCCGGCCAGCAGCATCAGAACGGTCATCCCGGTTTCAGTCTCTCTGTCGGCCTGTCGGCCCGTCGCCGGTCCCTAGACCGCCTCGGCCTTGCGGCTTTCGCGCTTGCGCTCATGCGGGTCGAGGAAGCGCTTGCGCAGGCGGATGGATTTCGGCGTCACCTCGACCAGCTCGTCATCCTCGATATAGGTCAGCGCCCGTTCCAGCGTCATCCGGATCGGCGGGGTCAGAAGGATGTTGTCGTCCTTCCCGGCCGCCCGGACGTTCGAGAGCTTCTTTTCCTTCAACACATTGACCTCGAGGTCGGTGCCCCGGCTGTGCTCGCCGATGATCATGCCGCGATAGACCTTTTCGCCCGGCGCGATCATCATCGGCCCGCGGTCCTCAAGGTTGAACAGCGCATAGGCGACCGCCTCGCCGTCGCCATGGGCGATCAGCACGCCGGCCCGGCGGCCCGGCATGGCGCCCTTGTACGGGGCGTAATTGTGGAAAATCCGGTGCATGATGCCGGTGCCGCGGGTGTCGGACAGGAACTCGTTGTGATAGCCGAGCAGCCCGCGCGTCGGCGCCAGAAACACCAGCCGCTGCTTGCCGCCGCCGGAGGGACGCATCTCGGCGATCTCGCCGCGCCGCTGCGAGATCTTGTCGACGACGACGCCGGAATACTCCTCGTCGACATCGACGATCACTTCTTCGATTGGCTCCAGCCGGGCGCCGGTCTCGGGATCGGTGCGCATGACGACCTGCGGCCGGCCGATCGCCAGCTCGAAGCCCTCGCGGCGCATGGTCTCGATCAGAATGGACAGCTGCAACTCGCCGCGGCCGGCGACCTCGAAGCTGTCGGTGGTGGCGCCGTCGGTGATGCGGATGGCGACATTGCCCTCCGCCTCGCGCAGCAGCCGGGCGCGGATCATGCGGGAGGTGACCTTGTCGCCCTCGGTCCCGGCCAGCGGCGAGTCGTTGATCGAGAAGGTCATGCTGAGGGTCGGCGGGTCGATCGGCTGGGCCGGGATCGCTGCGGTCACCGACAGATCGCACAGCGTGTCGGCAACCGTCGCCGTACTGAACCCGGCCAACGCGACGATGTCGCCGGCCTCCGCAAGCTCGACCCCCTGGCGCTCCAGGCCGCGAAAGGCCAGCACCTTGCTGATCCGCGCCTGCTCGACCACCGCACCGTCGCGGCCCAGCGCCCGGATGGTCGAGCCGGGACGGACGCTGCCGGCGGTGATCCGCCCGGTCAGCAGCCGGCCGAGATAGGGGTCGGCCTCCAGCGTCGTCGCCAGCATGGCGAAGGGCGCTTCCGGAACCACGGCGGGCGGCGGCACATGCCGCACGATCAGGTCGAGCAGCGGCGCCATGCTGTCGCGCGGGCCTTCCGGGTCCTCGGCCGCCCAGCCCTCCTTGGCCGAGGCGAAGAGCGTCGGGAAGTCGAGCTGCGCCTCATTGGCGTCGAGCGCCGCGAACAGGTCGAACACCTCGTCATGCACCGCATGGGCGCGCTGGTCCGGCTTGTCGACCTTGTTGATCAGCACGATCGGCCGCAGGCCGAGCTTGAGGGCCTTGCCGAGCACGAACTTGGTCTGCGGCATCGCGCCTTCGCTGGCGTCGACCAGCACGACGACGCCGTCGACCATGTTGAGGATACGCTCGACCTCGCCGCCGAAATCCGCATGGCCGGGGGTGTCGACGATATTCAGGCGCACCTCGCCCCAGTCGATGCAGGTGCATTTGGCGAGAATGGTGATGCCGCGCTCGCGTTCCAGGTCGTTGGAGTCGAGCATCCGCTCGGCCACCTGCTGGTTGTCGCGGAAGAGGCCGCTCTGGCGCAGCAGCTGGTCGATCAGGGTCGTCTTGCCGTGATCGACATGGGCGATGATGGCGATGTTGCGCAGGCGCATGGGGGAAGCCGCACGCTGTTGGGGGACGCCCCTATATGACGCGCGCTCCGCTGCAGCGCAACAGCAAGACCGGCCTCACGTTTCCAGGAACGGGAGAAGCGCGGCCAGAGTCTCGTCCGGCTTCTCCTCCGCGAGGAAATGGCCGCAGTCGAGGCCGTGGCCGCGGACATCGTCGGCCTTGTCCCGCCAGGTGGCGACGACGTCGTAGACCCGCTCCATGACGCCCTTCAGGCCCCAGAGCACCAGGGCCGGGCAGGCGATCCGCGCGTCGCGGTCGGCGCGGTCGTACGCCAAGTCGATGGAGGCGGCGGCGCGGTAGTCCTCGCAGGCGGCGTGGATGGCCGCCGGATCGCAGAAGCAGCGCAGATACTGCGCCATCGCCTCGTCGCTGAAGGCATCGGCCCCGCTGCCCCAGGATGTAATCGTGTGGCGGAGATAGTGCTCGGGGTCGAGGCCGATCAGGTGCTCGGGTAGGCCGCCCGGCTGGATGAGGAAGAACCAGTGGTAATAGGCGGTGGCGAGCGGCTGGTTGACCGTCTCGAACACCGTCAGCGTCGGCACGATGTCGAGCAGGGCCACCTTCGCGACGGCATCGGGATGGTCGAGGCAGAGCCTGTGCGCCACCCGGGCGCCGCGGTCATGGCCGACGAGCCGGAAGCGGTCGAAACCGAGAGCGGCCATCACCGCCACCTGGTCTTCCGCCATGGCCCGCTTCGAATAGGTCTCGTGCCCCGGCTCGCCGGCCGGCTTCGACGAATCGCCATAGCCGCGCAAATCCGTCGCCACGACCGTGTAATGTTCGGCCAGAGCCGGCGCAATGCGGTGCCACATGACATGGCTCTGCGGAAAGCCGTGCAGCAGCAGCAGCGGCGGCCCCTCGCCGCCGATCACCGCGTGGATCTCCACCTCGCCCGTATTGATAAACTCGCGCCGAAACCCGTCGAACATTGCGGCCCCTCAAAATGCCAACCCCGAGCGCTCTCCGAAGAACATGTTCACTTATGCTCTGCCGGTTGACACGCGGGCGAACACGCTATCCAAATCGTCGAGGCGCCCTGCTTCTGCATCGGCCAAACCTCGGGATATTCCGCTTGTTGCTGCCTCACGCTCAAGGCGATCGATGAGATCATGCCAAGCCTGCACGTCGATCACGACAAGTTCAGGTTTGCCGTCAACGGTCAAAGTCATCGGCTGTCGGCTTTCTTTCAGTTCCGACAGAACGTCCTCGACATTCCGGGTAAACTGCGTCAGAGGGCGCACGCCGGCTCGGTCATCCATGATTGCCTCCTGAAAAGGGGGACGAAAATCAAATCCGGAGAAACCGGGCGATACCCTTGGCGACAGCCTCGCCGACGCCCACCGACAGGGCGGCCCGGACGACCTCCTCCGGGGATTTTCCGCGCTGGCGTGCCATGAAGGCTGCCGCCAGTGCCGTCGCCAGAACGGCGGCGCCGATTGCCGCGCCCGCGGGGCCGAGCCGCGCGGCCAGAAAGAGCTGCAGCGGCGCCAGCTGGCGCGCCACGAACCTGTTCGCTGCAAAACCGACAGCCGCCCGCATGGCGGCCGCCGCTACCCCGGGAATCGCCATATCGCCCTCCGCCTCTGGCCTATAGATCGGCCCATGGCAACCGCAGTTTCAAGTCTTCGATCCGGACATCGACGAGGGTGCGGCCGCGCACGGCCTGGAGGTTCAGCGCCATTTGCCCTTCACGCCCCAGGCCTTCACGCCCCAGGACCGTCGCGGGGACCGGCTAGGGAGCCGGCGGCGTGCGAGACAACTGGTCGGCCGTCAAGATTTCTTCGGCTCGGGTGCTGCCATCCGGATCGACGAACTCGACGAGATAGGCGGGCGGATCGGACTTTCGGAATATGTGAATTATCGTCCCGGCGTCCCCGCGGCAAAGGCCGGCAGCCGGCTTGTCGTCGCGGACGAACACGATTTCGAGCTCGTCGAAGGGCGGCGAAATCCGCTTTCCGGTTTCACCGCCGGAGAAGATAGGCGGTTGTGAGTCTGGGGACATTGTCAGCCTCGTCTATCCAACCGGTCCTCATAATGGCCTCGCCCGCCGGACCCGTTACCGTCATGTCGACGCGAAAAAGCGCAGAGCCTTCGTAGTCGCCATAATGCTCCGCCTCGGAGTGTAAGATTCCCTCTCTGATCTCGGCGATCAAGAGCGCAAAATCCTCTCTGCGAAGGCCGGTCGCCGCCAGAAAGACCCTCGCTTTTTGGCCTCCCACCGGATGCTGCTCATTCAGTACATAATCACGTATTTTCGCGATTGGTATGACCGCTTTTTCAGCATTCTTCAAGATCGGCATGGCCGGCCTCTTGGGCGATCCGGACATCGACGAGGGTGCGGTACCACAGGCCCTGCAGCAGGTGGAACAGCCAGCCCTCCCGTCCGTCGCGAAAGCCGCCGCGCAAGAGATAGCGGTAGAGCCAGAAGGCATAGGCGCGGCTGACCGGCGGCAGGCGATAGTAGAGATCATGCTTGCGCCGGCGCACCGCCCGGGCGCGCGGCTCCAGCCCGGCCGGTTCGCCGCGGTCGCCGGCCAGCACGTCCGCCGCCTCCCGCGCGGCATAGCCCCAGTGCTTGGCGAGCCAGGCCTCCAGCGGCTTGCGGTTGTCGTCGACGAAATCATGGGCGAGGTCGGCGATCGCCCCGCCGCCGACGATCATGTGCTCGTCCATCACCCCCTCGATCCGGGCCTGGCCGCGGCGCCAGACACGCACCATCCAGGCCGGATAGAGCCCGCCATGGCGCATCCAGCGGCCCTGGAACATCAGCCGCCGCTTCGCCGCCAGCCCGGCAATCCCGGGGTCGAGGTGCGGCAGCCTTTCCCGCAGTTCGGCCGCCAGTTCCGGCGTGAAATACTCGTCGCAGTCCAGCCGGCAGACCCAGGGGCTGTCAAGCGGGCAGGCCTGCATGGCCCAGGCGAACTGCGCGGCATAGGTCGTCCAGGGCCGGTTCGCGACCACGGCCCCCAGCGATTCGGCGATGGCGACGGTGTCGTCGCGGCTGCCGCTGTCGACCAGAAAGACGCGCCCGCCGGCCCGGTGCACCGAATCGATGGCGCGGCGGATGTGGATCGCCTCGTCCAGGCTCAGCATGATGGCGGTTAGCGGGACCGTCACGGCGACCGGCGCTCCCAGGGCAAAAAAATGCCCGGAGAAGCGGCAGCTTTCCGGGCAGTTGAACAGGGAGGCTTCACGTCTGGGAGACGTGGGACCCGAAGGCCCCGCTTCCGAACCGGAGTTCGGAGGAACGGACTTTGCTGCGTTGCAGCGCGGTCTGCACAGTACATATGCATTGGCCCGTCCGTGACTATGCAAAATATCTGTCATCTTCCATGCAAGGGCTGCATGGCTCGCGGCCTGCCCCAGGCCAGGTGGGAATTTGCGAAATTTTCTTTCGCTTTCACGACTCATTTCCTGCATCCCCTGGATTTCTCCGACCGAGCTGATACACTCAGCCTGAAAAACCCCCTCGTTCGGCTCGCTTGGCGGGAAGCCCTGCGCGCCGGTCAGCGGAGGCGGCATGCCGCGAGACGCGGAGTACCGGAGCTTCGATCTGCTGGGACACGCCCGATGGCCGGAGGTCAATGACCGGACCGACCTGTCGACCGCTATCGACACGGTGACCGCCATTCTGGGCCATGACCTGCCACGCAGCCCCGATTTTCTCGGGACCGAGCATCACAACCATCTCCGGCGCACGGGACATTATGCAGGGGTGCTGGGCGAGGCTCTGGGCTGGCCGCGGGCCCTGACCGTCCTCACTGCCCTCGCCACGCCGCTGCACGATATCGGCAAGCTCGCGATCCCGGGCGAGATTCTGGAAAAGCCGGGCGGGCTGTCCGCCGACGAGGCCGCCCTGGTCCGGCGGCATGCGATTATCGGCTATGAGCAGCTGGCCCGCTGGCCGCATCCGATCCTGCGCCATGCCGCCGTCATCGCGCTCAGCCATCACGAGCGCTGGGACGGCAGCGGCTATCCGGCCGGCCTGACCGGCACCGCCATACCGATCGCCGGCCGCGTGGCCGGGCTGGCCGACACCTATGACGCCTTGCGCATGGCGCGCAGCTACAAGCCCGCCTTCACCCATGATCGGGCCGTCCGCGTCATTCTGGAAGGCGACGAGCGGACCAGGCCGCAGCATTTCGATCCCGACATCCTGGTGCTCTTCGCCCGCGGGCATCACCGGTTTCGCGACATCTACGAGGCCTTTGGCGACCCCGGCGATGGCGACGAAATGGCGGCGGCCTGAAGCCCGGCCCGGCCGGACGCCGCCATCAGCCTCAGTGCCAGAAGCGCAGCGCCACGAACCCGCCGACCAGAACGACGCAGAACACCACAAAGACCAGACCCAGCCGCTCTTCGATGAAGCGGCGAATGGGCGGCCCGAAATACCAGAGAAGCGCCGCGACGACGGCGAATCGCAGGCCGCGCGACAGCAGCGAAGCCGCCATGAACACCCAGATGTCCAGCGCCGTAACGCCGCTGGCGATGGTGATCACCTTGTAGGGGAAAGGGCTGAGCCCGGCGATGAAAACGATCCAGGCCCCCCAATCGTTATACAGGGCCTGGAACTCGGCGAAGCGGTCGCCATAGCCGTAAAAGGCCAGAACCGGCTCGCCAACCGCCTCCCACAGGCCGTAGCCGATGGCATAGCCGAGCAGGCCGCCCAGGACGGAGGCAACGGTGCAGATCACGGCATAGCGCAGTGCCCGCTCCCGCCGCGCCATGATCATGGCGATCAGCAGAATGTCCGGCGGTATCGGAAAGACCGAGCTTTCGATAAAGGCGACGCCGGCCAGGGCCCGATCGGCATGCCGATGTCCGGCAAGCCGGAGCGTCCAGTCGTACAGAGCGCGGAGCACGGAGGTTCGTCCAGTGGTCAAGAGGGAGGCGATGGCGCCAATGCGCGCTTTGGCGATAGCAGCACTGCGGGCCGGCGGCAATGCTGCGGGCGTTGCGCGCCGGCGAATCGCATTGACCCAAGCTGGTGTGCTCTTATGCTGGCGTTATATCAGGCGTCAGGCTGGACGGGCAGCCGGGAGCGCAACTGGCGCAGCCCCGGATGTTGCGTTGAAGTCTAAGGTGCGTAAGGGGCCCCTGTGGCGGAATGGTAGACGCGGCAGACTCAAAATCTGTTGGTGGCAACACCGTGCTGGTTCGAGTCCGGCCAGGGGCACCATAAGGAAACCATCGCGGTTCTCGAACCGCGAGACAAGGCGTGGCCGGGCAGTCCTCTGCAGGCCGGGAGGCCCGACTTATCTCATGCCCGAGCCGGTTTCGGTCTTTCATGCTTCTGTTGAGTCGCCCCAGTTCTTCGCCGTTGAATCGGGCGACGCCCTATCGGCACCCCTGTTGCGGGCCTTGTTCGACTATTGGCACGGTTTGCGCGGGGATCGGCCCATGCCGCTTTTCACCGAACTCGACCCGCTGGATATTCCCCGCAAGGCCTTGCCGCATGTCTTCCTGATCGACGTCGCCGGACCGAATCGGTTCGTAGTCCGGCTTCAGGGAACGGAGGTTGTCCATCAGGCCGGCGTCGACCTGACCGGCCGGTTCATCCACGAGATCGAAGGGGCGGAAGGAACGCAGTCGCGCTTCGAAAACCTTCTGGTCGATCGGCAACCCTATTATTGCCGGGTGCCCTTGTCCTGGTCCCGAAACGACTTCAAGGTCTACGAAACGGTGGTCTGCCCGCTTGCCGACGGGTCGGGCACGGAAATCAGACGCATTTTCACCGGTGTCGTTTTTTCCTGAAGGCTCCCATCCGTCGGCGGATTGGTGCTCTATGGTACCA
>JAAAOG010000131.1 GCA_009909005.1 Alphaproteobacteria bacterium | reverse complement strand
GGAGCGGCGGCATCCCTGCCGCCGTTGGTCGGCGGGACGCCGACCCTCCATAGGCGCAAGACGCCCACCAGGGAGCGGCGGCATCCTGCCGCCGTCGGTCGGCGAGACGCCGACCCTCCATAGGCGCAAGACGCCTACCAGGGAGCGGCGGCATCCTTGCCGCCGTTGGTCGGCGGGACGCCGACCCTCCTTAGGCCCAAGACGCCCACCAGGGAGCGGCGGCATCCCTGCCGCCGTCGGTCGGCGGGACACCGACGCTCCATAAGCGCAAGACGCCCACCAGGAGCGGCGGCATCCTGCCGCCGTCGGTCGGCGGGACGGCGACCCTCCATAGGCGCGCAAGACGCCTACCAGGGAGCGGCGGCATCCTGCCGCCGTCGGTCGGCGGGACGCCGACCCTCCATAGGCGCAAGACGCCCACCAGGGAGCGGCGGCATCCCTGCCGCCGTTGGTCGGCGGGACGCCGACCCTCCATAGGCGCGCAAGAGGCCCACCAGGGAGCGGCGGCATCCCTGCCGCCGTTGGTCGGCGGGACGCCGACCCTCCATAGGCGCAAGACGCCCACCAGGGAGCGGCGGCATCCTGCCGCCGTCGGTCGGCGAGACGCCGACCCTCCATAAGCGCAAGACGCCTACCAGGGAGCGGCGGCATCCTTGCCGCCGTTGGTCGGCGGGACGCCGACCCTCCTTAGGTGCGCAAGGGGCCCACACGGGGGCCGTCGCGATGCTGTTGCCCGAAACCCATTTCTTGTTTAAGGTTAATGGGAACTTTGGGGAGGAGAGGGATGATGGCAACATCGGCACAGGATGCTCTGGCTGCCCTTGCGCGGGCGAGCAGCGATACCGGACATGTCAGCCGGCACATGGACGCGGCCCGCCCCCCGGTGGTCACGCTGGCGCGCGATTATGCCTGCGGCGGCGAGGCGATCGGGGCGGCCCTGGCGGCGGCTCTGGAGGTACCCTATTACGACCGGGAACTGGTTGAGAAGATCGCCACCGCCGCGCATGAGGACAAATCGGCGATGGCCATGCTCGACGAGACCGATCTCGACAAATGGGGGCTGTGGCTGTCCTCGATGTTCACCGGAGCGAAGCTGCACCCGTCGCGCTACATGCGCCATCTCCTGAACATCGTGCTGTGGATCGGCGGGACGGGCGGCGTCATCATGGGCCGCGGCGCCCACCTGATCCTGAGCGAGCATGGCGCCTTCCGCGTCCGGTTGGTCGGCTCGGTCAAGCGGTGCGCGGCCCGCCTGGCCGAGGAAGCCGGACTCGACCCGGCGACCGCCGAGGCGCGGGTGCGGCAGATGAACGACAAGCGCGCCCGCTTTGTCCTGGACCATTTTCACACGCGCATCGACGAGCCGACGAGCTACGACCTCGTCGTCAACACCGACGGCTATGAGGAGCCGGCGCGGGTTGCCGAATTTCTGGCTGCGGCCTGGAAGGCCCACGCGGCAAGCCGCGGCCGGGTCGGGCCCCGGGGCGTCTCCGCTATGGCATAGGGGAGATTGCAGAGGGGAGCGGATGGCCGCTCGGGCGGGGCGAAGCAGATCGCGGGCCGGGTGCTTTGACCGCGGGCGCGCCGGCACTAGTTTAGCGGTTGGAGATCACCAGCCGGAGTCCCGCAATGCGGTTCGAGGATATGGATATGGAGGCGCGCACCGTGGCGGCGCGGGCGGCCTCCCGCTTTCTCATCGACTTCGAGTATGTCAGCATGGACGAGGCGTGCGGCGACCGCGGCCTGACCCTGCAGCAGCTCTGGGACCTGATGATGGCCGAAGCCGGCCTGCCCCGCTGCGACGTGCCGGAATTCGCCAGTATGGTGTAACGGCGCCTGCAATCGCCGCCGCCGGCGGACCTGCCGCTTGGAGCGGCCGCGGCGCCCGTGCACAATAGCCGGACCGGCGCCCCGTTTCCGGGCGGCGCCGCGCGTCAGGACTCGGCTTCGTTCCGCCCATGGGCACGCTGACACCCTATGACTTCATGGTCCGCTGGCGGGCCTCGCGCCTCAGCGAGCGGGCCTCGGCCCAGTCGCATTTCCTCGACCTCTGCGAGATGCTCGACGAGCCGAAGCCGCACGAGCTCGACCCCGAGGGCACCTGGTACACCTTCGAAAAGGGCGCGGCCCGCACCGGCCACGCGACCAGCGGCTGGGCCGATGTCTGGAAGCGCCACCATTTCGCCTGGGAGTACAAGGGCAAGCACCAGAGCCTGGACGCCGCCTTCGCCCAGCTGCAGCGCTATGCCATCGCGCTGGAGAACCCGCCTCTGCTGATCGTCTCCGACATGGAGACCATCCGCATCCACACCAACTTCACCAATTCGGTCCAGCAGATCCACAGCGTCACGCTGGAGGACCTGAAGGAGCCGAAAAAGGTCCAGCTGCTCAAACGGGTCTTCGCCGAGCCGGAATCGCTGCGCCCGGGCGAGACGCGCCAGGGCATCACCGAAAAGGCCGCGGCGACGTTCGGCGCCCTGGCCCAGGCGCTGCGCAAGCGCACCGACGATGCCGGCGAGCTCTACGACCCGCAGCGGGTGGCGCATTTCATCAACAAGCTGGTGTTCTGCATGTTCGCCGAGGATATCGGCCTGCTGCCCGAGCGCCTGTTCTCCAAGATGGTCTACCAG
>JAAAOG010000063.1 GCA_009909005.1 Alphaproteobacteria bacterium | reverse complement strand
GGGTCTTGGTCAGGGATGCCGGTGTCAGCGCGCGATTCGCGCGATAGCCCTCCTATACCGACGGAACGTCAAAGAGGGAGGAGTTTCCATGGCCAATCTTCAAATCGGCTCCATTAACCAGTTTACGGATTTCCTCGCTGCATTCGACTTCGACCAGCTCGAGCTCGACCTCGCCAGCCAGTTTTCGGACCTCGAGACGATCGACCCGGACGATGTCACCATGACCCAGACCGAGAACGGTCTGATCATCACCGCCGGTCCTTTCGTGGTCGAGATCGCGGGGTCGAACTTCGACAGCATGGCTCCGCTGATTTCCGGCCTAGCCATATCGCGCGACGGCACCGAACTGCTCGCCGTCACGATTACGGATGAGCAGGTGACGGTCAGCGCCGGCACGCTCGATATCGAGGTGAACGGCAGTTTCAGCCAGGATCTGGGCGCGATCTTTACAGGCGATGCCGCCTTGATCGTCGACAATCTGGTTCTCAGCGCCGACGGCACGCCTCTCCTGACCGCGACCTTGACGGCGGACACCATCACGGCTGCCTTCGATGATTTCGTGTTCGAGATTGCCGGCACCTTCAACACGAATCTCCTGGACGCCCTGTCCAGCGGCGAAGGATCGATCGACAGCATCACGCTGACCAACGAGGCGACCGGCGAAGTCCTGCTCGATCTCGATGATCTGGAGGCCCCGATCTCCCTGGTCGGGCTGCAGGAGGACCCCGCCGGCGAGATAGACGCGGCCCTGGGCGAGCTTTCGGTAAGCCTGAGCGGGACCGGAAGTCCCGCCGCCCTGGACGGGCTGCTCGATACGCTGGAAACGGACGTCCCGAGCGAACTCGCCGATCTGATCGATGCCGTCGTGCCGTATGAGACGATTCTGACGGAGATCGGAACCCAGATCGACGAGATCGACAATTTTCCGCCGGTCGCCGTCAACGACACGGCCGCCACAACCGAAGGACAGCCGGTCACCATTGCGGTGCTGGACAATGACAGCGATCCGGATGCCGACCCCCTCGATGTCACCGCGGCGAGCGTGCCGGCAGACGGCACCACCGTGGTGAACGCCGACAACACGGTCACCTATACCCCGGACGCCGGATTTACAGGCGCCGACAGTTTCACCTATTCGATCGCCGACGGCCAGGGCGGGACCGCCGAAGCGCGGGTCGACCTGACAGTCGGACCGGAGGCACCGGAGTTCGATCGGGTCGACATCTTCCGCTTCTTCAACACCAATGCCGGCGGCCATTTCTTCACCGCCAGCCCCGACGAGCGCACTTTCGCCGCCGGCCTGGACGGCTTCAACGACGAGGGCGTCGGGTTCGAGGCACTGGCAGCGGGGGATCCGCAGGCAGAGGCGGTCGACGTCTTCCGCTTCTTCAACACCAATGCCGGGGGGCATTTCTTCACCACCAGCCCCGACGAGCGCGCTTTCGCCGCCGGTCTCGACGGCTTCAACGATGAGGGCGTCGGCTTTCGCGCCTTCGCCGAACCGATCGAAGGAACCGTGCCGGTCTTCCGCTTCTTCAACAGCAATGCCGGCGGGCATTTCTTTACCACCAGCCCGGATGAGGCGGCCTTTGCCGCAAGCCTCGACGGTTTCCAGGACGAAGGCATCGGCTTCTATGCCTTCCCGGATATCGCATAGCCGCAAGCGGCGGGTCCGGCGGCGCACGCCCGGCGCCGCCCGGGCGGGTCCAAGACGCCTAAATCCAGCCCTTTCGCTTGAAAAAGGCATAAGGGGCAATCATCGACAGCAGCATCGCCAGCAGGGCCAAAGGATACCCGAAAGGCCAGGAAAGCTCGGGCATGTGTTCGAAATTCATCCCGTAGATACTGGCGATGAGGGTCGGCGGCAGGAACATCACAGCCACGACGGAGAATGTCTTGATGATGGCGTTCTGCTCGATGTTGATCATCCCGAGCAGGGCATCGAGCAGGAACGTGATCTTTGCAGACAGCGAAGAGGTATGTTCCAGCAAGACCTCGATGTCGAGCTTGATCGCCTGAAGCCGCTCGCCGAGATCGGCCGACCTGTTCATCTGCGGCAAGGCCTTCAGAAAAGCGACCAGGCGGGCGAGGCCGACCAGGCTTTCGCGCGCCTTGGAGACGATTTCCCCATGACGGCCAAGCTGCTGCATCCGGATCTGCAGCGGCTCGCGGCGCTCGGTTTCGGTGAACGTCCTGCGGCCGATGCTGTCCAGCTCCTGGCCGGTGACTTCCAGCACATCCGCCAGGCGATCGACGATGGCATCGAGCAGCCCGGTCAGAACGGCCTTGGGGCTGGCACAGATCTCCGGCGTGCGCCTGGTCGTGCCGGCAAAGATGGAGAGCGAGACCGGTTCGGCATAGCGGACGGTGACCAGATGCGCCTCAGTCAGCACAAAAGTGAATTCCGCCGATTCCGGATAGGGGCTGGCGCTCTTGACCAGCAATGGCGTCGTCATGACGACCGCACCGACCTCCTCATAGAGCCGGCTCGAGGCTTCGATCTCGGCCATGTCCTCCCGGGTCGGGATGGCCGCGCCGATGACCTTTTCGATTGCCTCGTCCTCTTCATGCGTCGGTTCGAAGAGGTCGATCCAGGCCGCCTCCGAAGCCCGTTCCAGTGCGCCCGGCCCTTCTTCGACGACGCAGGCCCCGGCCTCGGTTCTGTATGTCCTTATCATGCCGGTGCTCGCTCTTGCCTGCCTCACGCCGCCAAACCGGGATAAGGGCGCCTCAGGGCGCGTAGTCTAAGCCCTTGATGGCGGCCCAGGCCATGCCCGAGGTGATCAGGACGGCAAGAGCAGCCAGGAAGAGGCCTGCCAGGGTGACGATCCCGTCGCGTTCGGAAATGCCCAGGGCGATCACGGTCGCCGCGACCCCGGGCGGCAGATTGCCCAGAAACGGGATGGGCAGGACCAGAATGATGCCGAGCAGAACGACGACAAGGCCGATGATCGACTTGGCGAAGGCCTCGGTCACGGCAGCAAGCCGCGGCCGGCAGAGACGCTCGAAGCGCTCGATCCATGGCAGCACGCGGTCGACCATCCGCCGCAGATCGGTGCGGGCCAGGCTGCGGCGGGCGATCCAGCGGGGCAGCCACAGCCGTTCGCGTCCGAAAACCAGATGGAGCCCGATCACGGCGATGACGAGGCCGCAGACGGTCGGGATGCCGGGCGGCATCGGCAGACAGCAAGGCAGGGCGAAGACCAGCATCGAAAAGCCGATCGCCCGATGGCGCAGGCCGCCGGCGAATTCCCCCAGCGTCAGGCGTTCCGACTGGCTGCCATAGGCCAGGGCCGACAGCATCGCCGAGGTGCGCTGCGGGCGCGGCCTCTTGCGTTTTGCCTTGATACCGGCCGTTCCCGAAGACACGTCTTTTTGCAGACCATCAAAATGGTTTTTGCAGACCATCAAAATGGTCGGAGCGGCGGGATTCGAACCCACGACCCCTTGACCCCCAGTCAAGTGCGCTACCAGACTGCGCCACGCTCCGACCGTCAGCCGGCCCGAAAAAGCCGGAACCCTTAGTATAGGAGCGCGCGCGGCCTCAGGCAATCAATCCTGAAACCGCCATGCCGGCGCCGGCAAGGCCGCGCGGCGGCAGCGCGCGGCTGTGGCCGCAGACGGTCCCTTTATCCTATAGTCCGCCGCCATGATGGATGCTCCTACGTTCGGCGACACCCCGGCAGCCACCTATCTGCCCGGCCCGCTGCTCGGTCCGCACGACCCGCCGGTGATCACCCATGTCAACCCGGAGGGCCGGGCGCCGCTGCTGCTGGTCGCCGACCATGCCGGCCGGGCCATCCCGGCGGCCCTCGACCGTCTCGGCCTGGACGATGCCGCCCTGTCGCGCCACATCGCCTATGACATCGGCATCGTGCCGCTGGCCCGGCATCTCGCCGAGCGGCTTGATGCGCCCTGCATCATGAACAATTACAGCCGGCTGGTGATTGACCCCAACCGCTCGGTCGACGACCCGACCTCGATCTGCGTGGTCTCCGACGGCACCGTCATCCCCGGCAATCGCAGCCTGACCGAAACCGACCAGCGGCTGCGGGCCCGCACCTTTTGCCATCCCTATCACCAGGCCATCGACTCGGCCCTCGCCGGCTTCGCGGCGCGCGGCATCGCTCCCGCCTTCGTCTCGCTGCACAGCTTCACGCCGGATTTCCGCGGCGGACCGCGGCCATGGCATGTCGGCGTCCTCTACGACGAGGACGATCGTATGCCGCGGCTCCTCATGCAGCGACTCTCACGAGACTCGAACCTGTGCATTGGGGACAACCAGCCCTATTCAGGCCGGCGCGGCTATGGCTATACTGTCGATACGCACGCCATGGCCCGCGGCCTGCCCAACGCCCTGATCGAAGTGCGCCAGGATCTGATCGCCGACCCCGCCGATGCGATCGCCTGGGCCGACCGCCTGGCCGGCGTGCTGGGCGATGTCCTGGCCGATCTTGGCCTACGGGCCGGGCCGGCCCGCTGAGTCGAAAGCTGCGTCTATGCTGAACCCGGAACCGCGTTTCACCCTCGGCGTCGAAGAAGAGTATCTGCTGGTCGACCCCGAGAGCCGGAACCTCGTCATCGAGCCGCCGCCGGCGCTCTGGCAGGCGCTCGACAGCCCCCTGCACGGCCAGGTCTCGCCGGAATTCCTCTGCTCGCAGGTCGAGATCGGCACGCCGATCTGCGCCTCGGTTGCCGAGGCGCGGGCCGAACTGGCGGCACTCCGCCGCCACGTCATCGACGCCGCAGCGGCGCACGGGCTGTCGGTGATCGCCGCCTCCACCCACCCCTTCGCCACCTGGCGCCCGCAAAAAACCACCGAGAAGCAGCGCTATCAGGAACTCGCCCGCGATATCGGCGCACCGGTGCGGCGGCTGCTGACCTGTGCCATGCACGTGCATGTCGGCATCGAGGATAGGGACCTGCGCATCGACCTGATGAGCCAGGCCGGCTATTTCCTGCCACACCTGCTGGCGCTCACCACTTCCTCGCCCTTCTGGCAGGGCTCGGTGACCGACCTGAAATCCTACCGCCTGGCTGTGTTCGACGAGCTGCCGCGCACCGGCATGCCGGAGCATTTCGAGAGCTGGAGCGAATATGAAAAACACCTGAACGTTCTGATCGAAACCGGCGTCATCGAGGACGGCAGCAAGGTCTGGTGGGATGTCCGGCCCAGCGCCAGGTTCCCCACGCTTGAGATGCGGATCTGCGACATTTGCACGACTTTCGAGGATTCAGTCTGCATCACCGCCCTGTTCGCCTGCATCCTGCGGATGCTGTGGCGGCTGAAGCGGATGAACGCCCGCTGGCGCACCTACAAGACGCTGCTGATCAACGAGAACCGCTGGCGGGCCATGCGCTATGGCGTGGACGAGGGGCTGATCGATTTCGGCATCGGCGAAATGGTGCCCTATGCCGACCTGCTGGAAGAGCTGATCTCCATGACCGCCGAGGATGCCGAGGCGCTGCGCTGCGAGGCCGAAGTCGCACATGCCCGGACGATCCTTGCGCGCGGCACCAGCGCCCATCGCCAGCTGGCGGTCTACCGCCAGGCCGCAGCCGACGGCGCCGCCCCCAGCGAGGCGCTGGCCAAGGTGGTCGACTGGCTGATCGCCGAGACCCGCCAGGGGGTGTGACCGTCTGACCTCCGTGCTTGGCCGCGCCGCCGGCATCGGCTATCTCCCCGGCGCACGGATTTCCGCACGAGCAGGGACGAAGAGACATGGACGATCAGACCCGTACCGAACTGGAAGCCGCCGCTTTCCGCCGGCTGGTGCAGCACCTGCGCAACCGCACCGACGTGCAGAACATTGCGATGATGGATCTGGCCGGCTTCTGCCGGAACTGCCTGTCGCAATGGTACAGCGAAGCGGCGCAGGAGCGCGGCCTCGACCTGGATTACGAGGCGGCCCGCACGATCGTCTACGGCATGCCATATCCGGACTGGAAGGCGAAGTACCAGACCGACGCGACACCCGAGCAGCTGGCGGCCTTCGAGAAGCACAAGGCGGAGAAGGAGCAGGCGGAGTAACGGCCGCCCCGACCTGGAAACCCTGCCGGCTGGTCTCCTCCCGCCCCGCCGCGCTCCGCTTGCGCCGGCAGGCCGTGCGGTGTAGGAGCGTGCGGCGGATGTGACGGAACGGAGAAGCAGGCGGACATGGCGGACGGGCCCGAGGAGGCCGGCGGCGAGGCGCCGCCGGTCAGCGACATTGCCGGCGACCGGCTGCGCTCCTTCATCGAGCGCATCGAGCGGCTGGAAGAGGAAAAGGCGGCCTTGTCGGCCGATGTCCGGGAGGTCTATGCCGAGGCCAAGGGCAATGGCTTCGACACCAAGATCATGCGCCAGATCATCAAGCTGCGGAAAATGGAACAGGCCGACCGCCGCGAGCAGGAGGAACTGCTCGACCTCTACAAGAAGGCGATCGGCATGTGGGAATGATCCAGGCGAATAGAGACGAGAAGGCCGGCATCGTTTGCCGCGGGGAGCGATGGGTAGATTCCTCGATAATCTGCGAATCTTCACCACTCGGGCATGATACGCTTCATAAATCCGTCGAATAGGGGAACAGTAAATTGTGTATCGCCATGTGACACGCTGAATATCATGCCTTTCGCAGTCAAATTATTCCGTGTCGGCGCAACGGATGTGACCTTCCGGCCAAGAACATCCGCGATGTCTCCTGACCTATGAGGGCCCGGGCCAAGTTCTGCCATAGCACGCATATATCTCTTTTCAGCTGGTGTCAGCCTGTCGAACCTGACTCTAAAAAACCCTGCATCCATCTCTGCTAATGCAGAGACAGTCGCGTGTTGTGCGGCAGACCGTGTGATCGGCGACTGTTCCGCCAAGTTCCAGCAGTGTTTTCCCCATTCTTGAAGGAAATAAGGATATCCTTGCGTTTCTTTGAGGATCTCATTTATGGCCTCGTCGCTGTACTCGACATTTTCCTTTTCTGCAGGTTTGCAAAGCGCCGCACGCGCCGCCGAATCGTCAAGCCGATCTATCGGGGCGAACTCAAACAGACGCTCTGCATAGGATTTTGCACGACCCAGCCTCCCCACAAGCTGGGGCAAGCCGGCCGCAATCATTGTCACGGGAAATTGTCTCTGACTGATACGATGAAACGCAAAAATTAGCGCAGCAAGCTGATCTTCCGCGACATACTGTAACTCATCGAGAGCCAGAACTACGGCTGTCTTGCGTTCCTGAGCCACGTTCCCAACCGCGGCAAATAATTCAGCCAGGTCACTTTCAAGATCGCCACTGTCGGCGACGCCTTTCTCCGGCTCGAAATCCAGCCCCACCTCGACGTCCTGATATTTTAGTTTGAACGCATCGACGAAGCTTCTAAGGGTCCGCATCGCCTTCGCCAGTCCGGCGCGCAGAGCTTCGCCATGACTGAGCCGATACAAAGTTGCCCGTAAAGCAGGAGCAAGTACAGCCGGCAGTGATTTGTCTTCAGGGGCTTCGATCTCGACGGTCGCGAAATCGTGGGCCTCTGCGTCAAGGCGGATCTTGTTGAGAAGTACAGTCTTACCTACTCCACGCAGGCCGTAAAGGATGAAGCTGCGCGCCGAGCGCCCCGCCCTTATCCTATCCAACGCAATGGCAGCCCGTTCGATGATATCGTCGCGTCCGGCAAGCTCCGGGGGCTGAAACCCAGCACCAGGCGCATAAGGGTTCGCCCGAGGGTCCATTTATAGCGACCTTACTGCAGTTTATCGATTCTCGATAAGATAGGGTAAACTCGCTATAAACTGCTCGACCCTGCGGGCGCAAGCCCGTTCCTGTTCTCCGGCGGTCACATCGACTTGTGGCCCTTTCGCACCGGTGTTGCGCTCCGGCACGGCCGGCGCCGTCGGGCCGCTTGGCCTCTGCCCGAACGGCGCCTATGATACGGCCGGATCATGGGGCGCAGGATGCACCAGCCTCCCTTCACGACTCGTCCGGACCTCGTCGGCACCGTCGGCATGGTGGCCTCCACGCATTGGCTGGCCTCGGCCGCCGGCATGGCCATGCTGGAGCGCGGCGGCAATGCCTTCGACGCCGCGGTGGCGGCCGGATTCGTCCTGCAGGTCGTCGAGCCGCACCTGAACGGCCCGGGCGGTGAGGTGCCGATCATCCTCTACGATTCGGCGCGCGAGCTGACCCGGGTGATCAGCGGCCAGGGGGCCGCCCCCCGCGCGGCGACGATCGAGATGTTCCAGTCTCTGGGGCTGGACCGGGTGCCGGGCACCGGCCTGCTGGCCGCCGTCATCCCGGGCGCCTTCGACGCCTGGATGCTGATGCTGCGCGACCATGGCAGCCTGTCGCTGTCGGACGTGCTGGCACCGGCCATCAGCTATGCCGATCAGGGCTTTCCCGTCGTTCCCGACATCGCGACCGCCATTGCCGCCGTGGCCCCGCTGTTCCGCGCCCATTGGCCGGGCTCGGCCGACCTTTATTTACCGGCCGGGGCGCCGCCGCAGCCGGGCGGGCTGGCCCGCAACCCGATGCTGGCGCACACCTACAAGCGGATCCTGGCCGACAGCAGTACCAGGGACGGCCGCGAGGCGCGGATCGAGGCGGCGCGGCGGCTCTGGTACGAGGGGTTCGTTGCCGAGGCCGTCGACCGGTTCTGCCGCACCCAGGCCGTGATGGACGGCACCGGCCGCGCCCATCGCGGCCTGCTGACCGGCGACGACATGGTCGACTGGCGAGCCGGCTATGAGCGGCCGGCCTCCTATGCCTATGGCGATCTGCTGGTCTGCAAGACCGCCGCCTGGGGACAGGGCCCGGTCTTCCTGCAGCAGCTGGCCCTGCTGCGCGACCTGGACATCGCCGGCATGGACCCGCTTGGGGAGGCCTTCGTCCATACCGTGGTCGAGGCGGCGAAGCTGGCCTTCGCCGACCGCGAGGCCTATTACGGCGATCCGCTGTTTGTGGACGTGCCGCTGGAGGCGCTGCTGGCCGACGGCTACAACGCCGAACGGCGGCGGCTGATCGGCGAGACGGCCAGCCTGGAGATGCGCCCGGGCGGCGCCGGCAACCGCACCCCGCGGCTGCCCAGCGACGCCCTCACCGGCGCGGACACGCTGATCGACCCGGTCTTCGGCACCGGCGACCCGACCCTCGGCACGCCGGATCGGGTGGTCGAAGGCGACACCTGCCATGTCGACGTGGTCGATCGCTGGGGCAACATGGTGTCGGCCACGCCCTCGGGCGGCTGGCTGCAGAGCTCGCCGGTCATCCCCGAACTGGGCTTCCCGCTATCGACCCGGGCGCAGATGTTCTGGCTCGACCCGGGCCTGCCCTCGGCCCTGGCGCCCGGCCGCCGGCCGCGCACCACCCTGACGCCGACACTGGTGCTGAAGCAGGGCCGCGGCGCGCTCGCCTTCGGCACGCCGGGCGGCGACCAGCAGGACCAATGGCAGCTGGCGATGTTCCTGCGCCATCTGCATCACGGCATGAGCCTGCAGCAGGCGATCGATGCCCCGGCCTTCCACACCGCCCATTTCCCGGCCAGCTTCTGGCCGCGCCGGGCCCATCCCGGCAGCCTGACGCTCGAAGGCCGCTTCTCCGCCGAGACGATCGAGGCGCTCCGCCGCCGCGGGCATCGCGTGACGGTGACCGGCGACTGGAGCCTGGGTCGGCTGTCGGCCGTCTCCTATCGCGAGACGGCGGAGGGTCCGCTGCTCGGCGCCGCCGCCAATCCCCGCCGCATGCAGGGTTACGCCGTCGGGCGGTAGGAAGGCTCAGGCGCGGGCCGCTTCGCCCGCGTCACGCTGACGCCGGCGCTGAGCGAGTATGGCGAGGGCGGCATTGCCGCCGACCGCCGCCAGCACCAAAGTACCGCCGATCAGGGTCTCGACGGTCGGCGTCTCGCCCACCCCCAGCCAGACCCAGAAGGGTCCCAGCACCGTCTCGACCAGGGCGATCAGCCCGACCTCGGCGGCCGGCGCATAGCGCGCCCCGCCATAAAACAGGCTGAGGGCGATGGGCAGCATGATCAGGCCGATATAGGCCATGATGCCGACATCCTGCGCGCTCACCTGGGCCGGGTCGGCAAAGGGCAGCGAGGCGGCGGCGGCGATATAGCCGGCAAGACAAAGGGCCGGCAGGGTGATGTCCCGGTCGATGCGCCGGCGCAGCACTAGGTTCATGCCCAGGCAGGCGGCGGTCCCGAGCGCGATGGCGATGCCCAGCATGCCCCCGCCGCCCAGCGCGCCGCCGAAAATGATGGCGATGCCGCCGAAGGCCAGGGCGATGGCGGCCACCGTCCGCAGCGCCACCCGCTCGCGCAGGATCAGCCAGCCGAACACGGCGCCGAACACCGGTACCGTGGCGATGATGAACAGGGCATTCGCCGCCGTCGTCTGGGTCAGCGCCCCGGCAAAGCCGATCGAGGTGGCGGCGAAGAACAGGGATACGACCAGCCCCCCACGGCCGAGAACGCGGAAGCGGTCCGGCAGCCGCCGGCCATAGCGCAGGCCAAGGAACAGTGTCAGCCCGAGCCCGAGAAACAGCGAGCGATAGAAGGCCAGCTCCCAGGTGCCGGCGACCTCCAGGAGGCGGATCAGCAGCGCATCGGGGCTGATGACGACCATGCCGGCGGCCGCCATGGCCAGCCCCTTGCGCGGATCGAGTGACGGGGCCGGAGGGGCCATGGACAAACCGGAATGCTGCGGACTCGAAAGGCCGGCAAAGGCCGGCCGTGGAAGAACCGAAGCTTACCGAGGGCGCCGGGCGCTGTGAAGCGGGACGATCTCTCGCCCCGCCGCACCCGGGCCGCGCGCCCCGGCCTTGCTTACGCCGCCTTGCGCTGCTTGAGATGCGCCAGCATGGTGTCGGCGTCGGACACCTCATAGGGGTCGGTCGGGCAGTTGTCGTCGAACTCGGGCTCGACGAATTCCCGCTCGATCTGGCCGTCGCGCACCAGCATGGAATAGCGCCAGCTGCGCATGCCGAAGCCGAGGTTCGACTTGTCGACCAGCATGCCCATCTTGCGGGTGAACTCGCCATTGCCGTCGGGCAGCATCTTCACATTCTGGGCGCCGAGATGCTTGGCCCACTGGTTCATGACGAAGGCGTCGTTCACCGACAGGCAGTAGATTTCGTCGACGCCTTCCTTCTTGAACTCGTCATAGAGCTCTTCGTAGCGCGGCAGGTGGTTGCTGCTGCAGGTCGGGGTAAAGGCGCCGGGGAGGGAAAAGACCACGACGGTCTTGCCGCCGAAAATGTCGTTGCTCGTCAGCTCCTTCCACTCGAAGGGGTTTGGGCCGCCCAGCGCTTCGTTGCGGACGCGGGTGTAGAAGGTCGCTTTCGGAACCTGTCTCATGATGGGACCTCGTATTTTGGTGGGATGACTCGGAACGTCAGAGAACTGTCACGCAGTTTAGAGCAGTTCTAAACTCATGCGTTCACATGGCCCTGCGGCGCGCCCCTGTCAACCGGCCGCGCCGCGTGCTGATGGCAGACCTGCGATCCCACGCCGCAGGCCGCTTTGACTGCCACGGATAATCCATCCATTATCGGCTTGGCCCTTGGGCGAGCCTTGAGCAGGAGAATGAAACATGGCGTTACCAAAATCGATCGACGTCACTGTCGGTGAAGCGACCAAGGAACTGCGTCGTCTCGACCTTCCCGATGATCGCCGGGTCCGGATCGTATTGGAACCCGATAATATGGAATCATTGTCGGAAATTGCACGGCGTTGCCGCGAGGAGGCAAAACGCGCCGGCATGACGGAGGAGGTTTTTGAAGACCTCATGCGTGATACCTAATGCGTCTCGTGATCGACACAGGGGTGCTGGTCAGTTATACGATCCGGCCAAACTACCCCTTTGCAACAATTGTTGACAATCTTGTTACATATAATACCATATTGTACTCATCAGAAACGCTCAACGAGTTGATTACCGTCCTCGAGCGGCGGAAATTCGACAGTTATGTTTCGCGTCTAAATCGGCAGAAATTCATAAGCCGCTTTATAGATGAAGGTGAACATGTAAACGTCTCTTCAAATATCTCAGTATATGTCGACGCCAAAGACAATAAATTCCTTTGTCTTGCCTTGGATGGAAGGGCCGATGCGATTGTCGCAAGCGATCGTCATCTTACCGATCTTCATCCATTCCACAACATTCCGATTCTAACACCGGGGCAAATATTCCGGAAATTTGAAAATGGATAAACCTTGATTAAGGGGCTAGCCAGGTGGCCGTCACCAAAACGCCGCCGTCGTCCCAGGCAAAGCGGGCGCGGCGATGGCCGGCCGCGGCAAGATAGAGCCATTCCAGTTCCAGCACGGTGCAGATGACGGTACAGAAATTCTCTCGCCCCTCGTCGGGGTGATCGGGATCGGGGACGGCCGCGTCATACGGGCTGGCAATCGGCATGCCCGGACCGACCGGTGCGCGATAGCAGGCCCGGCTCATCATCGGGCTGTTCTGCCAGGCGTGCTCCGCCGCGTGCCCGCTTTCGTCGATTTCGGTCAAACAGGCCAGGCGCAGCTGGATTTTGGTGTCCGGGTCGTAGGCGTGCAGACCGATGCGCGGATGCGCCCGCAGGTCCGGCAGCTTCGACGAGCGGCGATCCGTATGGAAGTGAACCTGCCGTGCCGTGCGGTCGGCCGCGCGCAGAACGACAGTGCGAATGCCTGGCGTTCCGTCGCCGCCGAGGATCGCGACATTGGGCGTGTGGAACAGGCTGTGGCGCTCCCTGACGCCAGCTTCGAGACGGTTCCACGCCTCGGTCAGCGTCGCATCAAGATTGTCATAGAAGGCCGGCTGGGCCGGCGCGCCTTCGGCATAAGCGGAGTCGGGCATCGGCGGATCACTCCGTCGGGTGCTCGGCCAAGGCCGGGAGCCTCGCCGTCAGTTGGCGAGAACGTCCCGTGCGGCTTCGGGTTTCGTCACGCTCAGAAATTCGTGATACAGCGCCGCCCGGTCACGCAGCAGCGCCGCCGTGGCGAAATCGCCCTCTTCAGCCATGATTTCCGCCTCGATGGCCAGCGCATCCGCCATATCCAGCAACTGCTCCGGTCCTAACGCAAAACCTGCTGTGTCCAACATCGTCTCGACCTCCCCTCCCATTGTCTGCCTTTGATACGCGGCCCTGCCGCCGGCGGATGACCGCCCGCCTGCGGCGGAATGGCCGGCGATGGTCACCGGTGCGTGACGAAAAAGCCGGCCCGTCTGCCAGCTTGACCGGCCGTGCCGCCCATGCATATTCCGCCACACGACGCGCGGACATTTGGCCGCAAAGCGGAGCACAGCCCAAGTCGAGAGAGCCCGACGCCGATGACCGACAGCCCGCGAAAGCCTCCGAAGACGCTGACGAACAGCGAGATTGTCACCCGGCGGCGGTTCGGCCGGCGGACCCTGCTGCGCTCCTGCGGAGCCGGGGCCGCCGCCCTGGCCACCGGCCTCGCCGCCGGCCCGGCGGAAGCGGTCACCGATTCCGATTCCGGCGGCATCGCCGACCCCGCCGGACGCGGCCGCGGCTATTGCCGGGCCTATGCCTCGAATGTCACCGACGCCGATACCGGCGCCTTGGCCGATCCGGTCGGCAGCGGCCGCGGCGGCATCGACCAGCGCCGCATCGGCGTGTCCGACGCCGACGCCGGCAATACGGCCGATCCCGGCGGCAATGGCCGGGGGCCGAGCCGCAGCACCGCCTCGGGCTATACCGATGCCGACAGCGGCGGATCCTGCAGCGACCCGGCGGGCAACGGCCGCGGCTAGCCGCACCCCACTCTTGCGCCGGCGGGCGGACCGGGCGATGTCTGGCGCATCGCCGCCGCCAACGCCGGAGCCGTCCCGCCCATGATCGTCCGCCCATGACCGTCCGCCCATGATCGTCCGCCCATGACCGTCCGCCCATGAAAAGCCGCCGACTGCGCCGGCTGCTCCGCCGGACGCTGCTGGCCCTGGCGATCATCGTCTTCGTCCTGCCGCCGACGGCTCTGCTGCTCTATCGCCTTGTCCCGCCACCGGCGACGCCGCTGATGCTGATCCGGCTGGCCGAAGGCCATGGCATGGACTATCGCTGGCGGCCGCTCGAGGCTATCGCGCCCGCCCTGCCCGCCGCAGTTCTGGCCGCCGAGGACAACCGCTTCTGCCGCCATTGGGGGATCGACTGGCAGGCGGTCGAGCAGGCCTGGGCCGAGTTCCGGAATGGCGGCCGCCTGCGCGGCGCCAGCACGGTCAGCATGCAGACGGCCAAGAACCTGTTTCTCTGGCCCGGCCGCAGCTGGCTGCGCAAGGGCCTGGAGGCGTATCTGGTGCTCTGGGTCGAACTGCTCTGGGACAAGCAGCGGATCATCGAGGTCTATCTCAACATCGCCGAGTTCGGCCCCGGCCTCTACGGCGCCGAAGCGGCGGCGCAGCACTGGTTCGGCCGCCCGGCCGACGGCCTGAGCCGCCTCCAGGCCGCCCGGCTGGCGGTCCTGCTGCCCGACCCCCTCGACCGCTCCGCCGTCCGGCCGACGCCACGCCTCGCCCGCATCGCGCAGACCGTCGCCGCCCGCAGCACCCAGATCGCCCCGCTGCTCGACTGCTACAACTGACCGGGCCCGCGCGGCGGCCCGACGTTCGCGAATGCGCAACAGTCGGTGTCCTGCATGCGATGGTCCACGGCGGCATAGACACCGACCATGCCCGGCGCCGATCAGATCTATCATCGCCTGTTTTCCCACCCGCTGATGGTGGAGCAGCTGACCCGCGACTTTCTGCATGATGCCATGGCGGCCGGCCTGGATTTCCAGGGCATGGAACGGGTGACCGCCAAGGCCTACGGCCAGAGCGGCGCACGCCGGGACGGCGACATCATCTGGCGCATCCCGACCGATTACGGCAGCGACATCTACCTGTACCTCCTTCTCGAATTTCAGTCGCAGAGCGACCCCTGGATGCCCGTGCGCACGATGGTCTATCAGGGGTTGCTCTGGCAGCAGATCATCGCCGAGAAGCGGTTGAAGACCGGCGACCGGCTGCCGCCGGTCATGCTGGTGGTCCTCTACAATGGCGGGCCGCGCTGGTCGGCGGAGACCAGCCTTGAGCGGCTGATCGCCTTGCCGGAGGGCTCGCCGCTCTGGCATTGGCAGCCGCAGGTCCGATACCATCTTTTCGACATGGGGATTGTTCCCGACGTCGAACTGGCCGGGAAACGGACACTGGCCGCGCTGCTTGTCCGGCTGGAGCAGCGCCAGCGGCCGGAGACGCTGGTGCCGCTGATCGATGCGGTCATCGATTGGTTCCGCAACCATCCGGGTTACGAGGAATTAAAGCGGCTTTTCACGGACCTGGTGCGGGATGCGATGGCGGAAGCCGGCCTGCCGCCCGCCGTTCCCGGCGACCTGAGCGAGACGAGAGCGATGTTCACAACGCAGATCAAGACGTGGCGCGAGGAGTGGACGGCCGAGGGCATGGCCAAAGGCATAGCCGAGGGCATGGCCGAGGGCAAAGCCGAGGGCATGGCCGAGGGCCGGCGCCAGAATCAGGTGCGGACCGTGTCGCGGCTCTTGGAACGCCGTTTCGGGCCGCTGCCCGCGGAGATCCGGGAGCGGGTCGAGACGGCGGGGTCGGAGACCCTGGACACCTGGCTCGACCGCATCCTCGACGCCCCGACCCGCGACGCGGTATTCGAAGAGTAAAGCCAGCCGCCCTGGTGTTTTGTGCCTCCCGGCAATGACGCTACTGCGGTGGTGAGGTCGCGGCGGTGACGGTTTGGTAGTTTTGGTCGAGGGTGGGGTCGAGGAGCAGGAGGGCCGAAAGGCGGCGGGTGGTGTCGCGGAAATGGGCGGCTTCGGTGTCGCGGAGGGGGCGGCCGAGGAGGGGGAGTTCTCGGTAGCTCAGCCATTTTTTCAGGACCTGATAGCC
>JAAAOG010000138.1 GCA_009909005.1 Alphaproteobacteria bacterium | reverse complement strand
GGGGCCGATCATCGTCCAGGCGGCGGTGCCGGTGCGCCCGGACGATTCGCCCGACAGCCTCGCCGCCCGGGTGCTGGACGCCGAGCATCGCTGTTTTCCCCTCGCTTTGCGTCTGATCGCAGAGGGACGCGCCGCGGTGGAGGGCGACCGGGTCGTGATCGACGGCGGCGCGACACCGGACCTCGTGCTCATGAATCCAGGCCCTTAACGGGGCCGGAGGGGTCCTTCAGCGTGACGATTTTGCCCAATTTCGCTTGTCAAATTGCCGCGGTTTCTTTAAGTACGACGCAACGCAGCATCTGGCGAGGATGGATGATGGCTACTGAAAATCGGCGCGTTGGCGACGATGAGGACGATTTCCTGACCGCCAAGAAACGAACCTGGTCGACCTTCACGCAATTCAGCACCTATTCGATCGTCGCCATCGCCATTCTCTTGATACTTATGGCGATATTTCTGATCTGACTGCTTCTCGCAGGCGGACGACAAAACGGCGGCCCCGTCGCGGAGCCGCCGTTTTTGTGTCGGCGCCCGGCACGCCGTCTTTCGGGATCCGGGCCGCTCGCGTCTTCTATCCGACGATGTCGCAGGTGCTGAAGAAGAAGGCGATCTCGACGGCCGCCGTCTCCGGCGCATCGGAGCCGTGCACGGAATTCGCCTCGATATTCTGGCCGAAATCCTTGCGGATGGTTCCTTCCGCGGCATTGGCGGGATTGGTGTTGCCCATGACCTCGCGATTGCGGGCGATGGCGTTCTCCCCCTCCAGCACCTGGACCACGATCGGGCCCGAGGTCATGTAGGTGCAGAGATCATTGTAGAACGGCCGCTCGGCATGCACGGCATAAAAGGCTTCCGCCTGCTCGCGCGTCAGCTTCAGCCGCCGCTGGGCCACGAGGCGCAGCCCGGCCTCTTCGAATCGGGTGTTGATCTTGCCGGTGAGGTTGCGGGCTGTCGCATCCGGCTTGATGATTGAGAGCGTTCTTTCGACGGCCATGAGGGCACCCGGGCGTTGATGGCAAGATGGCCGGCCTTATAGACCCATGCCCGGTCCCCGGCAACCCGAACCTGATCCGGTGCCGGTCTGTCCCGATGCTTGTCCGGGACCCGGCGACCATGACATGAGGCGTTCCCCGCCGCGCCGCTCCATCGCGTCAGCTTGACCATGCTGCAGATCAACGACCTGACTTATCGCATCGGTGCCCGCGTGCTGTTCGCGCGCGCCACCGTCTCCGTCGGCAAGGGCCAGCGCATCGGCCTGGTCGGCCCGAACGGGTCCGGCAAGACGACGCTGCTGCGCCTGATCGCCGGCGAGCTGCATGCCGACGAGGGCACGATCAGCGTGCCGGCGCGCTGGCGGGCGGCCATGGTGGCGCAGGAGGCGCCGGGCGACGCGGCGAGCCTGCTCGACACGGTGCTCGCCGCCGACCGGGAGCGTACCGCCCTGCTGGACGAGGCCGAGACCGCCACCGATCCGCAACGCATCGCCGAGGTACACAACCGCCTGGCCGATATCGATGCCCATGCCGCCCCGGCGCGGGCGGCCGCCATTCTCTCCGGCCTGGGTTTCGACGAGGCGGCACAGGCCCGGCCCTGTTCGGCCCTGTCCGGCGGCATGCGCATGCGCGTCGCCCTGGCGGCGACGCTCTTCCGCGCCCCCGACCTGCTGCTCCTCGACGAGCCCACGAACCATCTCGACCTGGAAGCAACGATGTGGCTGGAGGGCTATCTGAAGAGCTATCCCTATACCATCCTTCTGGTCAGCCACGACAAGGACCTGCTCAACCGGGCGGTCGAGGGCATCATCCACATCGACGAGGGCCGGCTGGTCGCCTATCGCGGCAATTACGACCGGTTCCAGGAGGCCCGGCAGCTGAAGCTGGACCAGCAGAGCGCGCTCGCCGCCAAACAGGCCGAACGCCGCAAGCACCTGCAGGCCTTTATCGACCGGTTCCGCTACAAGGCCAGCAAAGCACGGCAGGCGCAGAGCCGCATCAAGGAACTGGAGAAGATGCCGGCGATCGTCGTGCCGATGGAAAAGCAGCCGGTCCGCTTCGACTTCCCGCAGCCCGATCCGCTGTCGCCGCCGCTGGTGGCGCTGGAGAACGGCATTGCCGGCTATGGCGAGCGGCCGGTGCTGCGCAACCTCAACCTCCGCATCGACATGGACGACCGCATCGCCCTGCTCGGCGCCAACGGCAACGGCAAGTCGACGCTGGTCAAGACCCTGTCCGGCCGGCTGAAGCTGATGGACGGCAAGCTGCGGAAGTCCTCCCGCCTGCGCATCGGCTATTTCGCCCAGCACCAGACGGACGAGCTCGATACCCGCCTGACGGCGCTCGACCAGGCCAAGCTCTGGATGCCGATGGCGACGGAAGAAAAGGTGCGGTCCCATCTCGGGCGCTTCGGCTTCGCCCAGACCCGGGCCGACACCCGCATCGGCAGCCTCTCCGGCGGCGAAAAGGCGCGGCTGCTCTTCGCCCTGATGAGCCGCGAAGCGCCGCAGCTGCTGCTGCTTGACGAGCCGACCAACCATCTCGACGTCGACAGCCGTCAGGCGGTGGTCGACGCACTCAACGCCTATGACGGCGCGGTGGTGTTGATCACGCACGACCCGAACCTGATCGGCCTGGTCGCCGACCGGCTGTGGCTGGTCGCCGACGGCACCTGCATGCCCTTCGACGGCGATCTCGACGACTATCGCCGGCTGATCATGGAGCAGCGGCGGGCCGAGCGCGCCCGGAGCCCGCGCGAGCGGGCGGACGGCGGCAATGGTGCGGCGGCGCCGGTCAATCGCAAGGACCAGCGCCGCGCTTCGGCCGATGCCCGCGCCGCGCTCGCCCCGCTCCGCCGCAAGGTCCGCGACAGCGAGGCATTGATCGAAAGGCTGCACCGCGAGAAGAGCGCACTGGAAACCCGGCTCGCCGACCCGGCCCTCTATGCCGGCGCCTCGGACGAACTCACCGGCCTGCAGAAGTCGCTCGGCGACATCGACCGCCGGCTGGAAGAGGCCGAGACCGCCTGGCTGGAGGCCCAGGAGGCGCTGGAGCAGGCGACGGCCTAGGCTCCGAACCGGTGTCAGCGGCGCCCTTGGCCGACCATGGACCCCCGTTGCGGGCCGTCCCCGGGGCTTCCCGCCGCACCGCACCGGCCCCGGTGGCAGGGAACGCCCGGGGCTGTTGCGCGTTCTCCAGAGGGTGCACTGCAACGGAAACCATAAAGGAGGACCCAAATGCCGGAACGCCGGATCTCCGAGGTGCTGCGCGATCCCTTCCTCGTGCAGATGCCGCCGAACGCCACAGTCAGCGAAGCGGCCATGGAGATGTCCAACAAGCATGTCGCCAGCATTGTGGTGACCGAGGGCAATGACCAGCTCGACGGGATTTTCACCGAGCGCGACATGATCGACCGGGTGATCGCCGCCGGGCGCGACCCTAAGACCACCACCCTCGCCGATGTCATGACGCCGCATCCCGTCACGGTCTCGCCGCAGGCGACCGTGCTGCAGGCGATGGCCGAGATGCGCGACAACAATCTGCGCCACCTGCCGGTCGCCGATGGCGGCAAGGTGGTCGGCGTCGTGTCGATCCGCGACTTCGTCGGCGACGACATTGCGGAACTCGACCATGAGCGGCAATTCGCCCGCACTGTCTGGGAGACGCTGCGCTAACGCGCGCCACGGATACGGCGGCCGGCCGGCTGTGCCGTGACAGCCGGGCGCCGCTGTTCTAGGATCGCCGGCATGTCCAGCGTAGGAGGTTGGCTTGGCCGACGAATCCGAGACCGAACTGGTCCGCATGGCCCAGATGATGGCCCATGGCTATCTGATGGATCTGCTGCTCGCCACCCAGTTCGCCCAGCATCCCCGCCCGGGCGAGGCCGCCGAGAACCTGCTGAAGCTGGTCGAGGCCACCGCCCAGCCGGTGAAAATGCCCGGCCTGTCTTCCGCGGCGAGCGAGGTGGTCGCCCAGGCCTTCCACGACAGTGTCGTCGGCCATATCCGGCGCGCCAAGGCGATGGCGACCGGCGAGCCGGTGCCGACCGACCCCGGCGGTGCCGGGGCTTCGCCGATTCGCGAGCACTGAGGGCGCAGGCCGGAGGCAAGCCATGGAGGCCGCCGCTCTCTTCGCCGCACTCGGGCTCGACCCTGCCGTCCTTGACGCTGCCGGTCCCGAGCGGGACGGCCGGCCCCGGCTGATTGCCCGGTCGCCGATCGACGGCACAATCCTGGCCCGCCTTCCCCCGGCCGCGGCCGCCGAGGCCGACGCCGCGGTCGACCGGGCCGTGGCCGCGTTCCCCGTCTGGCGGGACGTGCCGCCGCCGCGCCGCGGCGAGCTGGTCCGGCTGCTGGGCGAGGAACTGCGCACCCACAAGGAGGCGCTGGGCCTGCTGGTCACCCTGGAGACCGGCAAGATCCGCCAGGAGGGCCTGGGCGAAGTCCAGGAGATGATCGACATCTGCGACTTCGCCGTCGGCTTGTCGCGCCAGCTCTACGGCCGGACCATCGCCTCCGAGCGGCCGGAGCACCGCATGGCCGAGACCTGGCACCCGCTGGGACCGGTCGGACTGATTACCGCCTTCAACTTTCCCGTCGCCGTGTGGAGCTGGAACACCGCGCTGGCCCTGGTCTGCGGCTGTCCGGTGGTGTGGAAGCCGTCGGACAAGGCGCCGCTGACGGCCCTGGCCTGCCGCTCCCTGCTGGACCGTGCCGCTGCGCGCTTCGGCGACGCGCCCGAGAGCCTCATGCAGGTGGTTCCGGGCGATGCGGCGGTAGGCGGGCGCCTGGCCGCCGATCCGCGCCTGCCGCTGATCAGCGCCACCGGCAGCACCCGGATGGGCCGGGCGGTGAACGGGATCGTCGCCGGCCGGCTGGGCCGCTGCCTGCTGGAGCTGGGTGGCAACAATGCGATGATCGTGGCACCGTCCGCCGATCTCGACCTGGCGGTGCGGGCCATCCTCTTTGCGGCGGTGGGGACCTGCGGCCAGCGCTGCACCAGCCTGCGCCGACTGATCGTCCATGACGATATTCGGGACCGCCTGCTGCCGGCCCTGCGACGCGCCTATAAGTCGGTGCGGATCGGCGACCCGCGCGAGGATGCGACCCTGGTCGGGCCGCTGATCGATGAGCCTGCCTTCGAACGGATGCAGCAGGCGCTGACGACCGCCCGGGCCGAGGGCGGCCATGTCGAGGGCGGGGAGCGGCTCCGCGACGGCGTGCCGGAGGGCGGTGTCTATGTCCGTCCGGCCCTGGTCGAGATGCCCGGCCAGACGGCGATTGTCAGGGAAGAGACCTTTGCGCCGATCCTCTATGTGATCGGCTATCGCGATTTCGACGAAGCCGTCTTTCTGCACAACGACGTGCCGCAGGGCCTCGCCTCGAGCCTGTTCACCCGCGACCTGCGCGAAGCCGAGATCTTCCAGTCCGCCCGCGGCAGCGATTGCGGCATCGCCAATGTCAATATCGGTCCCAGCGGCGCGGAGATCGGCGGCGCCTTTGGCGGCGAAAAGGAGACGGGCGGCGGCCGGGAGTCCGGCTCCGATGCCTGGAAGGCGTATATGCGCCGGCAGACCCAGACGGTCAACTACTCGCACGACTTGCCGCTGGCCCAGGGTATCGTGTTCGACTCGGCGTGACACTCGAATCCGTCGAAAAAACTATAGAATTCCCGGCAAACGCCCAAGGCGTTCTGGAGTCTATTATCGCATTCGCAATTTCGATTAAGTCTTCATTCACGAACGCATGAATACACTGTCGCTCACTCATGGGTGGACGCGGGCGTGTTGGCGGCATGGTTTGCGTGCGAATTGCCTTTGCCGGGAAAGATGACAAAGGGGGCGGAAATGTTGGCTTTGCTGCATCGATTTGGTGCCGATGAAAGCGGTGTTACCGCAATCGAATACGCGCTGATTGCCTCCATGATGGTCATTGCCGTCGTCACCGGGAGCAGAGTCTTCACCGAGTCGGTCAATTCGATCTTCAACTTCGTGGCAAATCAGGTCGCCGCCGCCTCGACACCGTAAGTCGCGCGCCGCCCGCACATCCCCACGGGCACCCTGACCATCGCCTTGACGGCCATTGCCGCACGGCGCACTAATCCCTTGCGACGCAACACGGGCGCGTCGCATCTCGACGGCACGGTCAAAGCCGGCCGCATGGATTAAGGGAGGTCGCCTTGAGGACAATCGCCGGGCTTGGCGCGGCGCTGGCGCTGCTCGCCGCCCTAGCCGCAACGACATCGCCGACACCCGCTCGTGCCCAGGAGGCAAGCGTTGCTGTGACGGCCATTGTCGAGCATCCCTCGCTCGACGCCGTGCGCGACGGCATTCGCGACGAACTCGCCGAGAACGGCTATGTGCCCGGCGAGAACCTGGACTTCCTGTTCCAGACCGCCCAGGGCAATGCCGCCACCGCCGTGCAGATCGCCCGGCGCTATGTCGGCGAGGCCCCGGACGTCATCGTGCCGATCTCCACGCCGTCGGCCCAGGCGGTCGTCGCCGCCACCGACACCATTCCCGTCGTTTTTTCCGCGGTCACCGATCCGCTGGCGGCGGAGCTGGTCACCGATCTCGACAATCCCGGCGGCAATGTCACGGGCGTGTCCGACCTGACGCCGATCGAAGACCATATGGCTCTGATCCGCGAGGTCCTGCCCGACGCGCAGACGCTCGGCATGCCCTACAACCCGGGTGAGGCGAACGCCGTGGCGGCCCTGGAAATCGTCCGGGACATCGCCCCCCGCTTCGGCTTTGAGGTCATCGAGGCGGCGGCACCGAATACCGGCGCCGTCCAGTCGGCGGCACAAAGCCTCGTCGGGCGCGCCGACGCCGTCTATGTGTCGACCGACAACACCATCGTCTCGGCGATCGAAGCCGTCGTCTCGGTCGGCCGGGAAAACGACCTGCCGATCTTCACCGCCGACACCGACAGCGTCCGCCGCGGCTCCATCGCCTCGATCGGCTTCGACTATTACGATGTCGGCCGCCGCACCGGCGAGCTGGTGCTGCAGGTTCTGGGCGGCGAGTCCCCCGGCAATATTCCGGTCGCCTTCGCCCAGGGCACCAATCTGGTGGTCAACCCCGCCGCCGCCGAGGCGATGGGCGTGACCCTGCCGGAGGCTGTTATCGGCCGGGCAACCGAGGTCGTCGAGGAATGAGGTCGTCCCGGACGACTGTCGCCGGGCCGGTCCGCCGGCCCGCCCACCCGGTTTTGCAGTCTCCCCCTTTCTCATGAGCAGCATTGCCTTTCTCGGCGCCATCGAGATCGGTCTCGTCTACGGTCTGGTGGCGCTGGGCGTCTTCCTGTCCTTCCGCGTGCTCAGCTTCCCCGACCTGACCGTCGACGGCAGCTTTCCGCTGGGCGCAGCCGTGGCGGCGACGCTGATCGTCAACGAGGTCGACCCGTTCCTGGCGACCGCCGTTGCGGTGCTCGCCGGCGCGGCGGCCGGACTGGTCACCGCCCTTTTGAATGTCCGGTTCAAGATCCTGCATCTGCTCGCCAGCATCCTCACCATGATCGCGCTGTTCTCGGTGAACATCCGGATCATGGGCCGGCCAAACGTCGCCATCATCAATGACGAGACCATCCTGACGCCGCTGCTCGACCTCGATATCGCCGGCTACTACGCCAAGCCGCTGCTGGCCGGGATCGTCGTGGTCGTCGCCGTCGTGCTGCTCGCCCGGTTTCTCGGCAGCGAGTTCGGGCTGGCGATGCGGGCGACCGGCGCCAATCCGCGCATGGCCCGGGCCCAGGGGGTGGCGACATCGACGCAGATCTACACCGGCATGGCGCTGAGCAACGCCCTGGTCGCCCTGGCCGGCGCCCTCTTCGCCCAGACCAACGGCTTTGCCGACGTCACCAGCGGCGTCGGCACGATCGTCGTCGGGCTGGCGGCGGTAATCCTGGGCGAGACATTGCTGCGCACCCGGGTGCTGCTGATCGCCCTGATCGCCTGTGTCCTCGGCTCCGTCATCTACCGCATCGCCGTGGCGCTGGCGCTGAATGCCGACTTCCTCGGCCTGCAGGCCTCCGACCTCAACCTCGTCACCGCCCTGCTGGTCGCCCTGGCGCTGATCCTGCCCGGCGTCGGCGGGCCGCTGCGGTCGGTGATGCGGAGGGCCGGGCGATGATCGATATCCACGAGGTCGACGTCACCTTCGGCCGCGGCACGCCCATGGAAACCCGCGCCCTGATCGGCGCGACTTTGCACATCCCGGCCGGCCGATTCGTCACCGTCATCGGCTCGAACGGCGCCGGCAAGTCGACCCTCCTCAATGTCGTCACCGGCGACGCGCCGATGGAGCGCGGCCGGCTGGTGATCGACGGCGTCGACGTCACCCGCTGGCCGCCGGCCCGGCGGGCCGGCATGGTGGCGCGCGTCTTTCAGGACCCGATGGCCGGGACCTGCGAAGGCCTGTCGATCGAGGAGAACATGGCCCTGGCCGCGAGCCGCGGTCATCGCCGCGGCCTCGCCAAGGCCCTCGGTCACAACCGGCGGATCGCCTTTGCCGAGCAGCTGGCGACGCTCGGCCTCGGCCTGGAGAACCGGCTGCAGGATCGCATGGGCCTGCTCTCCGGCGGCCAGCGCCAGGCGGTCAGCCTGCTGATGGCGACGCTGGCCGGCACCCGCATCCTGCTGCTCGACGAGCACACCGCCGCCCTCGACCCGAAGATCTCGGAATTCGTCCTGGACCTCACCCGGCGCATCGTCGCCGAGCACCATCTGACGGTGCTGATGGTCACCCATTCCATGCGGCACGCGCTGGACTGCGGCGACCGTACGATCATGATGCACGAGGGCCGGATCGTCTTCGACGTCGAGGGCGGCGAGCGGGCCGGGCTCGACGTGCCGGACCTGCTGCAGCTCTTCGCCCGGGTCCGCGGCCGGGAACTCGACGACGACACCTTGCTGCTTGGCTGACCGGACCTCCGCCGCTAGGCTCACCCCTCTTGCAGCCGCCGGGCCGCATGGCCGCGACGGCGACGTGGCGAGCAATAAACAGGAGTTTCCGAAACGTGTCGGTACCGCGGCTGCTTGTTCCCCTTGCCCTTTGCGCCCTCCTCTCCGGCATCGCCCCGGAGGCGCGGGCCCAGGGCGATGCCGGCTTTCGCTGGCAGGTCTCGACCTTTGCGGAGCAGGGCACGCCGACGGCTTTTCTGGCCTATGCGGTGCCGGAAACCGACAACGCCCTGTTCCATTTCCGCTGCGCCGTCGGGCAGGGCGAGGCGATCCGGGCCGACCTCTTTATCGACGTCGGCGCCACGGCGCCCGGCGGGCCGACCGACGCGACCATCCGCGTTGGCGACGCCTTCGAAACGCGCCCGGCCACGATCGTCGCGGGGGCCTTCGGCCCGCAGGTCCGTCTCGCGCTGGACCCCGCGGACCGATTGTGGGATCTGCTGAAGGCCGGATCGACAGGGCAGGTGGCCGCCCGCGGCGGCGACTGGGCCGGTTTCCACCTCGACGGCAGCAATGCGGCGATCTCCGAATTCCTCCGCCACTGTGTGGCGATCACCCAGACGATCGAGACGGGCGGGACCCGGACGGTCGTGTATTCGACGCGCGGGCTGACCGCCGCCATGGACTGGATCGACGGACTTCAGGGCCGCGCCATGCCCCCGGGGCGCCGGCAGGCAGGCGGGTCGGGACCCCTCTCAAGGGTTTGGGCCGTTGCGACGTGACGCTTTCTGGAGGCACGGCGAGCCGCTCACTCGAGATTCCGCACCTCTTCCGGCGGAGGCGGGAAGACCAGGCTGACGCGGGCACCGCCGCCCTCGGCGTCCTCAAGCACCACCCGGCCGCCATGGTCCTCCATGATCTTCTTGACGATGGCGAGGCCCAGGCCGGTGCCCTTGGCGCGGGTGGTGACATAGGGCTCGGTCAGGCGGTCCCGATTGTCCGCCGGCAGGCCCTTGCCATTGTCGGTGACGGTGATCCGCACCTGGCCGTCGGCATCCGTCCCCACGCCGACATGCAGATCGCCCGGCGGCAGATCGCCACCGTCTGCCGGCGGCTCGCGCCCCTCGATCGCATCCAGCGCGTTCTGCACCAGATTGGTGACCGCCTGGGTGATCTGGCGGCTGTCGGCGGGCAGGCTGGGCCGCGTCTCCGGCTGGTCGAGGGTGAAGCGCACCGTCGGATGCGCGTCGCGGTGCAGAAAAACGGCCTGTTTGCACAGCTCGACGAGGTCGACGGGCTTCATCACCGGCTGCGGCATGCGGGCGAAGGCGGAGAACTCGTCGACCATATGGCCGATATAGCCGACCTGCCGGACGATGGTCTCGACGCAGGTTTCGAAAGTCTCGGTGTCACCGGTCAGCTGCTTGAGATAGCGCCGGCGCAGCCGCTCGGCCGACAGCTGGATCGGCGTCAGCGGGTTCTTGATCTCGTGCGCGATGCGCCGCGCGACGTCGGCCCAGGCCGCCTGGCGCTGGGCCGAGAGCAGCTCGGTGATGTCGTCGAAGGTGACGACATAGCCGCGCACCGTGCTGCCGATGCGCTCGGCGGCGATGCGGACCAGCAGCGTCCGGCTTTCGGACTCGCGCCGCACCCGCACCTGCGATTCGACCAGCCGGCCCGGGCGGCTGCGGATCGCCGCCATCAGCCCGGCCATTTCCGGCACCGCCTCGTCCAGGCGCCGGCCGAGCAGCGCGTCGGCCTCGCGCCCGAGGAACAGGGTGGCCGAGCGGTTGGGCAGGTTGATGCGCCCGTCCTCGTCGAGCCCCAGCACGCCGGCCGAGACGCCGGCCAGCACCGTCTCGGTGAAACGGCGGCGATAGTCGAGCTGACGATTGGCCTCGATCAGGTCCTGGCGCTGCGTCTCCAGCTGGCTGGTCATGCGGTTGAAGGCGCGCGACAGGGTGCCGAGCTCGTCGGTCTCGCGCGGCACCGGCACCCGGGCGGCGAGGTCGCCGGCCCGCACCCGTTCCGAGGCACCGATCAGGGCGCTGATCGGCCGCACCAGCGTGTCGGCCATCATCAGGCCGATCCACACGGCCGCCATCAGCAAGAGCAGCGAGACCACCAGATAGATCAGGGTAAAGGTGATCTGCAGCGAGGACTGCCGGGTTTCGAGCTCGCGATATTCCGCCACCGCCCCTTGCGCGCGATCCATATGCGCGATCACCCGCGGCTCGATCAGCCGGCCGACCAGCAGATAGGTGTCGATGAAACGGTCGAGCTGGATCAGTGCCCGCACCCGGTCGTCGCTGTCGCTGGTCAGCCTTACCACCTCGCCGGCCCGCGCCGCCTCCAGCGTTTGCGGGCCGATCGGCTCGAACTGCAGGGCAAAGGTGAGGGTCGAGCGCGCCAGCGTGCGGCCGCTGCCGTCGATGACCAGCGCCTCGGTCAGGCCGCGCAGTGCCGCCTGGGTGGACACGAACTGGTCGAAGAAGTCCGGGTCGCTGATCAGCCGCGGCGCCTCGCGGTTGAGGTCGTTCGCCATGGCGAGCGCATCGGCGGTCAGCGTGTGCTGGTGTTCGGCCAGATAGGCCTGGGCGACCGACAGGGATTCATTGACCGCGGTGCTGACCCGCTCCGAGAACCAGGACTGGACGCCGACATAGAAGAACACCGCCGAGAACACGGCGACCAGGATGGCCGGTCCGGCGGCCAGCACGCTGAACAGCGCTACCAGGCGGACGTGCAGGCGCGAGCCGGCGAGGCCGCGCTTGCGCTTCACCCACAACCCGACAATGCGGCGGGCGACCAGCACCCCCATCAGCAGCAGGATGATCAGGTCGAGATTGAGCAGCCAGTAGACCGAGTCCGGGTCGTTGCCGAAGACCGGGTCCTCGGTCAGCGCCGCATAGGTCGCCACTCCGGCGGCCAGCGCCGCCAGGGCCAGCACCAGGGCGAACCAGCGCTGGACGACGGTGCGGCTGCTCCAGGCCGAGACCCGCCGCCACAGCGGCCGCACCGGCCCGGCAATCTGTTCGCTCAGCATGATCGGCTCGGACCGCGTCCCCGTCTCCGCACCAAAGAGACAGACATCCGGTCAGTCATTACCGCGAAAGCGGGAATCCAGGCAGCCCCGCCTTTCTGGATGCCCGCTTTCACGGGCATGCCATTACAGGGATAACGAACAGCCATTCATCTTGCTCGCCGCCGGCATCGATGTGCGGAAACCTGGAGGTTCCGCGGCCGGCATCATTTCAGTCCTCTCAGGACCTGTATATCGAGTTCGCGGATCTTCTTTCGCAAGGTGTTGCGGTTCAGTCCGAGCAATTGGGCGGCCTTGATCTGGTTGCCGCGGGTGGCGCTGAGGCTGAGCGAGATCAGCGGCCGCTCGATCTCGTGCAGGACACGGTCATAGAGGCCGCTGGCCGGCAGCCCGTCCTTGTGGGCGGCGAAATAGTCCTTGAGATGCCGTTCGACCGCCGCCCCCAGGCCCTCATTGCGCGGCTCCTCGGGCGCCGGGACCGGAGGGGTCGTCGATTCGGCCAGTTCCATGTCGATGACGTCGGCGCCGATCACCTCCTGGGCATAGAGCGCCGAAAGCCGGCGCACCAGGTTCTCCAGCTCGCGGACATTGCCGGGCCAGCGATGGCTCTTGAGCCGCTCGACCGCGGCATTGTCGAGCGCCTTGGCCGGCAGCCCTTCGCGCTTGCCCTGGGCGAAGAAATGCCGGGCCAGGGCCAGGATGTCCTCCGAGCGCTCGCGCAAGGGCGGAATGCGGATGGGCACGACATTCAGGCGATAGAACAGGTCCTCGCGAAACAGGCCCTGGCGGATCAGCTGCCGCAGGTCGCGGTGGGTGGCGGCGACGATGCGGACATCCGCCTTGATCGCCGTACGCCCGCCGACCGAGGTGTACTCGCCTTCCTGCAGCACACGCAGCAGCCGGGTCTGGGCGTCCATCGGCATGTCGCCGATTTCGTCGAGGAACAGCGTGCCGCCCTGTGCCTGCTCGAAGCGGCCGCTGGCCCGGGCGGTGGCGCCGGTAAAGGCACCCTTTTCGTGCCCGAACAGCTCGGATTCGATCAGCTCGCGCGGGATGGCGGCCATGTTGATGGCGACGAAGGGCCCGCCGGCGCGCTTGCCGTAATCGTGCAGGGCGCGGGCGACCAGCTCCTTGCCGGTGCCGCTCTCGCCATTGATCATCACGGTCAGGTCGGTGCCCATCAGGCGCGCCATGACCCGGTAGATCTCCTGCATGGCCGGGGAGCGGCCGATCAGCGGCAGCGTCTCTTCCTCCGCCACCTCCGGACTTTCGTCGAGCACCGGATGCGGCGCGGCATTGGGCGTCGTCAGCGCCCGCTCGACCACCGACACCAGTTCCCTCAGGTCGAAGGGCTTGGGAAGGTACTCGAAGGCGCCGCGCTCGGTCGCCTTGACCGCGGTCATCAGCGTGTTGTGGGCGCTCATGACGATCACCCTGAGGTCCGGGCGCAGCCGCTTCATCCGCGGCACCAGCTCCAGGCCGTTCTCGTCCGGCATGATGACGTCGGTGATGACCAGGTCGCCCTCGCCGTCGCTGACCCAGCGCCACAGCGTCGCGGCATTGCCGGTGCTGCGCACGTCGTGGCCCAGCCGCCCGAGCGCCTGGCCGAGGACGGTGCGGATGCTGCGGTCGTCATCGGCAACGAGGATGGTCGAGCCCGTCATTCGACGACCTCAAGATCGCCGGGGCCGAGGCTGCGGCCGGCATAGACCGGCAGCTGGACGTTGAACACCGTGCGCTTGGGCCGGCTTTCGAAGCCGATGACGCCGCCATGGTCGCCGACGATCTTGGCGACCAGGGCGAGCCCGAGGCCGCTGCCGTCCTTTTTCGTGGTGACGAAGGGATCGAACAGGTGGTCGTTCAGGTCCTCCGGGATGCCTTCGCCATTGTCGCGGACCGAGACGACCAGCGGCAGGTTCACCCGGCCGGCCGTGCCGGGGACGCTCATCGACACGCCGCGCTGATAGGCGGTGGACAGCGCGATTTCGGCATTGTCGGCCGGCACCGCCTCGGCGGCGTTCTTCACCAGGTTCAGGAAGACCTGCACCAGCTGGTCGAAATTGCCCAGCACCGGCGGCAGCGACGGGTCGAAATTGATGGCGAAGCGGACATGGCTGGCAAAGCCGTTCTCCGCCACCCGGCGCACCCGGTCGAGCACGCTGTGGATATTGACCGGCGCCCGCTCGAACTGGTTGTGTGAGAAGACCTCCATCCGTTCCAGCAGCGAGACGATGCGGTCGGCCTCATCGCAGATCAGGCGAGTCAGCTCGTGATCGCCTTCGGCGGCCGTCTGCTCCAGCAGCTGCGCCGCGCCGCGGATGCCGGACAGCGGGTTCTTGACCTCGTGCGCCAGCATGCGGGCCATGGCCGTCACGGAGCGGGCGGCATTGCGGTGGGTCAGCTGGTTGTCGATGCGCCGGGCGACCGAGACCTCGTTCAGGGTGACCAGAACCAGCCGCGGCGGATCGCCGCCCATGGGGGCTGCGGTCGCCTTGACCTGGTGCGGGCCGAAGCGCGGCGTCTCCAGGGTGATGCCGTATTCCGAGCGGCTGCTGGCCTGGGCGAAGGCCTGGTCGATCAGGCTGAAGACGGGGCTGTCGGGCGGCAGCAGCTCGGTCAGCGGCCGGTTGATGATCGTGGCTTCGCCGGCCTCGAAGAATTGCTGGGCCTCGAAATTGACGAAGTGGACGAGGCCCTCGCCGTCGACGACGAGGACCGGGTCGGGCAAGGCGTTGAGAATGCCGTTCGGATCGACATGGACGCGGCGGCGCGGCCGGCGGCGGGGATGTGACGAAGCGAGAGTGACCATCAGGCTGCCAGGGTTTCGGTCGGGGACAGGAAAAAGCGGCGGAGGGACTGCCGGACGGCGTCCGGCTCGGTAAGCGCATTGACGGCGGCGCGGAAGCCGGCGGCGCCGGGCCGGCCGGCGGCATACCAGCCGAGATGCTTGCGGGCGACGCGGACGCCGCGCTCCCATCCGTACTCGGCGAGCAGGGCCTCATAGTGCCGCTCGACCAGAGCGAGAAGGGCCGCGCCCTCGGGCGCCGGCGGCGGCGGCCGGCCGGCGAGATGGGCGGCGGCGCGGGCGATCAGCCAGGGCCGGCCCTGGGCGCCGCGGCCGATCATGACGCCGTCGGCACCGCTGACGGCCAGGCAGCGGTCGACGGCGGCGAGCGTCGCGACATCGCCATTGGCGATCACCGGGATGCCGACGGCGGCCTTGACGGCGCGAATGGCGGCCCAGTCGGCCGTGCCGGCATAGAACTGGCTGCGATAGCGGCCGTGTACGGTGAGCATCCGGATGCCGGCCGCCTCGGCGATGCGGGCGATGCGGAGCGCCGCGCCGTCGCCGGGCTCCCAGCCCAGCCGCATCTTCAGCGTCACCGGCAGGTCGACGGCCCGCACCACCGCCTCCAGAATACGCGCGGCCAGCGTCTCGTCGCACATCAGCGCCGCGCCGGCCAGCTTGCCCACGACCTTCTTGACCGGGCAGCCGAAATTGATGTCGATGGCAGCGGCACCGCGGTCGGCGTTCAGCCGGGCGGCGGCGGCCATGGTTTCGGGATCGCAGCCGGCCAGCTGGACGATCAGCGGCTGCTCCGCGGCGCAATCGGTCGACGTCCGCCGCGAGCGGGCGGCGGCGCGGATCATCTCGCCGCTGGCGATCATCTCGGAGACCACCATGCCGCCCCCCAGCGACCGGACGAGCCGGCGGAAGGGGCGGTCGGTGACGCCCGACATGGGGGCCAGGAAGACCGGGTCTTCGATGGTCAGGGAGCCGAGTTGAATGCCCATTCCTTAGGCAGGGACAACGGTTGCCGAAACTTTGTGCAGTCTAACAGCCTCACGGGATCGCGCAAGCATGAAGCCACCGGCTTGCAACCATCGTATATGCTGCGACGCAACATACGCGGTCACCCGCACCGGC
>JAAAOG010000015.1 GCA_009909005.1 Alphaproteobacteria bacterium | reverse complement strand
ATCGGTTGCGCCATCGGTTCGTGCCTCATAGAGGACGATGGTGTTGCCGACGCCGACGGAAAACCCGCGCTCGAGCGCCAGCAGCGTGCCGGCATTGTCGAGCGCCAGCAACTCGACCAGACCGTTATCGGCAAAGGCATCGGCGGGTTGCGGCGCCACCGGCACCGGTTCGGTCTCGTAAATGAACTCGTTCACGACCTGTCGGGTGGTCAGGTCGTATTGCACGATGCGGGACGGGCTGCCGGACTCGAGATCGGCGATCGGGCCGTCCTGAACCAGGGCATTCTCCGTCGCCGTGAACAGCGTCAGTTCGTCGGGTGAAATCGTCAGGCTTTCGAAGCCGAGGTTCTCGCGGGCGCCGACATCGCCGGCCTCGGTGGGACGGAACTTCTCCGGCGTCACCAGGCCCGACTGCCGTACGCCATCCAGATTGTAGCGGTCGATGAAGGGACCGATGAGATCGTCGAAATCGCCTTCGGACGCGATGTAGAGCCGGTCCCCCGCCGTCAGGGCAAGTCCTTCCGGATCGGGGATGATGCGGGCACCGGGATTGGTCAGCGCGGTGACACCGGCGAAGTCCACGTCGCCATCATTGAGAATGCCGTCTTCCAGGTCGATGGTCAGCGTGAAGAAACGGGCCGGATCGACCTCGCCGGAATCGTCGGAGACCGCCAGGTAGACATCGGCATCCCGGTCATAGGCGATGGCCGAAAGGCCGCCGATCTCGGAGCCGCTGACGGTTTCGCCGGTCGGGAACGACACTTCGCCGAGCACGGTAATGCTCTCGACGGTGCGGCGGTCGAGATCCTCGAACATCGATCATCCTCCTGGGCTGGGTCCGTTGGCAGAAGACGCGGCGCGGGCAGCACAATGCGGTTCCGGGCGCGCCGGGCGCTGGGGCAAAAAATCGAACAATGAGTCTGCGGAACACGTGCTGCGCGAGTCTCTGCGCTTAGGTTGGCAGGCCAATGTTACAGTTTTGCGGCATTTCCGTGAAACTTTGCGGGAAGGGCGGCGCGGCGGGCCATGCCCTCAGGCGTCTCAGAATTCGACATTCGGTAGCGCCGTCGATCCATTCCGCCGCATGGAATGCTGGCAGGTTGCCGGCCGGCGGCGCTACAGTGCCGTCAAGAAGACGAGATTACGGGAGCCTCGGCCATGCGGCGACTCATCTGCTTTGCCCTTCTGCTCGCAGCCGGCTGCAGCACGCCGGACCGCCCGGCGCCGCCGACCCCGCTGGAGCTCGCGATCCGGGACGGGGAGTCGGCCTATGTGGCCAGCTATGCCGAGGCCCGGCGGACGCGCCCCGGCTGGCAGCCGGAGCTGCAGGCGGCGCTCGATGCCACGGCCCAGGCCTGTCCCGAGCATGACCCGGCCACATCCATCGCGGTCTATGGCGCCCTGATCGGCAATGGCGCCAATCTCAACCGGCCATTGATGATCCGGGAGGAGCAGGAGACGCTGCCTCTGGTCCGGGCCGCCTTCTACTGCCCGCCGGAAGTCGTCGCCTATCTGATCGAGGCCGGGGCCCGCGTGAACGCCACGCCGGCGAACGGGATGACGCCGCTGATGAGCGCGGCCCACGCCTATTACGGCAATATCCTCCGCAAGATCGATGTGCTGCTGGCGGCCGGCGCGAATGCCGGCGCCCGCGACGCCGAGGACCGCACCGCCCTCGACTACGCCCTCGCCAACCGCCGGATGCGGGAATTCCCGGAGGTCCTCGCCACGCTGACGCCCGGTGAGGCCCGGCAACGCCCGGTCGCCGAAGCGGCCCATTGATCCAACAGGCCGTATGAGCTCCGGCACGCAGCGGCATCCTGCGCGGTCGCACCGTCATCGCCATCCGCCCGTCCGGAAACCGGCACCGCTGCTGATCCGGCGTGCCAAGGGGCGGCCGCCGTCCGCATGCTCACCGACCCGCCGCGCGGCCGGCCTGTCGTCGCCCACGGCCGGCCCGTCAAAGAGGATGAGCCGGACCGCTCATCGACCGGGATCAGCGTGCCCCGTCGCCTCTTCGCCGACATAAGGCGCCGGATCGATCGGCGCCAATCGGGCGCCACCGCATCGCCGCCGGCACGAACCCGGTTCAAAGTTGAGAAAACTCCCGAAGCGCTGTATGTCAGGGTTTATTGACGCTGTCGGGACCGCCCCATTGTGAACACCACAGCAGACGCGCTTATCAAGATCAGGCCGGACGAGCTCGACGCTCTTCTCGACCGGGCCGAGGCGGAGCAATGGCGCACGCTGGCGCTATACAGCTCAAAACTTCCTCATAGGGCGGTCCACGCCGAATGCAAGTTCCAGCTCAGTGGGCCGGTCGACGGCGCATCTCTTGCGTCCAAGCTGACCCGCCTGGCCGCGCTTACCTCGCTGGCGCTCCTCGACTTCGATATCGGCCCGGACGGGGCCCGCGCGCTCTCGACCCTGACCGGCCTCACCGCGCTCGATCTGAGTTTCAACCGGATCGGCGGCGAGGGGGCCCGCGCGATCTCGATCCTGACCGGCCTTACCGCGCTGTATCTGAGCGACAACGGGCTCGGCGACGAGGGGGCCCGCGCGATCTCGACCCTGACCGGCCTCACCTCGCTCGATCTGAGCCTCAACCGGATCGGCGACGAGGGGGCCCGCGCGATCTCGATACTGACCGGT
>JAAAOG010000111.1 GCA_009909005.1 Alphaproteobacteria bacterium | reverse complement strand
CGTGCCCCAGAGATAGGCCAGCACGAAGGGCCAGTCGAAGATCTCCCCGATCGACAGATTGGCCGCGAAACGGAACAGCATGGCCGACAGGGCGAAGTAGAAGACGAACTTGGTCAGCCAAGCCGTCGCCTCGGCGGTGAAAAAGCCCGTGCGTCCCGCGCCGTAACCCAGCCCGATCAGCGCGAAAAACGGCAGAGTCTGAAGGAGGATGTCCCACATGGACGCAGCGTTATCACGCCCGGTCGGCGGGACAAGCGTCAATGCGCCTGTCCCCGCCAGAGCGCGCCGCCGCCCGTGTTTCTTCTGGCCGGAAATATCCTCGGGGGTGAATTGGCCGAAGGCCAAGAGGGGGCGGACAGCCCCCTGTCAGCCACCGCCGATCAGGACCCCGGCGGCAAAGACCAGCGCGCCGCCCAGCACCACCTGGAACGTCGCCCGCAGGAAGGGCGTGTCCATGAACCGGTTCTGGATCCAGACGATGGCCCAGAGCTCGACGAAGACGACGATGATCGCGGTGATGGTCGCCGTCCAGAAGTCGGGAATGAGGTAGGGCAGCGCGTGGCCCAGCCCGCCCAGCGTTGTCATGACCCCGCTGGCCAGCCCCCGCTTGAAGGGCGAACCGCGCCCCGAGATCTGCCCGTCATCCGAGGCCGCCTCGGTAAAGCCCATGGAAATCCCGGCCCCGACCGAGGCCGCCAGCCCGACCAGGAAGGTCGTCCAGGTGTCCTGGGTGGCAAAGGCCGTGGCGAAGATCGGCGCCAGCGTCGAGACCGAGCCGTCCATCAGCCCGGCAAGGCCCGGTTGCACCCATGTCAGAACGAATCGCCGATGCGCCTCGGAATCCTCTTCGGTGCGGGTCGACCCGCCCAGGTGTTCCTGCTCCAGGGTGTCGGCGGTGTCGGCATGGCCTGCCTCGGCCGCGGCCAGGTCGCCCAGCAGCTTGCGGGTGTCGGCGTCCTCGGTCCGCGTCGCGGCGGCTTCATAGAAGCGCTGTGCGTCGCGTTCCATCAGGTGGGCCTCTTCCCTGATCCGCTCAAGCCCGAGGTTCTCGACCAACCAGATCGGGCGCCGCGCATGAAACCCGGCGACATGTTCGCGCCGCAGCAGGGGGATGACCTTGCCGAACCGGGTCTCGTGCAGCTCGATCAGCCGGTGGCGGTGGGCGTCCTCTTCCCCGGCCATACCGTCGAACACCGCGGCCGAGGCCGGGAAATCCGCCCGCAGGATCTCGGCATAGCTGCGGTAGATGCGGGCGTCATCCTCTTCCGAGGAGATGGCGAGCGCCAGGACCTCCTGTTCGGACAGGTCCTTGAAACGGCGGCGGGATGGAACTCCGGGGATCACGGGGGCACCTCTTTTTTAGAATTGTTCTAATATGCAACAGTTCTGTTGAATTGCAAGCCCCGGCGCCGCTGTATCTGCCACGGCGCGCCCCCGGGTGCGGCTGACGTCGCGGTTTCCTTGCTGCAACTGAACCGCACGGTTTATGATCGAGCCAAGGAGGAGCGATGGCCGACGGCGATATCGAGATCAAGAAGGGCCGCAAGTTCGACCAGGTGCTTGCAGGCGCCCGGACGGTCTTCATGGCGCATGGCTACGAGGGGGCCTCGGTCGATGAAATCGCCCGGGTTGCTGACGTGTCCAAGGCCACGCTCTACAGCTATTTCCCCGACAAGCGCCTGCTGTTCGCCGAGGTCGCCAGGGTCGAGAGCGAACGGCAGGCGCAGCTTTCGCTCGACGAGATCGACACCGACGGCCCGCCCGAGGAAGTGCTTTATCGTGCCGGCAAGAGGCTGATGACCTTCCTGACCTCGCGCTTCGGGCAACAGGTCGTCGGCCTGTGTTCCGCCGAGGCGCAGCGTTTTCCGGAACTCGGCTGCATGTTCTACGATTCGGGCCCCGGCCTCGTGCGCGAGCATTTCAGCCATTACCTCGCCTGCGCCGCCGGGGCCGGCCGCTTGCGCATCGACGATCCCCTGCTGGCCGCCGACCAGTTCGCCGAGCTTTGCAAGGCACGCATCTTCACCCGTATCACCTGCGGCGTTCAGACCGAGTTCGACGACGACGAGCTGGAGACGATCCTGACCGCGGCGGTCGAGATGTTCATGGCCCGTTACGGCCCCGGATAGGGCCTGACGGTCAGTCCTTGCGGCGCACTTCCATGTGATTGCCCGTCCCGCGGCGCAGTTCGAACAGCTTGAGCGACCCGACAAGATCGCTCAGCTTGCCCTTGCCGTAGGTGCGCGGGTCGAAGTCGGGATTGTCGGCCACCAGTTTCTGCCCGATCGCGCCCAGGCCGACCCATTCGCTTTCCTGGTCCACCGCGTCCATTGCGCGGCGGATCAGCGGCACCGCCTCGGTGGGCTTGCGCTTGCCCGATTGCGGCGCGTCCTCCTCGGCGATGTTCTCGATCAGGACGAAGCGGTTGCAGGTGTTGCGCAGGCTGACCGGGGTCTTGGCCTCGCCGATGCCGATCACCGCCAGGCCCTGTTCGCGTATGCGGCTGGCCAGCGCGGTGAAATCGCTGTCGGAGCTGACCAGCACGAACCCGTCGAACCGGCCCGAGTGCAGGATGTCCATGGCGTCGATGACCAGCCCGATGTCGGTGGCGTTCTTGCCGGTGGTGTTCGAGGGCAGTTGCCGCTGCACCAGCCCCAGTTCGGCCGCGGTCTTCTTCC
>JAAAOG010000105.1 GCA_009909005.1 Alphaproteobacteria bacterium | reverse complement strand
CCTCGCGCCATCCTGGCCTGCGCAGCTGGACTCATTTCGCCCAAAAGCCCATTGCATACCTAACGCTAACTGAGCCTTCTTATTAGATTAGCAGCGGAATGATTGCTTTGCAAAAAAATATGCTGGTCACGTCCCCCGCGCTGGCCGCCTGAACCAAGCTCGGACCTCTCCGAAGACCGATGCTCCTACACCACCTCCTGGGACATGATCCCTCCGGGCGGCGGGGCCAGTGCTCAGCCCTTCCCGCATAACCCTCGAAAACAACGGGAAAATCCGACCGGAGCCGGATTGGGAGAACACTTCCGCAAGGGCAATTGGCGGAGAGGGTGGGATTCGAACCCACGGTACGCTCGCGCGTACAACGGTTTTCGAGACCGCCCCGTTCGACCGCTCCGGCACCTCTCCCGACCAGCCGGAAAATGGCCCTTGCCGTCGCCGACCACAAGCGTGACGCAGGCGCGGCGGACATTGCGGCTGGCAGGGGGGACCATAGCTCTGAGGCCCCGGCGGCGCAAGGACGGGTCCGCGGTCCGGGGCTTGACACCGCCGGACCGCGTGTCGAGGCGCTTGCGCCGCCGGCCTTGATGGCTTAGATCTGTCGTCCGGCCGGCAAGCCCGCGCTTTTCAGGTCCCCTTCGTCTAGAGGCCTAGGACACCGCCCTCTCACGGCGGCAACAGGGGTTCGAATCCCCTAGGGGACGCCAACACCCGGCGATATTCAGCGGGTTGGCTTTACTCTAAACCTTTACGACAGCGGTTCCGTGACCGAAACGCCCCGGAATCTCCTGGCCTTCAGGCCGTCTTCGATTGGCCGGCAGACCGGAGTCGTTGCCTCGCCCGCTAATCCGTGACGGCGCAGGCATAAACGCGGCCGCCGACATCAATGTCGCTTGCCGTCGAGAGGTTCTCCGGATCCGGCATGATCCTGACGAATTCCGGTTCCGAGACCCAGCACCGGACCAGCCCCGACCTGTCCCGAAGGCAGCTCTGCATTCCGTCAGAGACAATCTGCACCGGCGTGGGCATCCCGGTGTCAAGACCGGCCGGAATCGAATCCGTATTGCCCCAGCAGACGACATTGCCACGGGACGTCAGAGCACAGCTGTGATCGCCGCCTGCGGATACGGCCGCGGCATTCAGCCCGATGGGCGGGCTGGCCTGCCCGAACCGGTCGTCGCCCCAGCAAGCGACCGAACCGTCCGTTTTGAGGGCACAGCTGTGGAACAGCCCTGTCGCGACGGCGCTCGCCGCAATATCCGAAGGCGGCGATGCCTGCCCGACATCGTCGGCGCCCCAGCACATCACGCTGCCGTCGTCGGCGACGGCGCATGCATGCGCGGGACCGACGGAAACGTCCTGATATTGCGCCCGCATATCAGGGCTCCCGTCCGACAGGGGCGGATCGCCCGCGCACCGCAATCCGCCTTCGCCGTCGATCACGCACGCGCCAAAGCTCCCGGCACTCAGATTTCGGTAGCCGCCAGGCACGGACAAGAGCTCTTGACCGGTGGTCAGGTCCAGGCAGCGCCCGCCACCGGCAGGTGTCGCGCCGCACGCGACAAAGACCCCGAGCTCTATGTCCGTGGCATCGGCAGGCAGTTCGGCCATGGCGCCGGAAGCGGGCTGCGGAATGTTCGACCCGAAATCCTCGCCCCAGCAATAAATCTCGGCACGCACATGCCCCGACGCGAAGAGCCCCGCGGCCAGCAATGCCCCGAACACGATGCCGGCCCGGTTGGTCCTCGTGGGCATGGCCCGTTCCTCCCCTGTCTATGCCAGAGTGATCCGGCAACGCCGCCCGGCGGCAGAGACTCCGGATCATAGCCCGGCCCGTGCCATTGACGTACCCCTGCGACCGTCGGCTCCTTTTCCGCGCACAGCCCCGCCCGTTCGTTCTGCATCATCGTCGCCGGGGAAAGAGCAGGAGACGTGGCGCCGGAGGCAGCATCCGAGGAATGGTAGATCGGCCGGGTGGCCGTCCCTCTCACACGTCATGGCATGCGCCGATCAGGAATTCGACATTGCCCTCGGGGCCGCGGATCGGGCTTTCGGTGACGCCGAGCACCGACCAGCCCGGCCGTGCCTCGAGCCAGGCGTGGATCCGGTCGCACACGGCCGCGTGCAGGGCCGGGTCGGAGACGACGCCGCGCTTGCCGACCTGGCCGCGGCCGACCTCGAACTGCGGCTTGATCAGCGCCACAAGGCGGGCGCCGCCGGCGGCGAGCGCCAACGCGGCGGGCAGCGCCACCTCCAGCCCGATAAAGCTGACATCGCAGGTGATCAGGCCGATCGGCTCCGGCACCAGGGCGGGCGACAGGTCGCGGGCATTGGTGCGCTCCAGCACCCGCACCTCCGGCCGCTGGCGCAGGGTCCAGGCAAGCTGGCCATGGCCGACATCGACGGCATAGACCCGGGCGGCGCCGCGGGCCAGCAGCACGTCGGTGAAGCCGCCGGTCGACGCGCCGAGGTCGAGGCAGACCAGCCCGGCCGGGTCGATGGCGAAATGGTCGAGCGCGTGGGCCAGCTTCAGCCCGCCGCGGCTGACCCAGGGGTGGTCTTTCGCCTTGACATGGATGTCGGCGTCATCGGGGACCGTCTCGCCCGGCTTGTCGACCCGCCGGGTGCCGATTGTGACCAGCCCGGCCAGCACCAGCGCCTGGGCCCGGGCCCGGCTTTCCGCCAGGCCGCGATCAACCA
>JAAAOG010000047.1 GCA_009909005.1 Alphaproteobacteria bacterium | reverse complement strand
CTCGGCTGGGTGTATTTCCGCACCGGCCGCCTGAACCAGGCGGTCGAGCTGCTGGAACGGGCGGTCGAGCTCGAACCCAATGACGCCGTCATCAACGACCATCTCGGCGACGCCTATTGGGTGGTTGGCCGCCGCATTGAGGCGCGTTATCAGTGGCGGCGCGCCCTGCGCGCCATTGAGGATGATCCCGACCTCGCCGATGCCATCCACGACAAGCTGGAAAACGGCCTGACCGACCCGGCCTTCGTCGTCGAACCGGCCGCGGCCGAGGGTGGGCCGGCCGGGCCCGGCCCGGCCGCCGAGCCGACGGTCGAGAGCCGCGGCAGCGGCAATCCCGACCCCGCGGCCGAGGGCGCGCCGCTTTGAGCGACGGCCCCGCGTCCGGCGCCGGCCTGACGGAGCCGGCGCCGGCCAAGGTCAATCTCTACCTCCATGTCGTCGGCAAACGGGCCGACGGCTATCATCTGCTGGACAGCCTCGTCGGCTTTGTGGCGGTCGCCGACCGGCTCCACCTGGAGCCCGGCAGCGCCGCGCCGGGGTTGACCGTCTCCGGCCCCTTTGCCGCGGCCGTGCCGGACGATGACGGCAATCTCGCCTGGCGGGCCGTCGCGCGCCTCGCCGCCCATGCCGGCCGGCCGGCCGACATCGCGGTGCATCTCGACAAGCAGCTGCCGGTGGCGGCGGGCCTGGGCGGCGGCTCGGCCGATGCGGCCGCGGTCCTGCGAGCGCTGGTGCGCCTGTGGGACTTCGACCCCGGCGATCCGGAACTGGCGGCGATCGCCGAAGCGCTGGGGGCCGACGTGCCGGTCTGCCTGGCCGGCGGCAGCCGCTTTGTCGGCGGCATCGGCGAGGACCTCGCACCCGGCCCGCCGCTGGCGGGTCTGGCGGTGGTGCTGGCCAATCCCGGCGTGCCGCTGGCCACGCGCGACGTCTTCCGCGCCCGCACCGGTGCCTTCTCCTCACCCGGGCGGTTCGCCGCGGACCCGGCGGCCGGGCCGCAGGACCTGATCGAACGCCTGGCAGCCTTGCGCAACGACCTGACCGCGCCGGCCGTGACGCTCTGCCCGCCGATCGGCGACGTCCTGGCGGCGCTGGCGGCGGCGCCGGGCTGTCGGCTGGCGCGGATGAGCGGCAGCGGCCCCAGCTGTTTCGGCCTGTTCGCCGATGCGGCGGCCGCCGCGCGGGCGGCGGAAGGCCTGGCGGCAGCCGAGCCCGGCTGGTGGGTGCGGGCCGGACACTTCCTCTGATCAATTCTCCGGACCGGCGCCGGCGGCGGCACGGAGCCGGGCGAGGAGCGCCGGTGCGGGCTCGCCGGTGACCGCCATGCCCTGGGCCTCCTGGAATTCGCGAATGGCCTGCGCCGTGCGGTCGCCCATCAGCCCGTCGACCGGACCGGGCTCATAGCCGAGATCGGCCAGCAGCTGCTGGATCGACCGGATATCCTCCCGCGTCAGCGCATCCGGCCCGGGTTCGTCGGCCGGCACGGGCGTCGGTTCCTCCGGGGGCACCGGCACCGGCGGTTCTTCGGCGGCTGCCGGGCCTTCGCCCTCCCCGGACGATGCGACGTCCCCGCTTGCCTCTTCGAGCCGGGCCAGCGCCGCCTCGGCCTCTTCCAGACCGCCCTCGGCGGCGAGCCGGTACCACCCGGCGGCGGCCGCGGGGTCGGGGGCGCCGTCGATCCCCTCTTCGTACATCTGGCCAAGATACCAGGCGCCGCGCGGATCGCCGCTGGCATTGGCGGCCTGGAACCAGGAGGCGGCGCGGATCAGGTTGCGGTCGACGCCATGGCCGTGGCGCAGCGCCAGCCCGACGGCCAGTTCCGCCTCGGTATGGCCGGTCTCGGCCGCCTCGCGGAAGAGCGTGAAGGCGGCCTCGCGGTCCTGCGGAACGCCCCGGCCCTGCTGCATCAGCACGGCGAGATTGTACTGGGCATTGGCGATGCCGGCATCGGCCGCCAGGCGGTACCAGAAGGCGGCGCGCTCATAGTCCTGCGGGATGCGCTCGCCCAGCGCGTACTCCGTGGCCAGGTCGTGCTGGGCGTCGGGATCGCCGGAGATCGCCAGGTCCGCCGTGTTGCGGATGCTCCGGGGCGCGGCATCAGGCAAGGGTGCCAGGGCGCCGTCAAGGTCCTGCAGTTCGACCACCTCGACGGGAGAGGCCGGTGCCGCATCGACCGCCGGGCCGCCTGTGTCCGCAGGCTCGGGCACGATGCCGGCCGGCGCCCCCGCGGCGTCGGTTTCGTCCCGGCCGTCTCGCGGCGGCGAGGCTGCCTCTTCGTCCGCCGGCCCGGGTTCGGCCGGCACCGGCTCTCCGGCAGGGGTGCCGGCTGCGGCCGGTCCGTCGCCCCCCGCGCCGGTCCCGTCATCGCCGGTCCCGCCATCGCCCGGCAAAACCTCGGCCAGCGCCTGGCGGGCCCGGTCGAAGCGTTCGGCCACGCCTTCGCGGATATCCTCGACCAGCCAGACCGTACCGGCGACCAGCGCCGCCAGCAGCGCCAGGATGAGCAGCAGCGGCCCGACCCAGCCGCGCCGCCGCCGCGGCCGCCGGCGGGGCGGCGCCCGATAGGGGGCGGTGGGACCGGACGGCGGCTCCCCGCCGCTCTCATCGGCCGGCGACAGCCCGGCATGCGCCCGGGCCGAGAGATCGCCGGAACCGTGCGGACCAAGCTGCGAGGGGTGCGGCGGCGGGTGCGGCGCCGGACCCGGCCCG
>JAAAOG010000174.1 GCA_009909005.1 Alphaproteobacteria bacterium | reverse complement strand
ATATCCGGGGCCTCGCCCTCCTCCAGGGCGTAATAGCGGCCCATGACGCCCTGCAGCTCCGGAAACTCGCCGACCATGCCGGTCGTCAGGTCGGCCTTGGCCAGCAGCGCGGCGCTGCGCACCCGCTCCACCTCGGCGCCGGGGACATGGGCGGCGAGGGCGGTGCCAAGGCTCTGCATCCTGAGGACCTTGTCCTCCATCGAGCCGAGCCGGGCGTGGAAGACGATCTCGCGCAGCGTCGGCACGCGGTCTTCCAGCCGGGTCTTGCGGTCGAGGTCCCAGAAGAACTTGGCGTCGGACAGCCGGGCGCGCAGCACCCGCTCATTGCCGGCCACCACCTGGGCGCCGTCATGCCGCGCCTTGGTGTTGGCGATGACGATGAAACGCGGTGCCAGGCTGCCGTCCTTGCGCTTGAGGGGGAAGTATTTCTGGTGCGCCGTCATGCTGGTCATCAGCACTTCGGGCGGCACGTCCATGAACTGCTCGTCGATCCGGCCGATCAGCGCCACCGGCCACTCGACCAGGCCGGCCACCTCGTCCAGCAGGCCCGGATCGTGCGCCAGGGTGAGCCCGCGGGGGTCGGCAAGGCGCCCCGCCTGCTCAAGGATGGCGGCCTTGCGCTCCTCCCGGTCGAGCATGACGAAGGCATGCTTGAGCAGCGTCTTGTATTCGGCAAAGCTGCCGACCGCGAAGGCATCCGGGTTGAGGAAGCGGTGGCCGCGTGTATAGGCCGAGAAGATGAAGCGGGTGTGCGGCTCGGGCTCGATATCGCCGGGCAGCGGGCGGCCGTCGAAGATCGCCAGCACATGGTGAATGGGCCGCACCCAGCGGAAGCTGCCCAGCCCCCAGCGCATGGATTTCGGCCAGGGCATGCTCCCCACCGCCTGGCGGACGACGTCGCGCAAGACCTCGCCGGTCGGCCGGCCGGGCTGCTGCAGCACCGCGAACCAGACCTCGCCTTTCGGCGTCCGGCGCCGCTCGCACTGATCGCGCGTCATGCCCACCGAGCGCAGGAAGCCTTCCACCGCCGACTCCGGGGCATCGACGCGCGGGCCCTTGCGCTCCTCGGTCTTGTCGGGCTGGGCCTCCGGCAGGCCGTCCACCCAGACGACCAGCCGGCGGGGGGTGACATGCGCCTCGGCTGCGGTCCGTGACAGGCCGGCGGCCTCGATGCCGCCGAGAATCAGGCGCTCCAGATCTTCGGCTGCCCGCTTCTGCATGCGGGCCGGGATTTCCTCGGAGAAGATTTCGAGCAGGAATTCAGGCATGAGACTCAGCCGGGGTGCCGGATCGGCCGGTACGACGAACAGGAACGGCGTGCCCCCAAGAGGGCGCCGACGGCGCGCAGACCCGCGCCGCCTTGCAGTCCGCGAATAAGACACAGTCCCGGGCCGTTTGGCAATGACCGCCGCACGCCCGCCGTATCATCGCTTACCGATTCATGTCTGCGGGCCGGTCTCACGAGGCCGCTTCGGCATCCGCCTCGTCCTCGCCGCCCGTCCCGGCCGCTGCTGCCGACCCCGCCAGCCAGGCCTCGCAGCAGCCTTTGGCCAGGGCGCGCACGCGGCCGATATAGCCGGCCCGCTCGACCACGCTGATCACGCCGCGGGCATCGAGGAGATTGAACAGATGGCTCGCCTTGATGCACTGGTCATAGGCGGGCAGAGCCAGGCGCCGGTCGAGCAGCGCCACGCACTCCTTCTCCGCGTCGAGGAAGTGGCGGAACAGCGCTTCGGTGTTGGCGTGCTCGAAGTTGAACGCCGAATATTCCCGCTCCGCCCGCAGAAAGACGTCGCGATAGGTGACCGCCCCGACCGAATCGGGGTCGTTGAAGGGGAGGTCGAAGACGTTCTCCTTGCCCAGCACATACATGGCCAGCCGCTCCAGCCCATAGGTCAGCTCCACCGGCACCGGGTCGCACTCGATGCCGCCGACCTGCTGGAAATAGGTGAACTGGGTGACCTCCATGCCGTCGCACCAGACCTCCCAGCCGAGGCCCCAGGCGCCGAGGGTGGGACTCTCCCAATCGTCCTCGACGAAGCGAATATCGTGCAGGGCCGGATCGATGCCGAGCGCGTAAAGGCTCTCGAGATACGTCGTCTGGCATTCGGACGGCGATGGCTTGAGGAGCACCTGGTACTGGTAATAGTGCTGCAGCCGGTTGGGGTTCTCGCCATAGCGCCCGTCGGTCGGGCGGCGCGACGGCTGGACATAGGCGCAGTTCCAGGTGCGTTCGGGCCCCAGGGCGCGCAGCGTGGTCGCCGGGTGGAAGGTGCCGGCGCCGACCTCCAGATCATAGGGCTGCAGGATGACGCAGCCGCGATCGGCCCAGAAGCTCTGCAGGCGGAGAATCACTTCCTGGAAAGAGCGCGGCGGCGGCGCGACCTGGATCATCGGATACACTCGCGGGTTGGACGGTTTCCTGCACCTTACGGATTTGCCCCGTCCCCGATCAAGCGATCATCAGAGGCCGCAACCGGTCCCGCCGGCTTCGGCGGACAGGCTCAGCCGCCGGATCGGCGGCCGGCCCGCGCCGTCGGATCGCCGCACTGCCGGCCGCGGACCTCCCCACCCATCACACGGATGCCAGGCTCCAGAGCTGGAAGAGCAGGCCCGTCGCAAAGGCGCCGGAGAGCGAGAGCAGCACATACAGGCCGAAGACATGCGGCCTGACCAGCGCCCAGACGGCGATGGCGGCCGGCAGCGAAGTGACGCCGCCCGCGACGAGGAAGGCCAGTCCCGCCCCCGGCGCCATGCCCTGCGCGATCAGCCCGCCGACCAGCGGCAGCGCCGCATAGCCGTTCAGATAGGCGGGCACGCCGACCAGCGTGGCGACCGCGATCGGGCCGACGCCGCTGCCGCCCAGCAGCGCCGTGACGGTCTCGGCCGGGATCCAGGCGAGCATCAGGCTTTCCAGCAAAAAGGCCAGCGTCAGCCATTGGGCGAGAAACAGCGTCGTCTTCCAGGCCTCGCGCCCGAATTTCGCCCGCCGCTCGGGCTCCGCCCAGAACCGCCAGACCACCGGCTTCGGGGCGCGCAATTTCGCACCACCGCAGCCGCCATTGCCGACACCGTCGCGCAGCGGCTCGGCCAGGGCGCCGCCTTTGGCCAGCAGGTGAACGGCGACACCGCCGAAGACACCGAGGCCGATGGCCGCCAGCGTCTTGGCGACGGCGAACTCGACGTCGAGCACGCCGGCCGTCAGGACGAACATCGAGGGGTCCATCACCGGCGAGGCGAGCCAAAAGGCCATGACGGCCGACAGGGGCACGCCCATGGCCAGCAGTGCGGCGATGAGCGGGATGACCCCGCAGGAGCAAAAGGGCGAAATGCCGCCGGCCAGGGCCGCGAGCGCGATCATCGCCAGCGGCGATCCGGTGAAGGCGCGCGCGATCAGATTGTCGGCACCGGTGGCGCCCGCCCAGGCCGCGATGCCGATCGACAGCACCAGGAACGGCGCGGTGTCGGCCAGCGATCCCAGCGTGAACCCCAGGCTTTCGGCCGCCTGGTCGCTGTCGAGGACGGCAAGCAAGGCGAGGATCGCAGCGGAGGCGAGCCAGACACGCTGGCCGTGCCAGAGGCTCTTGAGGGCGGCCCAGGGCCGCGCAGCGGAGAGTGTCGTGTCAGTCATCACCAAATTTCCGGAATTCTGGTTGTTTTTGGCCAAAAAAACGGCGCCGGCTATGCGGCCGCTTCGCTGGTCTTGATGGCAACCCCCTCGCAACATTCCGACGTCAGAAAGTTGACGAGGCGATGCATGGCGACATAGTCGACCTTGTTGAACACCTCGCGGCCCTGCTTCTCCTGAACGACCAGCCCGGCATCGACGAGCGTCGAGAGATGATGGGCCAGGGTCGAGGGCGCGAGCCCCAGATGCTCGCCGATATCGCCCACCCGCAAGCCGTCGGCGCCGGCCTTGACGAGAAGGCGAAAGATCGACAGCCGCGCATCATGGCCAAGAGCAGCCAGCGCCCGCGCATTGGGGCTGATCATTAACATGGCCGCCATCATAACCAAAAAACTGGTTATGTCAAGGGATTCGATCGAAACTTCCGGCTTGGCCCGAGCCCGAGAAAGCAATTTTGAATCCTTTAAAGAGATGCAAAAGGAGAACGGCAGCAGCAGCTATTGCCGCCAATCCCGCTTAGTTCTCCGACCGAAGACCGACGCGGCCCGCTCGAAGGCTCCGGCCCTGTGGCAGCCTCCATGCCACTCGGGGGAAGCTTCGGCCGGCCCTTGAGCCCCTTAAGACGCGCGATCTCCTCGCATAGCGCGGTATTCACAGACTTCAGCGACGCAATCTCCTCAAGAAGCCGCAGAGTCAGCTTCTTGAGATCATCGAAGCCCAAAACCTCTATATCTGGTGTCGAGGCGGCCATGTCCGAGCGAATCATGGCCAGTGCGCCAAGCCAAGAACAATCCTGCACCCCGCTGTCATCATGCACAACACTCTGAGCCACTGGACTCACCCACCTGCCCGGGATTCTGACCCTGTAACTGTCGGAGATCGTAAGTCATTGATTTCGCTGCCTTGTGTATGCGAAGGAAGACGGCCTGCCGCGAAGGCTTGCAGTTGCAAATGCGTCTCAATAGCATTCTTTGACTGACGACTGTGAAGACTTGCCCCAACCGAACGATCGTCGCCCGCCGCACCCGGAGCTGGGAACGGCGATGTCGCGGGAACCGGTGCCGGAGAAACGCGACCACCTCGACCCTTGACCGGACAGGGTGAACCCGTCATCGTGCACGAGATTGCAACTGAGTCGCATTCGCAAAAGCCTGCGCCAGTCGTGGTCGGCGGATCGCCACCGGTACTGTTGCCGTTCCTGCTTTGAATACCCTTGCACCTCTTCTCGAAAGAGTTTCAACGACTCCCGGAGGTATCGTGACATGGTGACCCTGTTCAAGCCCAAGGCAGCCCCCGTCCTGTCCGCCATCGGCCTATGCCTGGCGCTGGGACCGCTGCCCGTCAGCGCGGCCAGCGTCGACGAAGTGCTGACGACTTATGCCGACATCGCCCACGCCATGTATGACGATTCTTTGCTTGCGGCCGGGGACCTGCGGACCGCTGTGCGGGCGCTCGTCGACGATCCCTCGCCGGTGACCCTGGCGGCGGCCCGGTCGGCGTGGCGCGCCGCCCGTGTTCCCTATCAGCAGAGCGAGGTCTATCGGTTCGGCAACGTTCTGGTCGACGATTGGGAGGGACGGGTCAATGCCTGGCCGCTGGACGAGGGCTTGATCGATTACGTCGAGACGGCGGCCTATGGCTTCGAAAGCGACGAAAACCTGCTTTACACCGCCAACGTCATCGCCAATCCGACGCTCAACTTTGGCGGCCGAACCGTCGACGCATCCGAGATTACCTTTGACCTTCTGCAAGACGAGTTGCACGAGGCCGACAATATCGAGGCCAATGTCGCCACCGGTTATCACGCCATCGAATTCCTCCTGTGGGGCCAGGACCTGAACGGCACCGGTCCCGGCGCCGGGAACAGGCCCTACACCGATTTCGACGTCGAGACCTGCACCGGCGGACATTGCGATCGCCGCGGCGACTATCTGGTTGTCGCGACCGACCTGCTGATCGCAGACCTGGAGGAGATCGTCGCCCTGTGGGCCGAGGGCGGCGCGGCGCGGACGGCCGTGCTGGAGGCCGGCGAGGTCGGCGGGCCGTCGATGATCGTGACCGGTCTCGGCAGCCTGTCTTACGGCGAGCTGGCGGGCGAACGCATGCAGCTGGGCCTCATGCTGCATGATCCGGAAGAGGAGCATGATTGCTTCGCCGACAACACGCATTACAGCCACTTCTATAATCAGGTCGGCATGCAGGCGGTCTATTCCGGCGCGTACACGCGGCTCGACGGCACCGTGGTCAGCGGTCCGTCGCTGTCCAGCCTGGTGGCGGCCGCCGATACCGATCTGGATTCCGGGGTCCGCGCTCTCATGGCCGCGACCTATGAGGAAATGGCGAATCTGGTTGCGGTCGCCGAGGGCGGATTTGCCTATGACCAGATGCTCGGCCAGGACTCGCCGGAAGGCAATGCCGTCATCCAGAGCGTGATCGACGCCCTGGTCGCCCAGGCGGCCGGCTTCGAGCAGGTTGTCGCCGCGCTCGAGCTGGACGTCAGCGGTTTCGAGGGGTCCGACAGCCTCGACAATCCCGACGCCGTGTTCGAGTGATGCCGACAGGCAGCGCAGACGAGGAGACATCCCATGAGTCGCCAAGGCAACGCTTTCCCGCTGCGGACGCGGCGGGGACTCGCTCTCCTCGCCTGCACCGCCATCGCCGGCGGGGCAATCGCGGCAGCGCTGGCCGCCGAACCGGGCGGTCCGGCCGGTCCGGAGGCCGACCTCAATGCCGATCCGCAGGCCGTCTATGCCGGCGGTGAGGGAACGACGTTCCGCGATCCGACGCGCAATGCCTTCTCGCACCCGATGACCAACCTCGCCTTCGCGGATCGGGCGGCGTTCAACATCGGCAATGCGGTGTTCCGGCGGCCCTGGGTGGTCGCCCCGTCATCGACCCGCAGCTCGGACGGGCTCGGGCCGATCTACAATGCGCGGGCTTGCCAGCATTGCCATATGAAGGACGGGCGGGGCCATCCGCCGGCCGCCAACTTCCCCGACGATACCGCGCAATCGATCCTGGTGCGCCTCAGCGTGCCGCCCGGGACCCCGGAGGAGGAAGCGCTGCTGGCGAGCGGCCGGGTGAACAGCCTTCCCGACCCCGTCTATGGCGGGCAGCTCCAGGATCTGGGGATACCGGGCGTGCCGGCCGAAGGTCATCTCTGGACCGACTGGACCGAGGTGCCCGTCACGCTTGCGGATGGCGAGATGGTCTTCCTGCGGGAACCGGCCTATCGGATCGCCGATCCTGCCTATGGTCCCCTGCACCCGGACGTGATGCTCTCGGTGCGCGTGGCCCCGCAGATGATCGGGCTCGGTTTGCTCGAAGCCATTCCGGAGGCGGCGATCCTGGCCCTCGCCGACCCGGAGGACGCGGACAGCGACGGCATTTCGGGCCGCGCCAATCGCGTCGACAGTGCCCTTTTGGGGGAACGGGCGCTGGGCCGGTTCGGCTGGAAGGCCAGTGTCGCCACGCTGGCCGAGCAGAATGCCGGCGCCTTCAGCGGCGATATCGGCATGTCGTCAAGCCTGGTGCCGGCCGCCTGGGGGGACTGCACCGAAACCCAGGCGGTCTGCCGCAATGCAATCCACGGAACCGATGACCGCAATCCGGTCGAGGTGGCGGATCCGCTGATGGAGGCACTGCTATTCTACACCCGTACGCTCGCCGTGCCGGCGCGGCGCGATTTCGAAGACCCGACGGCACAGCGCGGCGCCGGCCTGTTTTCCGAAGCCGGCTGCGCCGGCTGCCATCAGCCCAGTTTCGAGACGAGCGCGACCGCCGCGCATCCGGCCTTGGCCGGTCAGAAGATCTGGCCTTATACCGACCTGCTGTTGCACGACATGGGTGAAGGCCTCGCCGACAACCGACCAGATGGCCTGGCAAGCGGCCGCGAATGGCGGACGGCGCCGCTGTGGGGGATCGGTCTGACCGAGGCCGTCAGCGGGCACAGCTTTTTCCTGCATGACGGCCGCGCCCGCAACCTGACCGAAGCGATCCTCTGGCATGGCGGTGAGGCGCAGGCGGCGCGCGACGTCTTCGCCGAGATGCCGGCCGCCGATCGGGCCGCCCTTATCCGCTTCCTGGAGTCGCTATGACGGACGCCTCTGTGACGGACAGGGTGACCCAATGCCACCGGCGGCGAGGCGCCCTTCTCGCGGCCGCCATCTGCGCAAGCCTCGCCCTGGGCACCGCTCATGCGCGATCGGCTGACGGCTATGCGGCCCGCGTCGCCGAGCGCCTGGTGGCCGATCACCAGGCCGTCGTCGAGACGGCCGGCATGCTGGTCGATGCCGTGGCCGGGTTCTGCGGCGGAGACGGCGCGCGGGAGGACGCCCAGGCGGCCTACCACGCCACGGCGGATGCCTATATGCGAGTGCAATGGGCGGCGGTTGGCCCGGCTGTTCCCTTCGATCGCGGTTACCGGCTGAATTTCTGGCCCGATGACAGCAATGCGATCAGCCGGCAACTCGGGCGGGTCGCATCGGAGCGGCCGGCGGATTTGCTCGACCCGGACGGCATCGCGGCGGCCAGCGTGGCGCTGCAGGGCCTGCCGGCGCTTGAGCGCCTGCTCTTCGGCCAGCCGGCCGCGGCCCCGGGAAATTATGGCTGCGGCCTGGCCGAAGCGATCACCGTGAACATCGTCACAATCGCCGAAGATCTGGTGGAAGGCTGGGCGGATCCGGCGCGGCAGCCCGGCCTGTCGACCGATCAGGCGGCGGTCCAGACCCTGCTCAGCGCGAGCTTGACGCACCTGGAGTTGATCGGCGACCGCAAGATCGCCCGGGTCGTCGGTCCGACCGCGGAAGACGCCAGACCGCGCCGCAGCGAAGCCTGGCGCTCCGGGCGGTCGCTCCGCAACATTGCCATCAACCTCGCGGCCCTGGAGGCGGTCTGGCTCGACGACGGCCCGGACGACTTGCCGGCTCTTCTGCAGGCGGCCGATGCTGCGTCGACCGCGGAATCGCTGGCGGCCGCAATGGCCAAGGCGCGGGGGCTGGCGGAGTCGCTCCGGGACCGAACCATGGAGGAGGCATCGGAGACAGCGCACGCCGAGCTGCTGGCCCTGAGCAACGACCTCTATGGGGTTGCGAGGATCCTGGTGCACGACGTGTTTCCCGCGCTGGGCCTGACGGTCGGGTTCAACAGCGTGGACGGCGACTAATGGACCGACGCGCGGTGCTGGCCGGCCTTGCGGCGGGGCTGCCAATGCTGCCGGCTTTGGCCGGTGCGACGGCCACCGGTGTCTCGTCCTCCGACATCCGTCTTTTCGCCGGCAGCCAGGATGCCGACGGCAACAATTCCTTGAGCCTGGCCGATGATCGGGGCACAGCGCGGCGGCTGGCCGGCCTGCCCGACCGGGGGCATGCCGTCAGCCTGTCGCCTGATGGCCGCCTTGCCGTTCTCTGTGCTCGCCGGGCGGGCCGGTTCGCCGTCGTTTTCGACCCTCGGACCGGGGCGATCCGCCAACGCCTGGCAACCCCCGAGACCCGTCACTTCTATGGCCATGGCGCGTTCTCGCGCGACGGCCGGCTTTTCCTGGCCACGGAAAACGCCTTTGAGGAGGGGGAAGGCCGGATCGGGGTCTATGACGCGGTCGACGGGTTCCGTCGGATCGGGGAATGGCCCGCCGGCGGGATCGGGCCCCACGAGGTGGTGCGTGTCCCCGGTCGCGATGCCGTCCTGGTCGCCATTGGCGGCCTGCGCACCCATCCGGCCACCGGGCGGGCAAAGCTGAATGTCGACTCCATGACCCCCAGCCTGGCCCTGATGGACGGGCGCGACGGTGCACCGCTTGGTATTCTGAGCCTGGACGCCGACCTGCGCCGCCTCAGCCTGCGTCATCTGGCGGTCCGCCGCGATGGGGTCTTCATGATCGGCGGGCAATGGGAAGGCGATCCGACGGCCCGGCCGCCGCTTCTCGCCTGGGGACGTCTGCCGGACCGCCTCGCGCCGCTGCCTCTGGTGGACGATGTCTTGGACAGTCTTGCCAACTATATCGGCAGCCTCAGCTTCTGCGGCAGCGGCGACTTCGCCGCCGCCAGCGCGCCGCGCGGCAATTGCTGTGTGGTCCTCCGGATGGGCGATCCACCCCGGATCCACGACGTGCTCGCGATCGAGGATGTCTGCGGCCTCGCACCGGGCCAAACGGCCGGCGCCTTCTACCTGTCCAACGGCCTCGGCGACCTGTTCCGCTATCGGGCGACTGAAAGAGCGATCGAGCGGCTGGCCACCGACGTCCCCGGCATCGCCCGCTGGGACAATCATCTGACGGCAGTGACGGTCGAGCCGCGTCGATGATCGAACGCGCTCAGCCATTGCCGAGGATACCGGAAGGCATGGACGAAGCCCGCCTCGAAATCCCCTCCCTCAGGCAGATGTAAAGGATAGGATGAATGGTGCCCCGCCGGGCGCGTGCCAGTGTCCCCATCGGCACATTGCACGGGGGCATGAACGGCAAAGTGGTCATCGGTCGGTCCTCCCGAACGGCCGCGGAAGACGGGATGCCGTTTCAGTGCTCCTGGTCCTGGACGGTGATGCCGGCGAGGCGCAGGGTGCAGACCCGCGACCATTCCAGGTCGAGCGGCTTGAAGATCACCCGGTAATAGCGCTCCAGATAGCCATAGACCCGCACGCCGCCCCACAGCTGCGACAGGTGCGACAGCAGCAGAGTGTCGAAATTGGGCTCGCGGGTGTGGATGGTGCAGGTCGAGGTCGCGCTGTCGAACAGCCCGGCCAGCCGGGCGAGATCGGCCTCGTGGCGCTTGACGGTGGCCAGCGACAGCCAGTCCTTGCCGATCCAGGCGCCGCGGTCATTGCCGTGGGCGACGATGGTGAAATCGTCGATCCGCGCCTTGCCGCTTTTGCAGACCTGCTCCACCACCTCGACCAGGCGCTTGATGCCGGGGATCGGGTGGCAGCCGGTATGGACGGCCAGGTGGGCCGGCATCTCGCGGATGCGGTCGGTGTCGGGGGTCGCCTCGTTCATCACGTGAAAGCTGATGGTGCGGTCCTTGCTCGGGCCCATTATTCAATCTCCTTGTCGAAACAATGCGCCCGCCTCAGGGCCGATAGCCCCAGCTGCGCCAGGTCTCCGGGATCGGATTGCCGGAGCTGATCTTGAAGCCCTGGCCGCCATCGTTGAGGCCGAGTTCGTCGACGCCCCACTGTCCGATGGTCCCCCAGATGTCCGGGCCGGGGCAGTTGGCCTTGACGTTCTTGGCCTGACGGTGGGCGAGGACGTGGGTGATGCCGAGATCGTTGATCAGGTACTGCAGAAAGCCGCGGCCGCTGGCGATCTGCTCGGCCGTCAGGTAGTTCCGCCCCATCTTCTCGGGGTTCCACCAGCGGCCGCGGTCGCTGCGGAAATTGCCGACGATCTCGATGGCGACGCTGCCGGCATTGAAGCCGTTGGAGGCCCAGAGATAGGCGGTCTGCGGGTGCAGCTGCAGGATGGTGCCGTCGGGCAGCAGGCAGTAATGCGCGGTCACCTTGTCGTACTTCGTAATGTTGCTGCCGCGGCTGAAGGCGGTCTGGTGCAGCACCAGGGCATAGACGTTCGACAGGTTGCGGGTGCTCTTGCGCTTGTCCCGGGGGCTGTGCTCGGTCCGGTTGATGAAATTGAAGTTGCTGTGCTGCGGAATCTCCGGCATCGGCACGGTCACCCCCTGTGGCGCCCCTTCGTTCAGCTTCTTCAGGGTGCCGCCATTCGGGTCGACCCGTCCGTCGGGCGAATTCATGCCGACGACCTGGCGCTGGAACGCCTCAATCGCGGCAATGGTGCTTGCCCCGCATTGGCCATTGACCGTCAGGCGGTTGCGCGGCTGGATTTTCTGGATATTGGCGTTGAGCAGCGCCTGGATCGTCGAGACGTCGCGGCGGGCATTGACGCCGCCGCGGCCGACCGACTGGCCAATCGTCATCATCTGTGAAGCCTCCCTTAACCAATACGGAGAGGTGAGGCCGCGATTGTGGCAGAATCCCGGTCCGATCGCCCGCAAAGACCCGCGGTCGGCAAAAATTCATGATGACGGCACGATAAAATTATTAGTAAATTTGCGGTGATTGACAGTCAGTTTCGATGTTTTTCTTGGTGCCGGTCACAATCCGGCAAAGGCCTCCATCGGCACCCGGGCGCGGCGGCGGCCCCAGTCGCCGGCCCGCGCCTCGAACACGCCGGCGCAGGGCGTGCCGCAGGCCTGGCAGCGCCCGTCGGGCGTCAGGGTCCAGGTGCCGAGCTCGTACCAGTCGCGGCCGATCAGACAGGCGCCGCAATGATGGCACCAGGTGCTGCCGCCCTCTTCGTCATGGACATTGCCGGTATAGGCGTAGCGCACGCCGTTCTTTCGGGCGATCGCCCGGGCCCGCTTCAGGGTGGCCGGCGGGGTCGGCGAGGTGTCGCGCATCTTCCAGTCGGGGTGGAAGGCGCTGAAGTGCAGCGGCACGTCCGGCCCCAGCGCCTGCACCACCCATTGCGTCATCTCTTCGAGCTCGGCGTCGGAGTCGTTGGCGCCGGGGATGAGCAGCGTGGTGATCTCGAACCAGACATCCGTCTCGTGCTTCAGATAGACCAGCGTGTCGAGCACCGGCTGGAGGTGGGCGCTGGCCAGCTCGTGATAGAAGCGGTCCGTGAAGCCTTTCAGGTCGATATTCGCCGCATCCATGTGCCGGTAGAACTCGGCCCGCGGCGCCGGGCAGACATAGCCGGCGGTCACGGCGACCGTCTTCACCCCGGCCTCGCGGCAGGCAATGGCGGTGTCGACGGCGTATTCGTGGAAGATCACCGGGTCGTTATAGGTGAAGGCGACGCTGCGGCAGCCGGTCTGCCGCGCCGCCTCGGCGATCGCACGCGGCGAGGCCTGGTCGGTCAGCCGGTCGAACTCGCGCGATTTGCTGATGTCCCAGTTCTGGCAGAACTTGCAGGTGAGGTTGCAGCCGGCGGTGCCGAAGGACAGCACCGGCGTGCCGGGCAGGAAATGGTTGAGCGGCTTCTTTTCGATCGGGTCGATGCAGAAGCCGGAGGATCGGCCATAGGTGGTCAAGAGGATATCGTCGCCGGCCCGGCCGCGCACGAAGCACAGGCCGCGCTGGCCGTCCTTCAGCCGGCAATAGCGCGGACAGAGATCGCATTGCAGCCGGCCGTCTTCCAGCCGGTGCCAGAAGCGCCCGGGCACGCCGTCGATGGCATCCTTTGCAGTGGTCATGGCCTGTCCTCGCATCGCGGCCGCTTTTTGTTAGCTAGGAGGCTGCGGCCGGCGTCTCAATTGCCGCGGGACGCGGGATCGTCGGCGGCGAGCGCCGCCAGCAGCTCGATCGTCACGGCGCCGTCGCCCGGCCGGCCGGTCCGGCGTTGAAAGGCGCGGACGGCATTGCGCAGGTCGACCGAGGGCCAGGGCCGCTCCGGGCCCGGATCGTAGCCGGCCTCGCGCAGCAGGCGATAGGCGGCCTGGAGCCGGGCGCCTTCGCCCAGGGCCTGCAGCTGCACCCGCGCCTCGCGCGCCGTCTTGGCATCGTCGCCGGCCAGTGCCCGGGCGGCCCAGCGCACCGCCGAAGCGGTGTCGCGGGCGACGCCGCGGCCTTGCTCGTAGAGGTCGCTGATCGCCAGGGCGGCGCCGGCATGGCCCTGGGCAGCGGCGCGCCGGAACCAGTCGAGCGCCGCCGTCGGGTCGGGTGGGACGCCCTGTCCGGCGGCATAGAGCCGGCCCAGCTCCGCCTGGGCGCCGGCGTGCCCGGCTTCGGCGGCTTGCCGCAGCCAGCGGGCGGCCGCCTGGGGATCGGCAGGCACGCCAAGCCCTTCGCGATGGGCGATGCCCAGCGCCGCCGCGGCCTCTGCGTGCCCCTGGTCCGCGGCGCGCTGCAGCCAGGTGACCGACGCTTCGGCATCCGGGCGCACGCCCATGCCGTCGCGGAGCATCAGGCCGAGGCGCGTCTGTGCGACCGGATCGCCCGCCTCGGCGGCGATGCGGAACCAGCGCGCGGCCTCGCGGAAATCCTGGGAGGTGCCCGTGCCCTCGACATAGGCGAGGCCCAGCTGCCGCGCCGCCGCCGGGCTGCCGGCCGCGGCCCGTTCCCGCCAATAGGCGATGGCGGCCTGAGCGTCGTCGGGCGGATCGGCCGGCGGCAGCGCGGCCGGCGGTCCGGTGCCGGACTCGGGGGTGGAGGCGGCCGGCACGTCCGGCGGTTCCTCCGCCTCCCCTGCGCTTTGCTGTGGACCATCCGGCCCGCCGGGACCGCCGGGACCGCCCTCCGCCGGCCAGGGCGACCAGGGGCTCCACGGCCCGAGCACCCCGACGCCGCCGCCGATCAGAACGACCAGGAGCCCGGCCAGCAGCGGCCCCGTCCGTGCCCGGCGGGGCAGATCGGCCGGGCGCGCGGTCGCCGGCCGGGAGCGGCCCGAGTCCGGCTCGGGCAGGGGCGGCGGCGCGGCCTCCGGGGGTGGCGGCGGTCCCGCGGGTGTCCGCCGGCCGCCCGTTGGCTCGCGCCGGCCGGCGGGCAGCATGGCCTGCCATTCCGCGATCGACTGCGGCCGCTCGCCGGCGACCAGCGACAGGGCCCGGTCGATGGCCTGCAACAGCGCTGCGCTGTATTGGCCGGGATAGCGCTGCGCGGCGAAGCGCGCGGCCGGCACCAGCGGGTCGGGCCGGCGGTTCAGCGCCTCGTCGCTGCGGACGGTCGCGTCGGCCGGAGTCTTGCCGGTCAGGCTGCGGTAGAGGACGGCGCCCAGGGCGTAGATGTCGGTCCAGGGCCCCTGATGGCCGCTGTCGGCATATTGCTCGATCGGCGCATAGCCGGGGGTCAGGACCGACGTCAGGTCGCGCCGCTCGCCGCGCACCGCCTGCCGGGCCGAGCCGAAATCGAGCAGCACCGGCGTCCCGTCGCTGCGCAGAAAGACGTTGCCGGGCTTGATGTCGCGGTGGAGGACATCCTCGGCATGGACGGCGGCCAGCCCGTCGAGTAGCGGCCGCAGCAGCGCCAGCATCTCGCCCTCGCGCAACGGACGGCCGAGGCGCTGCAGATGGTCGGCCAGGCTGCGCCCGCGCTCATAGGGCATGACGATATAGGCGGTGCCGTTCTCCCGCATCAGCCGCAGCACCCGCACGATGTTGGGGTGGTTGAAGCGGGCGACGGTCTGGGCCTCCGAGAAGAAACGCTCCAGGCCCCAGAGATAGCTGGGCTTGCTGGCGGTGGATTTCGGCACGACGGTGCTGTGCTGGTCGCGCACCGCCAGATCGTCGGGCAGATATTCCTTGATCGCCACCCAGGCGTTGAGATTGCTGTCGAGGGCGAGATAGGTGATGCCGAACGCCCCCTGGCCGAGGACGCGCTCGATCACGTACTCCTTCAGGCGATAGCCTTTGGGCAGGGCGGCAATATGGTCGTTGTCCATGGGGACCCGTCGGTCGCCGGGCAGGGCGGGCCTGCGCCGGATCATTGTCGCTCAACAGCCGCGCCCTGTCATCCGCCTGCAACCTTTGACTGCTAAGGGATCGTGCGGGGCGCGGCTCATCGCAACGCAATTTCTGCCCCAAACCTCGCAGGACCGCGCGCATGACCGGCACGTCTCCGGGCTTGAACCTCCTCTTCATCACGGCCGATCAATGGCGCGGCGATACGCTGGGGTGCGCCGGGCATCCCGTGGCGGCCACGCCGCATCTCGACCGGCTGGCGGCCGACGGTGTGCTGTTCGCACGGCATTATTCGGTGACGTCGCCCTGCGGGCCGGCCCGGGCCAGCCTGCTGACCGGCCGCTACGCCATGACGCACCGATCGGTCACCAACGGCACGCCGCTGGATGCCCGGTTCACCAATCTGGCGCTGGAGCTGCGGAAGGCCGGCTATGACCCGGCCCTGATCGGCTATACCGACACCACCATCGACCCGCGCACCGTGCCGCCGGACGACCCGCGGCTGTTCACCTATGAGGGCGTGATGCCGGGCTTCGCGCCGGCGCTGGTGGTGCCGGAGGATCCGGCGCCCTGGACGGCCTGGCTGGCGGAACGCGGCTATCCGCCCGGGCTCTGCTACGAGACGGTCTACCGGCCGCCCGCGGCGCCGGCGGGGCAGGGCGGGCGCGGTCCGACCTTCGCTCCGGCGCTCTATCGGGCCGAGGACAGCGACACCGCCTTCGTCACCGGCCGGGCACTCGACTGGCTCAAGGCGGCCGGCGACGGTCCCTGGGCCCTGCATCTGTCGCTGCTGCGGCCGCATCCGCCCTGGATCGCGCCTGCGCCCTGGCACGCGCTCTACGACCCGGCCGACGTGCCGACGCCGCGCCGCGCCCCGACACCGGAGGCCGAGGCGGCGACGCATCCGCTGCTCGCCTTCCTGCTGCGGACCATTCCCTGGTCGGATTTCTGCCTGGTCGGGGAGGGGGCGGCGGCGGCCCGCAGTGAGGCCGACGTGCGGCAGGCCCGCGCCACCTATTACGGCTTGATGACGGAGGTCGACCATCATCTCGGCCGGGTGTTCGCCTGGCTGCGCGAGAGCGGACAGTGGGACCGGACGCTGATCGTCGTTACCAGCGACCATGGCGAGCAGGCCGGCGACCATCATCTTTTCGGCAAGAAGGGCTGGTTCGACGCGTCCTTCCACATTCCGCTGATCGTCCGCGATCCCCGGCCGGACGCCGATGCCGGCCGCGGCGGACGGATCGCCGCCTTTACAGAGAGCGTCGACGTCATGCCGACCATCCTCGACCGGCTTGGATGCCCGATACCGCACACCTGCGACGGCGAGCCCCTGACGCCCTTCCTCCGCGGCGAGCGGCCGACGGCCTGGCGCGACGCGGCGCATTGGGAGTTCGACTTCCGGGACGTCCGGACCCTCGCGGCGGAAACCGCGCTCGGCCTGACGCCCGATCAGTGCGCGCTGGCGGTCCTTCGCGGCGAACGGTTCAAATACGTGCATTTCACGGCGCTGCCGCCGCTCTTCTACGACTTGGCGGAAGACCCGGAGGAGATGACGGACCGGGCCGCGGATCCCGGTTCTCGTGCGGCG
>JAAAOG010000179.1 GCA_009909005.1 Alphaproteobacteria bacterium | reverse complement strand
CGGCCGTTTAACAACGGAAACTCCCGAGAAATCTGGAAACAGGATGAATTCGATCATGTGGACAAGGAGTATTGCACAGAGACGCGACAAAAATTCGTCATTGCGAGGGAGCGTTAGCGAGCGAAGCAATCCAGTTTTTGAACAACATAGGTTGCTTCGTCGGTGCTTTGCACCGCCTCGCAATGACGTTTTTTTATATTTGTCCTCTGGGATTGGTATCTTGTAACTTTGATTCGCTTTGGGTGTTTCGCCGGGAGCAGCGCATGCCAAATCCACTTAAAGCCGTCGAGCGGGGTGAGCTGGACTTTTCCGATGTTGTCGACCCGCATGCCCCCGACCTGGGACCGGTCCATCCCGGAGAGATCCTACGGGAAGAGTATCTGGTGCCACTCGGCCTGTCTGCTGGCGCGCTGGCCGAAGCGGTCCATGTGCCGGAACAAGAGGTCGAGAGCCTGTTGAGGGGCGAGAAGGCCCTGTCGGCCAACATGGCGCTCCGGCTGGGACGGCTTTTCGGCACTGCGCCGGCCTTTTGGCTCGGCCTCCAAATGGACTACGATCTGGCCAGGGCGTCCCGGGAGCAGGTGGCGATCGAGGACGTCATTCCTCTCAGGTGACGATGAGCCGCCCTGCATGGAGCTCGCAGCGACCCGGCCTGAACCCGACATCGCCCGGGTCACAACGACAGGCGATAGAAAGGACGCGTCGTGACCAGGTCGCGCGCAGAAATGCCCATGACCATGCCCAGAGCGGCGAAGTCCGAGCCAAGCACCAATCCCCAACAGGTTTTGTCGTCCGTCTTCGGCTATCGCGCCTTCCGCGGGGAGCAGGAGCGGATCATCGCGGGCGTGATTGCCGGCGAGAGTTGCTGCGTCTTGATGCCGACCGGGAGCGGCAAGTCCCTCTGCTACCAGATCCCGGCGCTGTGCCGACCCGGCACCGGGATCATCGTGTCGCCGCTGATCGCCCTGATGGAGGATCAGGTGGTGGCGCTGAAGGAGCTCGGCATCCGGGCCGAAGCCATCCATTCCGCCCTGGACTACCCCCGCATGCGGGGGGCGTTGGAGGCGCTGAAGGCGGGCCGGCTGGACATGGTCTATGTCGCCCCGGAGCGTCTGGTCGGCGCGGATTTTCTCGCCATCCTCGACGCGATCGAGCTGTCCATGTTCGCCATCGACGAGGCGCACTGCATCTCGCAATGGGGTCATGATTTCCGGCCGGAATACCGGCAGCTGGCGCTGGTGCGGACCCGCTATCCGCACGTGCCGTGCATTGCCGTGACCGCGACGGCCGATGCCCCGACGCGCAAGGATATCGTCGAGAAACTCGCCCTGCCGACGCTCTATAGCGCCGGCTTCGACCGCCCCAACATCCGCTACGAAATCGCGATCAAGGACAATCCCCGCCGGCAGCTCCGGCGGTTTCTCGACTCCCGGCAGCCGGACGAGAGCGGCATCGTCTATTGCCTGTCGCGGCGCAAGGTCGACGAGACGGCGCGCTGGCTCTGCGACCAGGGCTTCGAGGCCTTGCCCTATCATGCCGGCCTCGACAAGGAGGTCCGGGCACGGAACCAGGAACGGTTCCTGAAGGACGAAGGCACCATCATGGTCGCCACGATCGCCTTCGGCATGGGGGTCAACAAGCCCGATGTCCGGTTCGTCGCCCATCTCGACCTGCCCAAGAATATCGAGGCCTATTATCAGGAAACCGGGCGCGCCGGGCGGGACGGCCTGCCGGCCGTGGCCTGGATGGTCTATGGCGTCCAGGATCTGGCCCTGCAGCGAAGCATGATCGAAAGCGCCGAAACGCCGGAGGATCAAAAACAGATCAAGCGCCACAAACTGAACGCCTTCCTGGGCTTCTGCGAGACCTCGAGCTGCCGCCGGCAAGTGCTGCTGCGCTATTTCGACGACAGCTGCGCGCCCTGCGGCAATTGCGATACCTGCCTGACGCCGGCCCGGACGATCGACGGGACCATCCCGGCCCAGAAGATCCTGTCCTGCATTTACCGCACGAAGGAAATGTTCGGCAGCGGCTACATTATTGACGTTCTACTCGGCAAGGATAATGAGCGCATCCGGAAATTCGGGCATAATCGCCTGAGCACCTACGGCATCGGCGGGGAGCATTCGGCCAAGGAGTGGCAAAGCCTGATCCGCCAGCTCGTCGCCCGCAATCTGATCTTCGTGGACATGGACAATCACGGACGGCTGGTGATCACCGAAGAGGGGCGGCAGTTCATCAGGACGAAGGCCAGCATCGATTTGCGTCTCGACCCGCAAGCGACCGGAGAGGCGGCCGCCGCCGCGGCGCGCACGCCAAGGCCGGAACCGACGCAAATCCTGACGTCAGAGCCGGACAAGGCCCTGTTCGCGGCCCTCAAGGCCCTGCGCCTCTCGATCGCCAAGCAGCAGAACGTCCCGCCCTATGTCGTGTTCCACGACAAGACCCTGATCGACATGGCCGTCAAGCGCCCAACGACCCTCGACGCCCTGGCGATGGTGCAGGGCGTCGGCGAGTCGAAACTACAGAAATACGGCCAGGCCTTCCTGGACATCGTAAAGCAGTCGGACCAAACCTGACGCTCACAGACCGGCATTTTCGGGGGCGGAGGAAAGACCGAGCAGCTCTTACGGCGCGGGAAGTATCCTTTGCTCAGCAGCACATTAAAGACGCTGTATGCTCTGTCCGACGCGATAACCGACATGAAGTTTGAAAGGATAGATTTGTAATTTGAATCGAGTCAGAAGCCGATCAATGCAAATTTCCGAGCGAATCCTATCCTTTTGAAAGACATTCCCGAGTGGCCAATCAAAGCCTAAATTGAGTGTGTCGTTGTCAATTTTTCGGACATCGCCCAGCGGGGGGAGTCGACGGGTTCGCCGGGGATGGGGCTGGAGAGGCGGAGGCGAGTGGCGCCCTTGTCATAATATCGGATCGTTTCCTGGCGGGCGAGGAGCTCGACGGATTCGGTCGCGGCGGCAAGCCAGAGTTTGATCTCGTCCGTCTTGTCCATTTCGCCGTCGAAGGTCTCGACGCAGAAGGCGAGCAGGGCCTTGACCCCGGCGAGGGAGCGCGGGCGGTAGCGGCCGAGCAGGTCCTCGACCGGGTGGAGCACGGCGTTGACATCGTTGACCGCCTCCCCATCCAGGCTGCACTCTTCGATATAGCCGCGGAGCGCTCTGTGCAGGCCAATCAGGGTGGTGATGATCTCGCCGTCCCGGTCGCGCGGGGCCGTCTCCAGCAGCGTCCTCGCCAGCGCCGCCCCGAGCGATCTGGGCTCATCCGTCATGCCGGCCTCCTGACCGTTTCCATCGACCATGCTTCAATTGCGCAGAGCCTACGCCCCTCAGATCCGTTCTGTCAACGGAAAACCGATCAAGGAACGGTTTTGAACGCGGTGCAATGCAAGATGGCGCGGGTGGCGCTGGACCTGAGTGCGCGGGAGTTGGCCGCCATGGCCAAGGTGTCGCCGGACACCGTCTCGCGGCTGGAGCGCGGCGAAGAATTGCGGGAACGCACGGTCGATGCGATTCGCGCAGTTCTGGAAGCCGCGGGGGTGGCATTCATTGAGGAGAATGGCGGCGGGCCCGGCGTGCGCCTGAAACACCGGGAGCAGAAGTGATTTTCAACTTTCTACAAATGAAGAAGTGAGCGTTGCCAGCGAGCGTCTGCGAGCGAAGCAATCCATATGTTCATGAATAGCAGAGATTGCTCTGTTGCTCCTGCGGAACGCCTTCGCAATGACATCATGATTTATTGATTTGCTGGTATCTGGCCGCCGTACGCTCTATAAACCAAGCCCCGCTGCGGGCCTGTCCGGGCCCGGCGGGGCTTTTGCGATTTATCGGATCCGCTGATCCGTCAACCCCTGGTCGGGGCTATGGTCGTCTTGAATTGTCATGTCCTGCGTGGTGTCGTTCGCCAGTGTGGATGATCCCTTGGCTTACGACACCGGGAACTGGTCGGGCGGAGTCATAGGCGTTCCTACCTCCTCTTTACGAGCCAACCGATCGGCCCTCGGGCCACCCCGTCGTCCAAACGGTGAGACCGGACTGCCGGCTACGCCCCTCCTTTCCGTTCGTCACATGAGAAGACTGCCAGACTGTAAGAATTCTGTCAAGCGAATCCCGGCGCGTTTGTCGGTAACACGGGATATGTCCGCCGTAGGTAACACGTGATCTGTCCGGTTTAGAACGGGTCCGGAAAGGGGGCCCGATGAGACGGACGGAGCTGTTGCAAGGGATACGGCGGATGAAGTTCGAGGAGATTTACGGTCGCGTGTCGCGCCGGGAGCTGAGCCAGACGGAGGCGGCATCGATCCTGGGGACGAGCGAGCGGACCTTTCGGCGTTGGGTGGATCGCATTGAGGCCGAAGGAGCGGACGGTCTTTACGATCGTCGGCTTGGTAAGATTTCGAGACGGCGCGCGCCGGTGGATACGGTCATGCAGGTCCTGGAGCTTTTTGACACTCGCTATTGGGATTTTACGGCCAAGCATTTCCATGAAAGGCTGGTCGAGGACCATGGGTTGACGCTGAGCTACAACTGGCTGCGGCTGACGCTTCAGAGCCACGGCCGCACACGCAAGGCGCCGCGACGCGGGGCGCATCGGCGCAAGCGGCCGCGTCGTCCTTTGCCGGGGATGATGCTGCATCAAGATGGCTCGACCCATGAGTGGGTTCCTGGCCGGTGCTGGGATCTGATTGCCACCATGGACGATGCCACCAGCGAGACCTACTCGGCCTTCTTCGTCGAGGAGGAAGGAACGATGAGCGCCTTTACCGCCCTGATCGAGGTGATCCGGGCCAAGGGGCTGTTCTGTTCCCTCTACACTGACCGCGCCAGCCACTATTGGCACACGCCTGAAGCCGGGGGGAAGGTCGACCGCGACACGCCGACTCAGGTCGGCCGGGCCTTGGCGCAGCTGGGCATCGAACTGATCCCGAGCTACTCACCGGAAGCCCGCGGCCGCTCGGAGCGGATGTTCGGCACGCTGCAGCACCGCCTGCCGCAGGAGCTGCGGCTCAACGGCATCACCACTATCGACGACGCCAACTGCTTCCTGCGAGACGAGTTTTTGCCTCGCCATAATGCACGCTTCGCTGTCGCGCCAGAGGATGAAGGATCGGCTTTCGTCCCCTTCACCGGGAACCTTGACGATATATTGTGCATCCAAGACGACCGCATCGTCGGCAATGACAATACCGTGCGCTACAAGACCCGTGTCTTGCAGATCCCGGCTGACTGTCATCGCCATCACTACGTCAAGGCTACAGTCCGGGTTCACGAATACCCCGACGGGCGGCTCGCCGTCTTTCATGGCCCGCGCTGTCTGGCCCGCTACGGCCCCGATGGCACCCCCGCCAGCCACACCTGCGCCGGCGACCGTCATAGGGCAGCGTGAGGCCCCGACCCTCCCGGCTCCAGCTCAGCACCGTGCTCGGGGCCGTCAAGGACGCTGGCGCGCCGCTACGCGGTCCGGCCTACGGCCGGCTCCTTGACCGCCCCTGCGCGCGGTGCATAAACGGAACCAGGTCGGGACGGGGGGATGGCCGGCTTCGATCGAACAAAGGGATAGGATAGCAGAGGGTTGACACCGCTCCAGCCCACTGGACCAAACCATGAACGAGCGGACAATTGATGTGTTACCTACACCGGTCAATTCAGTTTGTTATCGACACCATGCGCCTTTAGCCGGACGTCTGCACATTTTTGCTGACGACGAACCAGGAGGCGCCGTTGGACACAACGGTGACGAAATCGTACTGGCTGGCCAGGATGACGGCGGCGTTGTCGGGGCCGGTGACGGTCTGGGCGGTGACGGTGACCGAATACTCGGACGGGTCGGTCTTCTTGATGATGACCTGCTGGCCGTTATTGTCGGCGCTCGGTTCGGGCAGCTCGGCCGTGACGTCGCCGGTGAAGGCGCCGATGAAGTAGCAGGAGCTTGCCAGGTCCAGCTGATGGGTGCCCGGCGCCAGGTCGAGGAACTCGGTGTCGTAGCGGAACCGCTCGGCGATCAGGTTGGTCGCCCGGGCCTGCCGCGGCAGGAAAAAGGCGTCCGGGAAGCCGCCGTTGAGCACGGTGTAATTGCGCGCCCCCTCCTCGTCGACGATCGCCCCGCCGCCCGATTGCAGGAAGCCGTTATAGATCAGCGTGTCCTTCGAGCCGGTGTCGAGATAGACATTGGCGACCGCGAACTGGCTCTCGGTGTAAAGGTTGACGAAGGCGTTGGTCTGGGTGTTCGGCCCGATGCGCACACAGCTGTGCGCGTCCTCCGGCGCGTTGAACTCGCAGTCCACCCAGGCGTTCATGAAATTGCCGTGCTCGCAGTAGAGGCCCGAGCCGCCGGAAATCGCCTGCCCTTCGCTCCAGGAGCGGACGTCGAAGAACTTGTTGGCATTCGGGGTGTCGAGCGAGCCGGGCTCGGTGGTGTGCAGCCAGACGCCGTAGCGGCGGGGGCGGCGGATCAGGATCTGCACGAAATGGTTCCAGAAGACCGGTGGCCAGGTCACGCCGCTGCCGCCGTCGAGCTCCAAGCCGACCTCGTTGTCGCGCAGCTCCAGGTCCTGGCAGACGCAGCGCTGGACGAACTCGTAGCCGCCGACGAGGCGCACGCCCGCCTTGCCCTTGTCGATCTTCATGTGGGCGACGCGGCAGTTGCCGCCGCGGATCTCGACCACCGGATAGGTGAGGTCGTCGGCGGTCAGGATGGTCGCCGGCCCGGCGCCGATCAGCGCCTGGCCCTCGCTCAGGATGATGGTCGAGGCCACCCGCCAGGTGCCCGGCCGCAGGAAGACCGTGCCGCCGGCGGCCAGTGCGGCCATGATGGCCGGCTGGTCGTCGACCAGGCCGTCGCCGACGCCGCCATGGTCCTCGGGCACCGCCATTTCGCGGCCCGAGAGATAGCGGCGCAAATCCAGCTTCGAGACGTCGGCGCCGGGCGCCAGGATGGTATCGATCGCGGCCATGGGGGGCTCCCTCTAGCTGGAAAAGATGCCGATGGTCTTGAGGTCGAGGATGAGCGCCCGCAGCACCGCGCGGGTGTCCTTCAGGCGATTGGAGAGTTCGGTGACTTCCGACTGGGTCGGCGTGCTCGACACCGCCGTCTCGTCGTCGGCGTTGAAACTGCCGCGGTTGAAGCCGCTGCCCGACGGATTGCTCCAGCCGCTCGCAACGCCGGGCGTGTTGATCAAATCGCCGTAATCGCCGGTCAGGCCGACGGTCGCGATCTCCGAGCCGTTGACATAGCGAGTGTCGCCGTCGGAGCGGCGCAGCAGATGGTCCGCAGCGCCGGCGCCGAGCCCGCGAAAGCCCCAATCGCCCTCGGTCGTGCTGTTCTTTTCGAGGATGCCGTAGCCGGCAAGGCCGGCGATCGCCGTCAGGTCGGCGTCGAGGCCGCCTGCGCCGGCCATTTCATACCGGGCGTCGCCGTCGGACAGACGCAGCAGATGGGCGGGGTCGGCGGTGCCCACGCCGCGCAGCGCCCAGGTGTCGGCGCCGGTGCGCTCGGCCATGCCGGTGCCGGTCAGCGCCGCGATCGCCGTCAGATCGGCATCGGCATCGGCCGAGAGCTGGTAGCGGGCATCGCCGTCAGCCAGGCGCAGCAGGTGCTCCGGATCGCCGGTGCCGACGCCGCGGAAGGCCCAGGCGCCGAGATCGGTCTTCTCGGCGATGCCGAAGCCGGCAACGGCCGGCAGGCCGAAATTCCCCGCATGCCAGACGATGTCGGCGCCGATCGACCAGGCGCCGTCGGCATAGCTGTAGACCAGGTCGTGGTCGGTTGCCGCGCCATTGTCGCGCACCGCCAGGGCGGCGTCGCCGCTCGTGCGGTCCAGCGTCAGGGTCGGGCTGTCGGCGGCAATGGTCAGGTCATGCCGGAAAGTGTCCTGGTCGATCGGGTCGCGGCTCCAGACGTGCCAGGCGCTGCCGTCCGAGATGACCGTGACGTTGTCGCCCGGGTCGGCGAGGGCCAGGGCGATGCCGTCCGGCCCGCCGCCCAGCGCCGTGGTCACCGTCACGGCATTGGCCGAGACATCGGTCTTCTTGACGATCATCACCCGGGTCGGGACGTCGGCCGGGGCCGGCAGATGCGCCTCGGTCTCGCCGCCGGCCGCATCCACCAGGTGCACCGAGCGGTCGGCGACCAGAGCGATCACCCCGCCGCTCGCCAGCGCATAGGCGACGGTCTCCAGGTCGAGATGATCGTCCTGCGCCCCCTGCCAGCCGCCGGCGATGATCTGCCACTCGGCGCCGTTGGAGATGGCCATGACGAAGTCGTAGCGGGCGGCCAGGACATGCGCCTGGCCGTCGAGCCCGGCGACCGTCGGGTCGGGGTCCGGCACCGAAGGCGGGTCGAGCGTGCCGATCGGCGCCGGATCGGAGCCGGTGCCGTCGAGCGCCACCTTGCCGCCGGCCGCGGCCGGCCGCGGTGCCAGATAGACGGTCTGCTCCTCGGCCGTCACGGTCACCGGGTTGCCGCTGTCGTCGAGCTTCTTGATCACCGCCACCCGCCGCGGCACCTCGCGGGCCAGTGGCAGCACCGCCTCGACGGCGCCGCCGGCGGCGCTTACCAGGTGCACCGTGCGGTCGGCCCGCAGCAGGATCCGGCCGCCGGTCGGCGGCTCGTAGAACGGCGTCTCCAGGTCGAGCGCCGTGTTGTCCGGGCTCCCCAGGATCTGCTCGACCCGGGCGCTTGTGGCGATGCCGTAGCGCAGGACCGGCAGGCGTTCCAGCCCGGTCAGCGTCTCGGCGACCGGCAGGCGGCTGAGCCGGATCAGGTTCGGTGAGGGCATTCATGGTCTCCCCGTCATTGTGCCGGCCTTGGAGCGTCGGCCTCCGGCCGACGTCGGCGGCGGGACGCCGCCGCTCCTGCTTTGCTCATTCCCCTCACCCCAAAATCAGCGCCGTGACCGGCTCGCCGAGAGCGGCGGCGTCGACCGGCGGGGCGAAGGCGCCGGCATTGCCGAAGCTGTCGACGGCACGGACCCAGTACCAATGGGCATCGCCCGCCCAGAGGCCTTCATGCCGCCAGCTATTGCCGCGCGGCTCTGCAAGCCTGGCGGCCGGCCCGTCGGCGTCGAGCGGGTCGGGAGCTTCCGGGTTCTGCGGATCTTCGGGGGCGTAGGGCGCCTCCCAGACCTCGTAATGGTCCACATCGCTGCCCGGCGCCGCACTCCAGTCGAGCCGCACGGCACCGTCGAGCGGCGTGGCGCTCAGGCCCAGGGGTGCGGCCGGCGGCCGGTCACGGTTGTCGCCGCCGACGATCCCGGGGGGCGGGGTCATCTCGGCGAAGCCCTGGAAGCGGTAGACGCCCGGATCATCCTGCCAGAGGGTCAGGTCGACCCCCAGCGCCGGGCTCAGCTGCCAGTTGGCGACCATGAAGGGCCGGCCGCCGAGGCCCAGCCGGTCGAGCGTCAAGGCGACGGTATCCCCGGCGGCAACCCGCAACCCGGCGAGATTGGCGGGCAGCGTCACCTGCATCTCGCGCCGGTTCTGCTCCAGCGCAATGCGGGCGATGCGCTGGGCCATGGTGTGGCTGGTGGTGAAGGGCAGGTCGAGGGTCAGTGCCGCCTCGCCGCCGTCATTGGCGATATGGCCGGGGTCGCGCTGCGGCGGATAATCCGTGGACTGCCAGCCATGCGCCGGCGAGACGAAGGCGCCGCGCACCGTGTTCACCAGCTCCCGCCGCGACCGCCGCGGCACCACCGTCACGGCATCGCGGGCATCGCGATCGGAGAAGTCGACAATGGCCGGATACCAGGCTCCGACCCGCAGCCGCCATCGCCCGGCGGTGTAGCTCAAATGTCCGGCGCAGGCGGTGAGCAGGGCGCGCAGATTCTCCACCGGCGCGTCGGCGAGGTCGACGACGCCGTTGATCGTGTAGCGCCGTTCGCTGCCGCCCTGGGTCGGTACCGGCTCGTCGCAGATATTCGCGGCAGCCATGAAGCTGGCGGTGTCGATCTCGTCCAGGCCGGCGTCGAGCCCGGCCGGCGACAGCAGATAGTCGAGCACGCAGAGTGCGGCGTTGTCCGACCAGGCGGCCGTGTCGGTGCGCGGGTCCCAGACCCGCTTGCCCTTGACCACCGCGGCGATATTGGGAATGCCGCCCTGGAAGATGGCCCGGTCGTAGCGCAGACGGGCGTGCAGATAGGCCCGGCCGCGCAGGCGGTGATTGGTCCCCCAGAGGCCGCCGGCCTCGGCGACCAGCACCGGATCGGCCCCCTGGTCGGGCGTCCCGTCATGCGTCCAGACATGGGCGAAGGCGGTGCCCTCCTTCTGCCAGGCCGGATCGGTCGCCGCCCCGTCCGGCCCGAAGGGCACGGTCCGGTCGCCGAACCAGATCTGGCCGATCGCCTCGACCTCATGCGCCGCCAGGGCCACGACCAGATGCAGGATATCGAACTTGTTGCCGTCCTCGGGCACGCGGGTGTGCAGGAAGACGATCGGGCCGGAGACCCGCACCTCGCCATAGACCAGCCGATGATGGGTGATCGGCTGGCGGACCATCTGGCTGCGGGCCGAAAGCTTCTGCTCGGGCAGCGAGGGCTCCTCGATGCCGATCAGGCTGTGACCGAGATAGGACACGCCGATGGTCACCGCGGCGCCGACCAGAGACCCGATGACGGTGCCGACCAGCCCGGCACCGAGCACGCCGGCGACGGCGGAGCTGGCGACGGCGCCGGCTGCCGCGGCACCGACCGCGATCACCGCCGCCGGCATCAGCTTGCCTCCAGGGGAGCGCGGCCACTCGGAGCGCGGACGTCCCGTCCGCCTGCGGGCCGGAGGCCCGCGCTCCCGCCGTCGATCCGCCAGGCGGCGATGGCGCTCTCGCGGAGGAAAAACGACAGGCCCTCCTCGCTAGGCGCCGCCAGGGTGTTCCCCAGGCAGATGGCAGCGAAGCGGCCCTTGCCGCCGGCGACGAGGCAGAGATCGCCGCGTCCGAGCAGGCGCGGATCGATCGCCGGCCAGCCATGCTCGGCCATGATCCGGTCGATCGCCACCTGCAGCCGCTGACGGCCCGCCAGGCTGCGGATGGTGGCCCCGGCCTCCTCCTGGCTGTGCCAGGGGTCCAGCGCGTGGATCGGATTGCGGCCGGTGACCGCCTCGATGCAGGCGGCGGCGAAAGTGACGCAATCGTGCCGGCCCCAGGCAAAGGGACGGTGGCGGGCCGCCTCAACCACGCCTTCCAGCCGCTCCGGCCAGTCGGTCCGCCGCGCGGCCGCCCCTGCGGAGCGTCGGCCTCCGGCCGACGGCCTCTGGCCGGATACTTGGAGCGTCGGCCTCTGGCCGACGGGCGGCGGCGGGACGCCGCCGCTCCCGGACCTGCTCATCTTACGGCCACCTGGATGTTGTCGGCCCAGACCAGGCCCTGGGGGTGTTCAGGGGCGAAGACGACCAGACGCACCGGGATGGTCTGCCCGACCAGCCCGGCCAGCTCAGGCACATGGCCGAGCCGCCAGGACAGCGTGTCGGTGCCGAGGCCGGCGACCAGACCGGGGTCGTCGCCGCTGTCCAAGGTGACGGCGTCGCTCTCCAGCCGGGCGCGGGTGATCGCCAGCGCCTTGTCGGCAGGCAGCGGCGCATCGTTTTCGGTCAGCTGCCAGTCGAGGGTATTGTCGCGGCCGATATAGACGGTGCCGCCTTTCGGATGGAGCATGGCGTTTATCCCGGATCGCGGCTTTCGTAGCTGATCTCACCCATCGCCACCGGTGCGCCGAGGGTGACGGCGCCGGTGGTGGTGTCGTCGACCCGCAGCAGCAGCCGCCCGCCCTGGTCGTCGTCGAGCAGGCAGAGGCTGGCCACCGTGCCGTCGGCCAGGGCGAAGGCCGTTTTCCCGGCGCAGGCGATCCTGCGCCCCGAGACGTCGCCGGGGCCGAGCGTGAAGTCGGCGGGGGCGATCGCGGCCTCGGCCAGCACGGTGCCGGCGACCGCGGCATAGTCGGCGGGCGTGCCGCTGACGGCGACGACGCGGTCGGCGGTGTCGCGCAGCTCGACCAGGCCGCGATCGTGAATATCGGGGTGCAAAGAGGCGGCCATCGGCGTCTCCTATCGGCAGAGGCGGATGCTGCGGCGGGGCGTGCGCCCCGCGATCCCGCGCGGGAAGCCGGCGAGGGCCAGCGCCCGGTCGGGCGGCCGGTCGCCGATCGCCCGCAGTGCGGTCCGGTCGGCGACGGTGTGCCGGGGGGCGGTGCTCACCAGACCCGGGCAGGCGATGTGGCCGAGACAGGCGCCGCGGGCCCGCAGCCACTGCCCCAGCCGGGTGACCAGCCGGGTGCCGAGCCGGGTGGCGAGTCGGCAGCTCATGGCGCTCACAGCTCCGCCGCGGCGAGGATCACCCCGCCGGTGCCCCGCTGGATCATGGTCGTGCCGCTGCTCAGGCCGGAGAAGAAGCCGCAGGTCACCCGCCCCTTGTCGGCATCCGCCTCGTGCACGGTGTCGATGCTCGGCTGGCTCTGGGCGAAATCGGCGGCGACGGCGTCGGTGAAAGCCAGGGCTGCCGTCGCCTCGTAGGTGGGGGCGGCGCGCAGCCCGGGATGGGCGAGCGGGACCTGCAGGGTCGAACCGGAGTTGGCCTTGCCGACAAGGCCGGTGCAGGGGCGCAGAGAGCGGTGCACCAGGGCGAGCTCGGCGGCATAGGGCCGGCGGGCGAAAGCGGTTGCGGCATTGCCGGGCTCAAGCTGCAGATCCGCGATGTAGACGTTGTTGCCGCTCGCCTCGTCGACATCGGCCCGGACGATCACCTCCACGCCGTTGGAACAGTCGCCCATATCGCCGACCGCCAGGGACAGGGCGAACTCGGTATTGGGCGAGATATCCAGCGTCGTGCCCGTCGCGATCTGGGTGACGGTCGCGAAATCGTCGGCCGCATCGGCCTTGTTGATCGTGACGTGCCAGTCGATCGGCCGATCGCCGCCACCGGATAGGCCGAAATCGTGAAACAGGATGCAGGAGAAGACGGCGGCCCGGTTCTTCAGCCGCCGGGCGTCACGGGCCTCGATCCGGACGCGGAATTCCAGCGTCGCCCCGGACGGGTCCATAGACAGGCCGTGCACCTTGATCGCTTGCCCGGTGCTGCCGAGCATCGCCACCGCCTCCTGACGAATATCGCCGGCCGTGACCGTGCCGTTGGCCCGCACGGCGATCAGGTCGACCTGGCCGAACTGCCAGCTGTTCGAGACGGATTTCGCGGGGCGGTGCGAGATCAGGCAGCCGCCATTGAAGATCAGATTGCGGTGCGCGCTGTCGTCGATCGCGGTCTGAATTTCCGCGGCCTGACGGCCGTCCAGCGTATCCGCGTCGAGGCCCGAGCCCGGGCCGTCATTGCCGGCATGCCAGACGACGTTGCCGGCAATGGTGACTATACCCGTTGGGCTGATTTGCATGCGATTGACGCTGTTGGTCTCAAATTGAATAAACGCCGCTTCTACGCATCTGATTCCAAGATTACCCAGCCCCCTGTGAATAATCCACGAATTTGTGTTTGATCTCAGCAGTCGCAATCCGTGATCTGGATAGGCTACGTCGCCAACAAAATCCACGAAGGAAGCGCCGCTGTCTGTACGGTTCCTGCCTAATTTTATCTGGCAATTGCCAGTTGAGACCTGATTATTTCCAAGGATAAGGCTCGGTGCTGAATTATCCAACGTCATGGTGCCGCCAAATTTTTCGGCAATATCCGTCCTAGCGTAATTCGCTGCGGTCACTCCATTGAGCATCTCAGCATCCAACGCAGAACCGGCGCCGTCCACCGTCAGCAGCTGTGCCAGGATGCCGGCCGGGTCATCAATGCCATAGCCGCTTAGCGTCGTCTGCGCCGTCACAATGGTGCCCGAAGCATCAGGCAGGACTAAGGTGCGCTCGGCTGTCAGGCCGGAGGCATCGAGCACGGCCTTTCCGCGTCCGATCCGGAAGGTCTCGGCCAGCGTGCCGATCAGCCGTATCCAGATGCTCATGCCTTGGAACTCCCTGCTCAGGACGGCGTGGCGTAGTGGACCTGGACCCGGGCGGCGCCCTGGGTGGCGCCGTTGGCGGTGTAGGCGATCTCCAGCGCCTCGCCGCCGCTGGTGATCGCCGGCTCGCCGGGGTGGTTGACGAATTGGGTCTTTGCCGCGGCCGTCAGGTCGACATCGCCGGAGCCGAGATATTTCGAGGCGCTGCCCGAGGTGCCGACGCTGATCGAGGGCGTGCCGTCGAACGCCTGATCGACGATGACCATCACACTGTCGACGACAGTGCCGTCGGCGGCGTTGAACATCGGCACGGTGGTGTTGCTGTCGAAGGCCAGCGGCGTGCTGTCGACCTTGATGTTGCTGGCCGTAACCGCCGCGTCGGCCCAGCTGAGCAAGCCGCTGCCGTCGGTCTTCAGCACCTGGTCGGGGCTGCCGTCGGTCGGCGGCAGGGTGAGTGCCACGGACGCCGTCATGCCGGTCGCCGGGCGCTGCAGCGTATATTTCCAGTCGGCGCCGGCGGCCGTGGCGTCGCTGTTCAAGTCGATGGCGTCGCCGCTGACGTTGACTTTGCTCGCGGTGAGCGCGGCGTCTGCGGTGTCGCCGGCATTGCGCACATCGAGATTGCCGGCATTGTTCTTCAGCCGGATGCCCGACAGACCAATTCTCAGGAACGACTTGGTGGTGCCGAGCAGGTCGAGCCACAGGGACATGGGGGGTCTCCTCTACGGGTCGGTGGTGACAATGACGGCCCCGGCGCCCTGGCTGGTGCCCGCACCGGAGGTGATGGTCAGGGCGAGCGCCGTCTCGGCGCCGTAAAGCGCCGCCGGATGCGCGGCGTAGATCCCGGGCGTGCTGGGGTCATTCTCCGCGGCGGCCAGCAGCCGATCGGGCTCGCCGGCATCGCCGACGGCGAGAGCGGCGCCGGCGCCGTCGAAGGCGCTGTCGACGATCAGTCGCACGGTTAGCACGCGGGTGCCGGCCGGCACGGTGAGCAGCGGCTTGGGGCTGGCATCGCCCCAGGCGAAAGGGACGAGGGCGGTCCCGGCATAGCGGGCGTCGAGCTGGGCGATGGTCAGCCCGCGCGTGGCATCGGCCTGGTCGAGCGCCAGGACATCGGCCGCGGCGATGGCGGCAACGGCCGGCAGCTGGTTGATTTCGACGTCGCTCATGCCGCGCCCCCTTGGAGCGCGTGCGTCCCGCCCGCATGCGGGCCAGAGGCCCGCGCTTCTGCTCGGACATTTCTCATTCCACGGCGCTCCCCCAGTTGATGGTCACTTCCTGAAGGGCCGGGACGAACTCAAAGCCGCGGTCGCCGGGATATTCGGCCTGCTGGTCCTGGTCGGTGTAGCGGCGGGTGCGCGGCCGCTCGAGGTCGCGCAGCCGGTTCTCGGCGAACAGCGTGATGGCCGCGTGCTCGCCGCCATCGGTGATTTCCAGCGTGTCCATGCGGCCGTCGAACAGCAAGACCGGGTCCTCGATCAAGGCCAGGCTCTCGTCGAGAAAGCCGAGCCGGAGACGGGCGGCACGCCCCTGGATGGGCTCGCCCATGGCCGTGCTTACGAGATCGGCCGGGATGCCGGACAGGCGGAAAGCCGCCCCCGTCGCCCGCAACTCCATGGTCTCCTCGATCGCCGAGACTTCGCCGAAGGTCCCGAGGCCGGTGTAGTCGGCACCGTTCCAGCTGAGCGTGCCGATACCCGACCAGACGCGCGTGGTGCCACTCGCAAAGGCGAATTCGGCCAGCAGCACCGGCCGGGCGACGGTCTCGCCCGCTGCGGCTGCCGACAAGGCTGGGAGCCGTCCACTCATGGGCTGCCTCCTCCGGTGATGCTGTCGCCGGCCGCCTCGACCAGCGCGATGGCGTATTGCCCGCGGCGCGATCGGGCAGTCGGGTTCTCTGCCGCGCCGTCCTCGGCCAGCCGCATCAGAATGGTGATGCCGCTGGTGACCAGCGTGCCGCGGACGGGCGGCTCGCGCAGGCGTGGGGTGATGGTCAGGGCGAGATAGCCATTGACGTTCGTGCTCCCGGCGCCGAGCGCCAGGTGCGCCCGCCCGGGGCCGAGCTGCATCGGGTCGCCGTCGAGCAGGACCTCCGCCGTGTGCGGCGCGAAGCCGTCGAGGGCGATACGGTCCCCCTTGCCGCCGAGCACCGTCCGCGTGCCCGCGCCCTCGTAGAAGAGGTGTCCGTCGTGAAAGCCGGTGCCGTCGTCGAAGCCGGTCGGGCCGATCTCGGCGGCATAGGCATCCATGCTCTTGAGGCTGCCGCGGGCGCCGTCGCGCAACAGGTCGGGGAAGAGGAACGGCACCGCCGGGCCGCGCACGGCCGCCAGAAAGGCCTCCAGCGTCAGCGCCCGATCCAGCGGCAACTCCAGGTCGAGCTCGCCCACCCAGCGGGCACCGGGGCGCTCCAGCACCTGGACCTGGCCGGTATAGTGGCTGGCGAAGCGGCCGGTCAGCGACCGCACATGCAGGCTGAGGCGATAGGGCAGGCAGTCGGCGGGCCAGGAGAGCGTGGTCATCACGGCACCTCGGTGTGTGCCTGGAGCGTCGGCCTCCGGCCGACGACGGCGGCGGGACGCCGCCGCTCCCGGGTCGGCGTCATGACGGCACCTCCTCGAAGGCGAGGCGCCATTCGGCGCGTGCGTGGAGCGTCGGCCTCCGGCCGACGACGGCGGCGGGACGCCGCCGCTCCCGGGTCGGCGTCATGACGGCACCTCCTCGAAGGCGAGGCGCCATTCGGCGCGTGCGTGGAGCGTCGGCCTCC
>JAAAOG010000046.1 GCA_009909005.1 Alphaproteobacteria bacterium | reverse complement strand
GGGATCGGCGGGGCCGGCCTCGGGCGCGGCAGTGCCGGCGCCGCGCGGGCGCGCCGGGCCGGCATCCGGTCCTCCCCCGCGTGGTTTGCGGGGCTTCCCGGGGGCGGCCGGGCCGGGGCGCTCGGGGTTGTGACGGGGCGGTCGCCGACTCATATCCTGGCTCGCAAGGCACGGGCCGGCGGCTCCGTGCGGGCTTTCCGCAGGCTACGATGCTGCGGCTGTTGACAACAAGAGGCCCGGCTCGCTACCTGGAGGACTTTCCGGCAGCGTTGCCGGAGAGGAGGCCATGGAGGGGTGGCCGAGTGGTTAAAGGCAGCAGACTGTAAATCTGCCCGCGTAAGCGTACGCTGGTTCGAATCCAGCCCCCTCCACCAAGCCCCCTTATCCGGGGGTTTTTCCATGTCCGCCTCCCTGATCCCGGCTGTCGGTGGAACCCCCGGCCGGCCCAAATCCTGCGGCGGGCCCTTGCCGGCCGCCGTCTACAGGCAGAAGCCGGACGCAAACGGGTACCAGGCAAGGCGATCACCGGGGCAAACGGTATCGGCGGCACGATCGACGGCGGAGAGGCCGCCGGCCTCGGTCAGCGGTCGCAGGCGGGCCGCGCCGCCCGTTCCAAGCCTTTCCAGCACCGGCAGGCCGGCCTGGTCATGGCCGGCCACTGCCGCCGGGAAGAACTCGGTCCGCCCCGGCTTTCTTTGCCAGGCGAAACCGGCCACGGCCGGCAGAGCCACCAAGGGCGCGGGCGCCATGCCGGCCAGGGCCTGGATCACCGGGCGGGCGATCAGCAGATAGTCGACAAAGGCCGCCACCGGATTGCCCGGCAGCCCGATCAGCACCGCCTCCGCCAGCCGGCCGACGGCGATCGGCTTGCCGGGCTTGACCGCCATCTGCCAGGCCGCGACGGTCCCGCCTGCCGCCCGCAGGGCCGGGCGGACATGGTCCTCCTCGCCAACGGAGACTCCGCCGCTCGACAGCAGCAAATCGTGGCTTTTTGCGGCCGCCTGCAGGGCCCGGACGAGGCTGTCCCGGTCGTCCGGCAGAATGCCGAGATCGCTCACCGCCACGGCCGGGTCCGCCAGCAGGGCCCGCAGCATGGCGCGGTTGGAATCAAAAACGGTCCCGGCCGAAACATCGCCGCCCGGCTCGCACAGCTCGGTCCCGGTCGAGAACAGGGCGACGCGCACCCGTCGCCGGACCGGCATTACCGCCAGACCGGCGGCGGCCAGAATGGCGAGATGCCGGGCGTCCAGGCGCGTTCCCGCGGCGATCAGTGGACCGCCTGCCGCGACGTCCTCGCCGGCGCGGCGGATATTGTCGCCGGGCGCCACGGTGCGTGCGAGCCGGAGGTCATCGCCCGCCCGCCCGGCATGCTCCTGCATGGCGATCGCGACAGTCCCGGGGGGCACCGGCGCGCCGGTGAAGATGCGCGCCGCCTCGCCCACCCGCAGCGGGGAGTCGCCGGCCGGTGTCCCGGCGGCGAGCCGGCCGGCAAGGCGATAGGTGCCGTCCTCGGCGGCCGCGCCCAGGGCGTAGCCGTCGACCGCCGCATGGTCGAACGGCGGCAGGCATCGCGGCGCCGCGACATCGCGGTCGGCGATCCGCCCCCTTGCCTCCGCCAGGGTGACGCTGTCGCCGCCGGCGACCGGCGCGGCCAGGGCAAGAGCCCTCGCCCGGGTCTCCTCGATCGAGGCGAGGCCGGGAGGAGGCGCTTCGGCCGCGGCCGGGCCGGCGCTCAGCGCTGCCATGCCGGGTCCCTGAGGTCGATGCAGATCGTCACGGCGATGCCCGCGACGGTCAGCGTCACCCCGTCCTTGTCGCGGCCGAGCGACAGCAGCCGCTTGACCATCCTGGCCGGCACCACCAGGGCGAGGCCGTCGAGATGCCCGTCGGGCAGATCGGCCGCGAGCAGCGACCAGGCGATCGGGCCGAGGGTGTGGGTGACCGCCTCGCCGCGGTCGAGCGCCCGGGCGTCGTTGACGGACAGGCGGTATCGCAGTCCCTCGGGCGACAGTCTCAGGTCCATGGCGGCGCGCCCTCCTGCAGCGCGACGAGGTCGGCCGGCGTGTTGACATTGCCGGGGACGGCCCCGGCCGGCAGATCGATCGCCGGCAGGGCGAGGGCCGCCCAGAGCGCCCGCAGGCTGTCGCCGGCCGGCCGGACCGGCGCGCCGGGTACGATCACGACAGCCGGCAGCACGCAACCGCGCGGCGTGCCGCCCGCCGGGCGCCCGGCCAGGTCGGCGAGCACCGCCGCGTCCAGCGCCGGCATGTCGACCGGCACGACCAGCAGCCGGGTTCCCGGCGCAAGCCGGGCCATCAGCCCGGCGAGATTCACCGCCGGCCCGCCGCCGGGCACCGGGTCGGCCAGGCCGTCCGCCGCCTCCGGCCGGCCGAGCACGATGACGCGCTCCGCCCCCGCTTCCCGCAGCAGCCTCCGCGCCCTGTCGAGCCAGGTCCGGCCCTGCCAGCGCAGGAGCGCCTTGTCGGTGCCCATGCGGCGCGAGCGGCCGCCGGCCAGCACCACCCCGAGCCTCTTGTCCCTCTCGCCGGTCACGGGTTCCTGAACTCCGCCCGGGGGCCCAGATAGTACCACCAGTTCAGCAGCAGGCAGACAAGATAGAAGACCGCGAAGCCGTAAAGCGCCACTTCCGGCGTCGCCGCGCGGATCTGCTCGCCGAAGACCTGCGGGATGATGAAGGCGCCATAGGCGGCGACGGCCGAGGTCCAGCCCAGAGCCGGCCCGGCCTGCTCCTTCGGGAAGATCATGGCGATGGTGCGGAAGGTCGAGCCATTGCCGATGCCCGTCCCGGCGAACAGCACCAGGAACAGCAGGAAGAACGGCACGAAATAGATCTCCGGCGTCGCCGACTGATAGGCCGCCTGCATGAAATAGGCGACGCCGAGGGCGCTGGCGATCATCACGATGGTGACGATCTGGGTGACGAAGGCGCCGCCCAGCCGGTCGGAAATCCAGCCGCCGACGGGGCGGATCAGCGCGCCGATGAACGGCCCCATCCAGGCATACATGAGCGCGCTCGGGCCCGCCGGGTTCGGGGTGTCGTGGGTCATCACGCCGTCGACCGCGATATGCTGGAAACCGAAGATGACCTTGATGGCCAGGGCAAAGGCCGCCGAGTAGCCGATGAAGGAACCGAAGGTCATCGTGTAGATGACGCTCATGATCCAGGTGTGCTTGTTGGGGAATATGGCGAACTGCCGACGCAGATTGTTGCGCACGAAGAAGCAGACATAGTAAAGCAGCAGCACCGTCGCGGCGATCACCGCTGCCAGCACCGGCCATTTCGCCCAGTCCGGCAGGCCGAGGCCGGTCGGCGCCGGCAGGATGAAATAGAGCCCGACGATCGCCGCGATCAAGGCGACAGCCAGCATGGCGGCGATGCGGGCGAAGGCGCCGAGCGTGCCGCCGGCAATTTCCGGCGTCACCTCCTCGGTCCGGATATTGTGCATGCCGAACCAGGCGGCGATCGCCAGCGGCACCAGCAGCAGCACCCAGACCAGCCCGGCATTCTGGATCCAGGTCTCGGTGCCGGCCGGGATCTTGCCGATCAGCGTGCCCGAGGTCTGCTGCAGCACCATGGGCTCGCCGCCCAGCGCGCCGAACAGGGCGAAGGTCATCACCACCGGCACCAGGATCTGCATGGTGGTCACGCCGGCATTGCCCAGCCCGGCATTCAGCCCCAGAGCCAGCCCCTGCACCTTTTTCGGAAAGAAGAAGCTGATATTGGACATGGAGGAGGCGAAATTGCCGCCGCCGATGCCCGACAGCAGCGCCAGGATCTGAAACACCCAGAGCGGCGTCTCCCGGTCCTGCAGGGCGATGCCGGTGCCCAGCGCCGGAATGATCAGCAGCGCGGTTGTGAAGAAGATGGTGTTGCGGCCGCCGGCAATGCGGATGAAGAAGCTGCTGGGGATGCGCAGGGTGGCGCCGGTCAGCCCGGCGATGGCGGTCAGGGTGAACAGCTCGGCGGCGGTGAAGGGGAACCCCAGATTGATCATCTGGACGGTGATGATCCCCCAGTACAGCCAGACGGCGAAGGCGCAGAGCAGGCAGGGGATGGAAATCCACAGATTGCGGTAGGCGACGCGCCTGCCCGTCGACTCCCAGAACTGCTCGTCTTCGATCGTCCAGGTCCTGATCTCCGGCATGCCGGTATCCTTCCTGATTTCCGGGCTGGTTTCCGACCCCTCGCGCCGTCAGTCGCTGGGAATCTCGGCGCCGCGCCGCCGGTACCACCACCAGGTCGCGGCCACGCAGCTCAGGTAGAACGCAATGAACACGTAAAAGGCGGTTTCCAGCGAGCCGGTGGTATTGATCGACAGGGCCAGCAGCGCCGGGACGAAGAACAGCCCCAAAGCGGCGATGGCCGCCGTGAAGCCGAGCGCCACGGAGGCCTCGATCTCCGCCTCGGTGATGGCGGCCTCGTCGGTCTCGCGTCCGGTCTTCGCCGCTTCGCGCCGGTGCAGGGCATAAAAGACGCTGGGAATCACGCGGAACACCGAGCCATTGCCGATCCCGGCGGCGATGAAGAGCAGCAGGAAGCCGAGATAGAACCCGGCCGGCGTCCAGGCGCCCTCCCCCAGCGGCAGCAGCGCCAGCAGGCCCAGCGCCATGGCGGTCATGCCGGCGAAGGTCCAGAGAGAGACCCTGGCACCGCCCCAGCGGTCCGAGAGCCAGCCGCCCAAAGGCCGGATCAGCGCACCCAGCAGCGGCCCGGCAAAGGCCCAGTACGCCATGCCGCTTTCGGGGAAGTTCGATGACAGCAGGTTGGGGAAGGCGGCCGCGAAGCCGATGAACGAGCCGAAGGTGCCGGTATAGAGCCAGGCCAGGATCCAGGCGTGCTTGCGCCGGAAGATCACCGCCTGCTCGCGGAAGCTCGCGCGGGCGCCGCGGATATTGTCCTGCCCCAGGGCCGCCGCGATCGTCGCCAGCACGATAAAGGGCACCCAGATGAAACCGGCATTTTGCAGCCAGATGCGGCTGACGGTCTCGCCCTCGGTATAGGGCTGTGCCGAGCCGCCGAGCACGGCAAAGGCGCCGCCATAGATGACCAGCGGCACCACGGCCTGCATGATGCCGACGCCGAGATTGCCCGCCCCGGCATTCCAGCCGAGCGCCGTGCCCTGCCTGTCCCGGGGGAAGAAGAAGCTGATATTGGCCATGCTGGCGGAGAAATTGCCGCCGCCCAGCCCGCACAGCAGGGCGATGGCCACGAATACCGCATAGTCGGTGCCGGGGTCCTGCACCGCCACCGCCATCCACAGCGTCGGCAGCAGCAGGGTGGCGGTGCCGAACACCGTCCAGTTCCGTCCGCCGAAGATCGGCACGACGAAGGCGTAGAGCAGCCGCAACGCCGCGCCCGACAGGCCGGGGGCGGCGGCCAGCCAGAACAGCTCGGCCGTGGTGAAGTCGAAGCCGATGCGCGGCAGTTCGACGACCACCACGCTCCAGACCAGCCAGACCGCGAAGGACAGGAACAGGGCCGGCATCGAGACGATGAGATTGCGCCGCGCGATGCGCCGGCCTTTCTCCGCCCAGAAGGCCGGGTCGTTCGGCCGCCAGTCGGTCAGCCAGCGGTGCCGGCGCGGCTTTTCCGCCAGATCCTCAAGGATCAGCTGGTCGCGCAGGGCCGGGTCGCGCTCCAGGAGCGCCTCGCGCTCGCTGCGCGTCGCCAGCCAGCTCCAGATCATCACCCCGGCGACCACGGCGAACATCACCATGAAGGTGCTGCTGCGCACCCCGGTCGCGTCGGCGACGACGCCGAACATGATCGGCAGCGTGAAACCGCCCAGCCCGCCGATGACGCCGACCAGCCCGCCGACCGACCCCATATTCTCCGGATAATGGTCGGCGAGGCTGCGATAGACGCTCGCCTTGCCGATGCCCTGGGCAATGCCGACCACGAAGATCAGGCAGGTGAACAGGATCACGCCGACGGCGATCTCGAACATCACGTCGCCGTGCATGCCGTGGACGACGAAGGTGGTCGGCGGGTAGGACAGGAAGAACAGGCAGACGAGGCTGACCCAGAACACCCACCAGGTGACGGCCGCACCGCCGACCTTGTCGGAAATCCAGCCGCCCAGCGCCCGGATGACGCCGGACGGCAGGGTGAACAGCATGGTGATGAAGGCGGCCGTTTCCAGCGCCAGCCCGTACTCGGCGACGTAATATTGCGGCAGCCACAGGGCCAGAGCGACGAAGCCGCCGAAGACGAAGTAATAGGACAGCCCGAAACGCCAGACCCGCGGCTCGACCAGCGGCGCCAGCTGTTCGCCCACGGTGCGGAATGTCCCGGTCCGCCGCCGCTCCTCCAGCTTCGGGTCGGGCCAGGTCAGGAACCAGAACGCGACCGCCATGACCAGCATGACGATCGAATAGATCTGCGGCACCGCCCGCCAGCCGAGCGCCACGATGATCAGCGGTGCGGCCAGATTGGTCACCGCGGCGCCGGCATTGCCGGCACCGAAAATGCCCATGGCGGTTCCCTGCTTCTCCTTCGGGAACCAGGCCGAGGTGTAGGCGATGCCGATGGCGAAGGAGCCGCCGGCGAGTCCGACGAACAGGCCGATGATCAGATAGTGCCAATACGCGGTGGCGAAGGCGAGACCGTAGGTCGGGATGGCCACCAGGATCATCTGGATGAAAAAGACCACCCGGCCGCCGAACCGGTCGGTCAGCACGCCCAGCGGCAGGCGGGTCAGCGAGCCGGTGAGGATGGGGGTGGCCACCAGCAGGCCGAACTCGGTGTCATTGAGCCCGAGTTCTTCGCGAATCCGGACGCCGATGACCGAAAAGACAGTCCAGACGGCGAAATTCACCGTGAAGGCGAGGGTGCTCATCGTCAGGACGGCGTATCGCTTCCGCGCCTCCGGATCGCGGGGCTTGCCGGTTTCGGCCGTCGCTTCTGCCGTCTGGTCGGTCATGCCTGCGGTCTTCTTGTTGTCTGCGGCTCGGTATTGTTGTGTGGCGGATAGGGTTATTTGGGCATAACAGGAGTCTCGTCGCCGGATACGCCGGCGACGGGCGGGATCAGGCTTTCCTCAGGGCGCCTCGGCGAGGCCCAGGTGTTCGCGCACCGCCTCCTCGCCCGCAGTGAGGCCGGCGGTGCGCCCTTCCTCCAGGGCGATCTCGGGTGGATAGCCGCTGTAATGGCGGTAGAGCGCCCAGACGATACCGGTCCGGTCGACGTCGCTGCCGGAGAGCAGGACCGGCTGGTTGGCCGGGTCGTCGACGATTTCGGCGATCGCCGCGATCTCCTCCCGGCTCGGCAACGGCTCCGAGACCGTCACGAGGAAGAAGTCGAGCAGCGCGAATTCGGCGACGCTCCGCATCTCCGCGACCGCCTCGCCATCCGGGCCGAGGATCACCACCGAGCGGAAGCCGACCCCCTTGGCCTCCATTATGCCGAGGTCATTGATGGGGCCCGCCGTGCCGACCTGGGGTGCCGCTCGCGTATAATCGGGAATGCGCTGGCTGACGGCGCTGCCGAACGCCGCCTGCCGCGACAGCTCCTGGGCGTGTGCGCCGACGCCCGGCGCCATGAGCCAGAGCGCGATCCCGATCGTGCCGATCCACCATGTTCCCTGCATGGCCTTTTCTCCTTCCGGCGACGGGCGCCCGCCGTCACACGCCGCCGCGGGCGAGGTTGGTCTGACGGCGCACGATCTGCCAGCCGGGCCGCCCGAGGAACCAGATCGGGACCGACCAGATGTGCACCAGCCGGGTGAACGGGAAGATCAGGAACAGGCTCATGCCGGCGACGATGTGGATCTTGTAGATCCAGGGCACGTGGTCGAGCAGGTGCGGGTCGGCGGCGAAGAGGAAGACGCTGCGCGACCATTCCGCCATCACCAGCATGTGCGTGCCTTCGAGATTGGCGTAGGACCAGGGCAGGCCGGCGATGCCCAGGATCAGCTGGGCATAGATGAACAGGAGGATGAAGATGTCGGTGCGCTTGCTGGTCGCCCGGATGCGCCGGTCGGTGAGCCGCCGGTGGATCAGCATGGTCATGCCGACGAAGCACATGATGGCGAAGATGCCCCCGGCCGTGGCCGCCAGGATCTGCTTGCCTTTCACGCTCAAGCCCAGCGCGTGATAGACGGAGGGCGGCGTCAGCAGGCCGAAGAGATGGCCGAAGAACAGCAGCAGGATGCCGGCGTGGAACAGGACGCTGCCCCAGAACAGCTGGCGGGCGCGCAGCAGCTGGCTCGACTGCGCCCGCCAGGTGTACTGGCTGCGATCGAAGCGGGCCCAGCTGCCGAGGAAGAAGACCACGGCGCAGAGATAAGGGAAGAACCCGAAGAGGAACTCGTTGACGAAATCCATCCCACCGGCCTCCTTGAGCCTGGTTCGGGGTTATCGACCGGCCGTCATCCGCTGCAGCAGGTCGGCGGCCTTCGGGCAGGCCGTGTCGGGGCCGGCCGGGGTGCCGCCGAAGGTCACTGCCGGCTCCTCCCAGGCGGCGTCCCATTCCGCCGCCTCCTCCGCCTCCGCCCGGGCCGGGTCGGGCGCCCCTTGCGGGCCCTTTTCCAGCCCGTCCCGCACCCAGGTTTCATTCGGCCGGCGGGCGGCGAGCGCCAGCAGGGCGGGGAACAGCAGCCGGTAGGGGGATTCCCGCCGTTCCAGCCGCTTGCCCAGCAGAGCAATGACGTCGACCGCCTCGCCCAGAAGCTCCCGGGCCTCGCCGGCCGGGCGGGTCGAGAGGAACTCCAGGAACAGCGGCAGATAGTCGGGCAGCTCCGCCGGGTCGGGCTCCAGCCCGCAGGCGCGGTAATGGTCGGCCAAGTCGACCATGGCCTGGCCGCGGTCGCGGCTCTCGCCATGGATATGCTCGAACAGGTGCAGCGACAGCGCCCGGCCGCAGTCGAACAGGTCGATGTGCAGCGACTGCGCCGCCATCGGGTCGGTGTCGGCCAGACAGGCGATGAACGCCTCGACCTCCCGACGCTCCGGTCCGGGCACCAGCCCGTCCGCGGCCAGCACCTCCGGGATTTCGCCGAGATGGTCCCAGAGTTCGGGCTCGGGATAGCGCAGCAGGGCGGAGAGAACGGCGAAACTCTGCATGGCTCCGGCCCTACCAGTGCGCCCGTTCGCCATAGGTCCGTCGGGTATCCCGGCCGAACAGGCTGAACTCGCTGTTGCCCTCATTGCTGCCGAGCCCGAAGGTGAAGCCGCAGGTGCCGCGCTCGTCATAGGCATTGGCGCCGGCCTCGCGATGGGTGGTCGGGATGACGAAGCGGTCCTCGTAATTGGCGATGGCCAGCAGCCGGTACATGTCCTCGACCTGCGGCAGGGAGAGCCCGACCCGCTCCAGGATCGTCCGGTCCTCAGGCTCGTCGAGCGCCCGGCGCCGCATGAAGGCGCGCATCGCCAGCATCTTCTCCAGGGCGGCGACCACCGGCGCCTCGTCGCCGGCGGTCAGCAGATTGGCGAGGTAACGGACGGGGATGCGGAGCGAGCGGACGTCCGGAACGCCGTCATACGCGGCAAGCGCGCCGGCCTCGGCCGCGCTCTGGATCGGGCTCAGCGGCGGCATGTACCAGACCATCGGCAAGGTGCGGTATTCCGGGTGCAGCGGCAGGGCGACCTTCCAGACCTTGGCCATCCGGTAGACCGGCGAATGCCGGGCCGCCTCCAGCCAGGCCTCGGGAATGCCCTGGCGCCGGGCCTGTTCGGCGACCTGCGGATCGTCGGGGTCGAGAAAGAGATCGAGCTGCGCCTGGTAGAGGTCGGTCTCGTTCGCCTTGCTGGCCGCCTCCTCGATGCGGTCGGCGTCGTAGAGCATGACGCCCAGATAGCGGATGCGCCCGACGCAGGTTTCCGAGCACACGGTCGGCATCCCCGCCTCGATGCGCGGGTAGCAGAAGATGCACTTCTCCGATTTGCCGGAGTGCCAGTTGTAGTAGATCTTCTTGTAGGGGCAGCCGCTGACGCACATGCGCCAGCCGCGGCACTTGTCCTGGTCGAGCAGGACGATGCCGTCCTCTTCCCGCTTGTAGATGGCACCCGACGGGCAGGAGGCGAGGCAGGAAGGGTTGAGGCAGTGCTCGCACAGCCGCGGCAGGTACATCATGAAGGTGTTTTCGAACTCGCCGTAAATCGCCTTTTCGATCCGGGCGAAATTCACATCGCGGGAGCGCTTTTCGAACTCCCCGGAGCAGATCTCCTCCCAGTTCGGGCCCCATTCGATTTTCTCGATGCGGTCGCCGGTGATCTGCGAGATCGGCCGGGCGGTCGGTGCGGACTCGATTTCGGGCGCGTTGTGCAGCCAGGTATATTCGAAGTCAAAGGGCTCGTAGAAATCGTCGATCTGCGGCATATGCGGATTGGCGAAAATATTCGCCAGGATGGTCCATTTGCCGCCCTGCTTCGGCTCGATCCTGCCGTTGGCCTTGACCCGCCAGCCGCCCCGCCAGAGCTCCTGGTCTTCCCAGTTGCGCGGATAGCCGATGCCCGGCTTCGACTCGACATTGTTCCACCACTGGTATTCGGCGCCCTGGCGCGTCGTCCAGACGTTCTTGCAGGTCACCGAGCAAGTGTGGCAGCCGATGCATTTGTCCAGATTGAGGACCTTGCCGATCTGCGCGCGGATCTTCATTGTGCTGCGTCCTCCATGACCTCGCGTTTGGCGCTTAGCGGCCGGTCGCGCCAATTGACTCGCTTCATCTTCCGCATGATGACGAACTCATCGCGGTTGAAGCCGACAGTGCCGTAGTAATTGAAGCCATAGGCGAGGTGCGCATAGCCGCCGATCATGTGGGTCGGCTTGGGCGTCACCCGGGTGACGGAGTTGTGGATGCCGCCGCGCAGCTTGGTAATTTCCGAGCCCGGCACATTGGTCATCTTTTCCTGTGCGTGGTACATGAAGGTGGTGCCGGGCTGGATGCGCTGGCTGACGCAGGCCCGGGCGACCAGCGCGCCGTTGCAGTTGTAGGCCTCGACCCAGTCATTGTCCGCGACGCCCATCTTCCGGGCGTCGGCCTCGCTGACCCAGATCACCGGTCCGCCGCGCCGCAGCGTCAGCATCAGCAGATTGTCGGTATAGGTGGAGTGGATGCCCCATTTCTGGTGCGGGGTGATGAAGTTGAGCGTCACCTGCGGCCGGCCGTCGTCCAGGTCGGCCATGATCCGGTCGATGGTCTTGGTGTCGATCGGCGGCCGGTAGACGGCGAACCCTTCCCCGAAGGCGCGCATCCAGGGGTGATCCTGATAGAATTGCTGCCGGCCGGTCAGGGTCCGCCAGGGGATCAGCTCGTGGACATTGGTCCAGCCGGCATTGTAGCTGACCTTCTCGCTCTCGATGCCGCTCCAGGTCGGCGAGGTGATGATCTTGCGCGGCTGGGCGGTCAGGTCACGGAAGGTGATCTTCTCGTCCTCGCGCGGCAGGGCGAGATGGGTGTGGTCGCGGCCGGTGGTCTTGCCCAGCGCCGCCCAGGCCTTGACCGCGACATGGCCGTTGGTCTCCGGCGCCAGCATCAGGATGGTCTCGCAGGCGTGGATGTCGCGCTCGATCTTCGGCCGGCCATCCGAGACGCCGGGGTCGCTGTGGCGCTGGTTGATGTCGCCGAGCAGCCTGACCTCGTCCTTGGTGTCCCAGGCGATGCCCTTGGCGGCATTGCCGGCGCTGTCCATCAGCGGCCCGAGCGCCGTGAACTTCTTGTAGGTGTTGGGATAGTCGCGTTCGACCACGACCATGTTGGGCATGGTCTTGCCGGGCACCGCCTCGCACTCGCCGCGCTTCCAGTCCCGCACCGCCAGCGCCTGGCCGAGTTCGCTCGGGCTGTCGTGCAGGGTCGGCGTCAGCACCAGGTCCTTCTCGACTCCCAGCTTGCCCGCGCAGACCTCGGAGAAGGCCTTGGCGATGCCGCGGAAAATGTCCCAGTCGCTGCGGGTCTCCCACACGGGGTCCACCGCCGCGGTCAGCGGGTGGATGAACGGGTGCATGTCGGTGGTGTTGAGGTCGTTCTTCTCGTACCAGGTCGCCGTCGGCAGGACGATGTCGGAGAACAGTCCCGTGGTGTTCATGCGGAAATCGATGGTGCAGAGCAGGTCGAGCTTGCCCTCCGGCGCCGCATCCCGCCAGACGACCTCCTCCGGCTTCTCCTCGCCGGTGTGGCCGATATCGGTATTGAGCACGCCGTTCTTGGCGCCCAGGAAATGCTTGAGGAAGTATTCATGGCCCTTGCCGCTCGCCCCGAGCAGGTTGGAGCGCCAGACGAACAGATTGCGCGGGAAGTTCTTCGGGTTGTCCGGATCCTCGCAGGACAGCCGCAGGTCGCCGGACTTCAGCCCGGCCACGGCAAAGTCCTTGGGATCGCTGTCCGCCTCGGCGGCCTGGCGGCAGACCTCCAGCGGGTTGGTCTCCAGTTGCGGCGAAGACGGCAGCCAGCCCATGCGCTCCGCCCGCACGTTGAAGTCGATCAGGCTGCCGCGCCATTCGGCCGGGTCGGCCAGCGGCGAGAGGATCTCCTTCACCGACAGCCGCTCATAGCGCCATTGGTCGGTATGGGCATAGAAGAACGAGGTGCTGTTCATGTGCCGCGGCGGGCGGTGCCAGTCGAGCGCGAAGGCCAGCGGCAGCCAGCCCGGCTGCGGCCGCAGCTTTTCCTGGCCGACATAGTGCGCCCAGCCGCCGCCGGACTTGCCGATACAGCCGCACATCAACAGCATGTTGATGATGCCGCGGTAGGTCATGTCCATATGGTACCAGTGATTGATCCCGGCACCGACGATGGCCATGGACTTGCCTTCCGTCCGGTCGGCATTGCGGGCGAACTGGCGGGCGACCGAGACCACATAGTCGCGGCCGACCCCGGTGATCTTTTCCTGCCAGGCCGGGGTGTAGGGCACGTCGTCGTCATAGGAGGCCGCCACGTGCTCGCCCCCCAGCCCGCGGTCGACGCCGTAATTGGCCGCCATCAGGTCGAAGACGGTGGCGACCTCGGCCGGTCCGTCGGCCAGTTCGACGCGGCGCACCGGCACGTTGCGGACCAGCACCTCGGGGTGCTTGGAGGCGGTGAAATAGGGGTGCTCAGTGCCGCCGAAATAGGGGAAGGACACCGGCACGACCGCGTCGCGTCCGTCGATCAGGCTGAGTGCCGGGGCGAGGACGCGGCCCGCGGCGTCCTTCTGCTCCAGGTTCCACTTGCCGGTCTCGCCCCACCGGAACCCGATCGACCCGGTCGGCACCGCCGGCTTGCCGGCGGTTTCGTCGATGACGACGGTCTTCCAGTCGGGATTGTTGCTCTGGCCGAGGCCGTCGGCGAAGTCCGAGGCGCGCAGCAGCCGGCCGGCGACATAGCCGTCGCCGCGCCTGTCCAGCCGGACGAGGCACGGCATGTCGGTATAGCGGCGGACATAGTCCGTGAAATAGGCGCTGCGGCTCTCCTTCTGGAGGTGGAACTCCTTGAGGATGACATGGCCCATGGCCATGGCGAGCGCGCTGTCGGTGCCGGCCACCGGGTGCAGCCAGAGATCGGAGAACTTGGCCGCCTCGCTGTAGTCGGGCGAGACGACGACGCTCTTGATGCCGCGATAGCGGCCCTCGACGTAGAAATGCGCGTCGGGCGTCCGGGTCTGGGGGACGTTCGAGCCCCAGATCAGCAGGAAGGTGGAATTGTACCAGTCGGCGCTTTCCGGCACGTCGGTCTGCTCGCCGAAGGTTTGCGGCGAGGAGGGCGGCAGGTCGCAATACCAGTCGTAGAAGCTCATGCAGGTGCCGCCGATCAGCGACAGATAGCGGGTGCCGGCGGCGTAGGAGATCATCGACATGGCCGGGATGGGCGAGAAGCCGACCACCCGGTCGGGACCGTAGGTCCTGACGGTATAGGCATTGGCGGCGGCAATGATCTCATTGACCTGCTGCCAGCTGGCGCGGACGAAGCCGCCGGCGCCGCGCATCGACTTGTAGTCGTGCGCCATCTCCGGGTCCTCGACGATCGACGCCCAGGCCTCGACCGGACTCCGGGTCCGGCGGGCTGCCCGCCAGTGCTTGAGCAGCCGGCCGCGCACCATCGGATATTTCAGCCGGTTGCCGCTGTAGAGATACCAGGAATAGCTGGCGCCGCGGGAGCAGCCGCGCGGCTCGTGGTTCGGCATGTCCGGCCGGGTCCTGGGATAGTCGGTCTGCTGGGTCTCCCAGGTCACGAGGCCGTTCTTGACGTAGATCTTCCAGCTGCAGGACCCGGTACAGTTGGTGCCGTGCGTCGAGCGGACAATCTTGTCGTGCTGCCAGCGCTGGCGATAGCCGTCCTCCCAGCCGCGGTTCTCGTCGGTCTCGGTGCCGAAGCCGTTGGAAAAGCTGCCGACGGTCTTTTTGAAGAACATCAGCCGGTCGAAGAATTGGCTCATGATCGGGTTCCGCTGCGGGGGGCTGAAAACGCGGCCCCCTTTCGAAAGTCGTAGAAAACCAGGATGACCATACGAACGTCATGGGAAATTCGATTGTTCCCGGCTGCGGCGATATTGATCTGGATCAAGTGCCGGCGGGGCCGGCCGGCACGCCGCCGCGCCGGGCCGCGACCGGGCAACGCCAGCCCTAAGCCGGGGGGCTCTCGTCGGCGCGCGGGCCGAGGAGAGCCGGGCCGTACAGCACCAGGAACAGCGCGAAGGCGGCGATCCAGAAGCTGCTGGCACTGGCGATGAGCAGGATGAAGCGGTCGGGCAGGACCGGCGCCGCGACCCGCGTCAGGGCGGCCAGCGACACCAGCGCATAGATCAGCGCCGTGCCGGGGCCGGCGGTCAGCGCCCGGCCGGTATGGCCGAGCGTCGCCCGGGTGCTGATCGCCAGGATCATCGTCCCCATGGCTCCGGCGGTCCAGGCATGGATCGCAGCACTCTCCGGCACGGCCGGGCTCAGCATCGACAGGCCGAGCATCAGGAAGCCGGCGGCGACCCAGGCATAACCCAGGTGCATGACCCAGACGAGCGGCTCGGCCAGCGTGGCCTGCGGGCGCCACCGGGCGAGACGCGCGATGTGCAGAAGGCCCGTCGCCAGGCAGGCGCCCGCGAGGCCCGCCCGGTCGATGCCGGCCACCCAGGCCGCCATCACGGCGAGGCTGAGAGCCAGCACGACGCGGTCAAAGAGGCCGAAGGCGGCCGGCAGCCGGTCGGCCTCTCGCTGCGCCAGCCAGTTGCGGGTAAAATTCGGCACGATCCGGCCGCCGATGAGGCTGATCAGCATGACCATGACGGCGACGCCGAAGATGAGCGGCCCGCGATGCGGGCTGATGCCGGCCTGTGCCAGGTGATTGCCCGCCACGGCGGCGGCCATCGCCAGGACAGCGATTGCCACGGGGATGTTTCGCAGATTTCGGGCCCCGGTCACCGCGACAAGGATGAAGACGGCCAGGACCAGCCAGAAGGCCGTATCGATGAGTGCGGCGGGGACGGCGCCGATGTCGGCCGACCACAGCATGGCGGCGCGCCCGGCGAACCACAGGACCAGCACGGCCAGCAGCCACCGTCCGCGCAAGGCCGGCCGGCCTGTCCAGTTGGGCACGGCGGTGAGCAGGAATCCGGCCACCGCCGCCCCGACAAAGCCGAACTGCATCTCGTGGGCATGCCAGGCGTAGAGGCCGAAATGGCTGGACAGGACGATGTCGCCATGCGCGCCGAAGGTGAACAGCGCCATGGCGGCCACCGCCCAGAGCGCCATGGCGAGAAAGAAGGGCCGGAAGCCCAGGCTGAGAAAGGATCGCAAGAGCCGGGACTCGTGGTTCGGGTCGTCTTTCGGGTCGTCTGGACTGTGAAACCGCGACCCGCGCCATGCGATCCGCGATCGATGGCAGGAATATCAGACCGCCGGGGCAGGCAGGATGGCCGCAGCATGGATCGCGGTCGCGCGGTCGCGGGGTGGTGAACGGCCTTGGAGAATGCTATATCCCACGCGATGCGCTCGACATCGGCGTCGGCGGGTGCTCTTCTGTGTCCGGCGCGTTCAATCCGGTTGCTGTGGTCCGGCGGGGCAGGCGGGCACCGGATCAGCGGCGGTGTCTGCGGTGTGCCGGGACCGCTCGCTATCGGGGTCCGGCGGCATGGGTCCGGTGCCGGTTTTCGCCCCGGCGGGCAGCGCGTGTTGCGGGTGTAGCTCAATGGTAGAGCCCCAGCCTTCCAAGCTGGTCGTGGGGGTTCGATTCCCCTCACCCGCTCCAGCAACGCAAAGGCCAAGGCGCGCCTTGTCCGCAAGGCGCTGATTGTCCGCAAGGCATGCCGAGCATTGACGCGGCGCACCGACAAGGCAATCTGTCTGCACGAGGCCGGCCGGCGGCGCGACCGGCGCAAGCGCGATGGAGGCGGCTTATGTTCACCGGCATCGTCACCGATGTGGGCCGGGTGGTCGCCATCGAACGCGGCGGCGACACGACCTTCACCATCGAGACCGACTACGATCCCGCGACCATCGATGTCGGCGCGTCGATCGCCCATAGCGGCGTCTGTCTGACGGTGGTCGGGCGCAGCGGGCAGCGTTACGCCATCCAGGCCTCGGCCGAGACCCTGTCGAAGACGACGCTCGGCACCTGGCAGGTCGGCACCGAGGTCAACCTGGAACGCTCGCTCCGGCTCGGCGACGAACTGGGCGGACACCTGGTCTTCGGCCATGTCGATACGGTGGCCCGGGTGGCCGACCGCACGCCGGAAGGCGACAGCGTCCGATTCGTCTTCGAGGCGCCGATCCGGCTCGCTCCGTATTTTGCGCCC
>JAAAOG010000020.1 GCA_009909005.1 Alphaproteobacteria bacterium | reverse complement strand
CGAGGATGGGGCCTCAAGCGAGCCGCGACGACCCTCTCCCAGCTATCGTCCACCCCCTCTTCTATGAGGACCGGCCGATGAGTGGAAGTCATACAAGCGGTACGCGGCGCGCCCTGCTGCTGGGCGTCTATTTCACCTTCATCATCCTGCCGCTCTACTGGATGATCAAGATGTCCCTGCAGTCGAACGAGGACATTCTCGGCGCCTTCAGCCTGCTGCCGGTTAATCCCTCGCTCGACAACTATGTCATCATTTTCACGGACGCCAGCTGGTACACCGGCTATCTCAACTCGCTGACCTATGTCTTTATGAACATGGCGATCTCGCTGGGCGTCGCCCTGCCGGCCGCCTATGCCTTTTCGCGCTATCGCTTCATCGGCGACAAGCACATGTTCTTCTGGCTGCTGTCCAACCGGATGGCGCCGCCGGCGGTGTTCCTGCTGCCCTTTTTCGAGCTCTACCACGCCATCGGCCTGTTCGACACCCATATCGCCGTGGCCATCGCCCATTGCCTGTTCAACGTGCCCCTGGCGGTGTGGATCCTTGAGGGCTTCATGAGCGCGGTGCCGCGCGAGGTCGACGAGATGGCCTATCTCGACGGCTACAGCTTCCCGCGCTTTTTCACCACCGTGTTCATGCCGCTGATCGGCAACGGCATCGGCGTCACGGCCTTTTTCTGCTTCATGTACAGCTGGATCGAGCTGTTGATGGCGCGCACCCTGACCCTGGTCGACGCCAAGCCGATCGCCGTGACCATGACCCGGACGATGAGCGCGGCGGGGCTCGACTGGGGCCTGCTGGCCGCCGCCGGCACCCTGACCCTGGTGCCGGGCGCGCTCGTCATCTGGTTCGTCCGCAACTACATCGCCAAGGGCTTTGCCCTGGGCCGCGTCTAGGGGAGGCGCCTGCCATGGACGACACGGCCCTGCTCGCCCTGGACTGGATGGCGTGGACGCCGGTCACCGCCGCCTTCTTCATCGGCATCGCCCTGCTGCTGAGCGGCATGACGGCGTGGGAGCTGATCCGGCCGACCCGCGAACGCAAGGGCTTCCTGCCGATCACCACCACCCGCGGCGACCGCTTCTTCATCGGCCTCCTCTCGGCCGCCTTCATTCACCTGTTCTGGCTCGGCCTGACCGAATGGACGCTGTGGGGCGCGCTGGCGCTCGCGGCGGCCAATATGGCCGTGCTGCTGCGCTATGGCTGAGCCGCCCGGTCCTCCGGGAACCGGCCCGGCCCCACGAACCGGCAGCGGGCGAGTGCGTCGTCCCCGCCGCCGTCCCCCAAGAACCGACGCAACCAAGGAGGGATCCCGCATGTTCAAGAAGACTCCGTTCCGCCGCGGCATTCTGCCGATCCGCCGCCGCTCGCTGATGCAGGGGGCCGGCGCCCTCAGCCTCGCCGCCGGGGCGAAGATGGCCACGGCCCGTCCGGCCCTGGCCCAGAGCGACGATGACCGCATGGCCGCCGCGCGGCGCTGGATGGAGGAGGAGTTCCGGCCCTCGACCCTGTCGCTCGACGAGCAGATGGCGGAGATGGAATTCCTCATCCGCGCCGCCGAGCCCTATCGCGGCATGGACATCAACGTGGTGTCGGAAACCATCACCACCCACGAATACGAAGCCGACACCATGGCCCGGGCCTTCCGGGAGATCACCGGCATCAACCTGACCCACGACCTCATCCAGGAAGGCGACGTCATCGAGCGGCTGCAGACCCAGATGCAGTCCGGCCGCAACGTCTATGACGGCTATGTCAACGACAGCGATCTGATCGGCACGCATTTCCGCTACGGCCGTGCGATCCCGCTGAGCGATTTCATCGAGGGCGAAGGCGCCGACGTCACCCTGCCGGGCCTCGACCTCGACGATTTCATCGGCCTCAGCTTCACGACGGCGCCTGATGGCAAGGTCTACCAGCTCCCCGACCAGCAATTCGCCAATCTCTACTGGTTCCGCTATGACTGGTTCAATCGCGAGGATCTGAAGGAGCAGTTCCGCAATCGCTACGGCTATGAGCTCGGCGTGCCGATCAACTGGACCGCCTATGAGGACATCGCCGACTTCTTCACCAACCATGTCCGCGAGATCGACGGCCAGCGCGTCTATGGCCATATGGACTATGGCCGCCGCGATCCCTCGCTCGGCTGGCGCTTCACCGATGCCTGGCTGTCCATGGCCGGCTGCGGCGACACCGGCATCCCGAACGGCCTGCCGGTCGACGAATGGGGCATCCGGGTCGACGGCTGCCGGCCGGTCGGCTCCTCGGTCAGCCGCGGCGGCGCCACCAACAGCCCGGCCGCCGTCTACGCCCTGCAGAAATACATCGACTGGCTGCAGCAATACGCGCCGCCGGAAGCCGCCGGCATGAACTTCTCCGAGGCCGGGCCGGTGCCGGGCCAGGGCAATATCGCCCAGCAGGTCTTCTGGTACACCGCCTTCACCGCCAGCCTCAGCCAGCCCGACCTGCCGGTGGTCAACGAGGACGGCACGCCGAAATGGCGCATGGCCCCCTCCCCGCACGGCATCTACTGGGAGGAGGGCATGAAGCTCGGCTATCAGGATTGCGGCTCCTGGACCTTCCTCGACTCCACCCCGCTGGAGCGGCGCAAGGCGGCCTGGCTCTACGCCCAGTTCACCACCTGCAAGTCGACCTCGCTGCGGAAGACCCTGGTCGGCCTGACGCCGATCCGCGACAGCGACCTGCAGCACGAGGCGATGACCGAGGCGGCGCCGCGGCTCGGCGGCCTGGTCGAGTTCTACCGCAGCCCGGCCCGCGTCGCCTGGACGCCGACCGGCACCAATGTGCCCGACTATCCGCGCCTCGCGCAGCTGTGGTGGGAGAACGTCGCCGAAGCGGTGACCGGCGAAGTGACCGCCCAGGAAGCAATGGACAATCTTGCCGCCGCCCAGGACGATGTGCTGTCGCGCCTGGAACGCGCCGGGGTGCTCGGCGAATGCGGGCCCCAACTGAACGAGGCGCGTGACCCGCAATACTGGTTCGACCAGCCGGGTGCGCCCAAGCCGGCTCTGGAGGACGAGCGCGGCCAGGGCGAGACCGTCGCCTATGACGACCTGATCACCGCCTGGCGCGAAGGCCGCGTGCGGTAGGCGGGCGGCCCCGCCATCCGGCGGCGGCTTGACCCTCGCTTCTTCAGCAACCAGCCACCGGCGGGCTGTCGCCGGCCACCTCCCCCGCTCGCGGGGGAGGTCGGGGCGCCCGGCGGGCCGGGCCGGGGGCAGGGCCGGCGCACGCTCCGGGAAACCACGCACGCCCCGGGTTGTGTGTGACTCACTCCGCCGGGGCGCCGGCCCCGGTCGCCGCCATGCCCTCCTCACCGCCCCGGTCAATGAGCGGACCGAGATTGGCCAGCACCGCCCGCGCATCATAAGCGCGAAGGGAGGCGGCCGGCGGCTCCCCCTCATAGGTGCGAATCTCCGCGACCGCCGTGAAGCGCTCGATCGGCCGGGTGGTCTCGGTCAGGGTCAGCGGCGCGCAGCACAGGCCGCGGTAGTAAAAGGAGATCGGGCCGGCGAAATGCACCGCATCGACAGTGGTGCGGTATTCGCGGTCGACGGCGGTATCCTCGTCGACGATGACGAAATAGTCGCCGCCGGCCTCGCGGGTCACCTCGGCGGCGCGGTAGAGCCGGTAGGTCTCGACCGTCTCGCGCGACGTCAAGGAATTGCCGGCGAATTGCACCCGGTAGCGCCCGGGCTCGATGCGGATATCCCGGAACCCCGTGCCGTTTTCGGCCGGGAGGTAAGGGGTGGGGCCGGCGCAGGCGGCGAGCAGCAGGGCAGCGGCGATGGCCGGAAGAACCTTTCTCAGCATCGATGTCTTCGGCTCTGAAACAGCGGGACTTTCGACGGTTCAGTGTCCACCGCGAACATGGTGCTTTCTGGGCAGGGCGCCCTTGGACGTTTCGCTGCAGTCGCGAAAGGTTGTGCTTGATCCATATCAACGCAGCCCATAGGCGACATGGCATTGTCATCGTCGACGGTGCCCTTCCGCGTCGCGGAGGGGAAAAGGGAACCCGGTGCGGCGTGTCCGTGCAAACCACGCGACACGCCAAGTCCGGGGCTGTCCTCGCAACTGTAAGCGGCAGGCTGCCGCTCCCCTTTTTCGAGCCACTGGGGCCCCGCGCGCCCTGGGAAGGCCCGAGCCGCAGCCCGCGACCCGCAAGCCAGGAAACCTGCCGTCGACCGTGTCGTCCATCCGGGGACCGAGGTAGTCCGCGGGGCGGGGTTCCGTCGAGGCGACCGACAGAAGCTGTTGGCTGCCGGAGGACTCCGCCGTGCACGACCGTTGCCCGTGCCGCATTCACGGCCCGCAGGCGCGCCGCGACCCCGCTTCATGCGGCGCGGCGGCCTTGCCGTCCGGCAGCCTTCGTCATTCCCATGCCCAAGACGGAGGCCCTGTGCCATGCCCCATTGCCATTCGCTCCGCTCCCGCCTGCTGACGACGTCCGCCGCCACCTGCCTCGGCCTGATCGCCGCGGCCGGCCTGCCGGCCTTTGCACAGCCGGCGGCCGGGGAAGAGGAGGACGCGCCCGCTGCCCCGGCCGAGTCGATCGCGCTGCCGGAGATCAGCGTCATCGCCACCCGCACGCCGCGGCCGACCAACGAGATCGGCTCGGCCCTGACCGTCATCACCCGCGAAGAGTTGCAGCGCCGCCAGACGCGCCTGGTTTCCGAAGTCCTGCGCGAAGTGGCCGGCGTCACGGTCAGCCGCACCGGCGGCGTCGGCACCTTCACCGAGGTGCGCATTCGCGGCGCCGAGTCGAACCACACCCTGGTGCTGATCAACGGCATCGAGGCCAATGACCCGGCCAGCGGCAGGCTCTTCGACTTCGGCAATCTCCTCGCCTCCGATGTCGAGCGCATCGAGGTGCTGCGCGGCCCGCAGAGCGCGCTCTATGGCAGCGATGCCATTGGCGGCGTTATCAACATCGTCACCCGGCAGGGGGAGGGCCCGATCAGCGGCGCGGCCCGGGTGGAAGGCGGCTCTTTCGGTACCGTCTCGGCCAATGGCCGGGTCGCCGGCGGCGACGAGGACTATGCCTTTTCCGGCTCGGTCGATCTCTTCCGGACCGAGGGCATCAACCTCTCCGACTTTGGCGGCGAGGAGGACGGCCACCGCAACGTCACGCTCAACTTCACCGGCCGGATCAATCCGCTCGACGTGCTGCAGATCGACGTCGCCGGCCGCTACACTGATGCCTTTGTCGAGAACGACCCGCAGGACTTCATGACCGGCCGCACCCTCGACAGCCCGGTCGACGAGTCCGACACCCAGCAGGCCTATGGCCTGGCGCGGGCGACCCTGACGCTGTTCGACGGGATGTGGGAACAGAGCGCCGGCATTACGGTCACCGACACCCGCAACGACTTCGTCAGCGACTTCGGCAATGCCTTTTCCGAAGGCACTCTGGCCAATATCAGCTACCAGTCCGATGTCTATCTGGAGACGCCGGAGCTTCTCGACGCCGAGCATGTGCTGACCTTCCTGGTCGAGCGGGAAGAGACCAACTACTCGAACGAATTCCAGCAGGGCCGCGAGACCGAGGATTTCGGCTATGTCGGCCAGTACCAGCTGTCGCTGCTCGACCGGATCTTCCTGAGCGGCTCGGTCCGGCATGACGATTTCGACACATTCGAGGATTTCACGACCTACCGCGTCACCGCCTCGGTCGAGCCCTTCGACACCGGCACGCGACTGCACGGCAGCTACGGCACCGGCGTGCAGCGACCCACCCCGACCGAGCAGTTCGGCTTCTTCCCCGGCAGTTTCATCGGCAATCCGGACCTGCAGCCCGAGCAGTCGCGCGGCTGGGATATCGGCATCGAACAGACGCTGCTCGGCGGCCGGATCGTCGCCGACGTCACCTATTTCCGCAATGTCGTCGAGGACGAGATCAACGGCTTCGTCTTCGACCCGGACTCCCAGCTGTTCACCGCCGTCAACCGCGAGGGCGAGAGCGAGTCCGACGGCATCGAGATCGCGCTGACCGCGGTGGACCTGATCGACGGGCTCGATCTGCAGGGGTCCTACAGCTACACCCATGCCACCCAGCCGTTCAGCGATGTCGACGGGAGTGATGGGGTGTTCCGCGAGCGGCGGCGGCCCCTGCATTCGGCCAGCGTCAACGCCAATTACCGCTTTCTCGACGACCGGGCCAATCTCAATGTCGGGCTGATCTATAACGGCGAACGGACGGATCTGCGCTTCACCTCGCCCGCCTTCCAGGAGGTCGAGCTCGGCAGCTACACCCTGCTCAACATCGCCGGGTCCTACGATCTGTCGGAGAATGTCGAGATTTTCGGCCGGGTCGAGAACGTGCTCGACCAGGACTATGAGGAGGTCTTCGACTTCAATGCGCCCGGTATCGGCGCCTTTGTCGGCCTGCGCATCCGCATGTAAGGCCGGCCACGGACGGCGGGTGCCGGCCGGTGCCCGCCCCCGCCTTCAGGGGCAAGGCCCGGTTCGCGGCGCCCGGAACCGCGCCGGAGCGGCGTCAGTCGCGGGCATAGGGGCTGAGGAACTCCAGAAGATCGTGCGGAATCTTCGGCCAGCTGTACTCGCCTTTCTGCTGCCAGGTCTTGGTGCTCTCGACCGTCTTGTGGCTCTTGACGAAGTCCCACAGCGCGTCGTGCGGCACCCGGTAATGGCCGCTGGTCGTGTCGAGATCGAGCATGACATTGCGGCCGATCCAGTCGCGCCGGACGATCGGCCGGTTGCGATGTTCCACCAGCTCGCCATTGCCGGCGGCTTTGGGCTCCGGCTGGAGGGCGGGGGCCGGTTCGGGGCTGGCGACCGCTTCGGCCGGCGGCGCGACCGGCTCGGCCCGGACGGGGGCCGGTTCCGCAGGGGGCGGGCTGGGAGCCGGCTGAACAGCTGCCGCCGGTTCGGCGGAGACCGGTTCGGCGGATGACGCCGGCGCTGGGGCCGCCGGAGCTGCCGGTTCCGGTGCTGGCGGTTCCGATGCCGCCGCCGGTTCCGGTGTCCGCTCCGTGACCGCCGCCTCGGGCACGGCTGCGGGCTTGTCTTCGGTCGCGGGGGGCGGCGCCTTGCTCTCGGTGCGCCGGTGCGGCTGGGCGGCGGCCCGGCACGGCGCCAGCATCTGGTCCATCGCCGTTCCCATGGCCGTGCCCACCATTGTGATCACCTGGCGTTCGGCCGCCAGCCAATACTCCATCGCCAGGCCCTGCTGGCGTCCGGCCGCTTCCCACATGAGATAGGCCAGCTGGCTGATCCTGTCGTGAAGTTCTCTCGGCGTCATGATGCCATCCCTCGCCCACGAAACGCGCCACTCACCGCAATATCTTCAAGCATACCCGATTCCATTCGCTGGTTTAATGCTTTTGGGCTGGCATGTACAGAATTTCTCGGGCCGCCGCACAGTGGAATTCGGCCAACGGAAGTCCTGAAATGCATTGGCGGCGACGCGGTCACGCGGCCCGGCGACAGAAATCCTCAAGCGCCGCGAGCGAGCCCTCGAAGCGGGCTTGCAGCTGTGCCACCCGGGTCTCGGCATCCTCCGGGAATGCCGCATTGGCGTCGCTTTCGAGCGCCGCAGCCAGCGCCTGCACGTCGCACAGACCGAGCGAGCCCGCACCCGACTTCAAAGTGTGCGCCTCGGCGGAAAGGCCGGCAGCATCGCCGGCTGCCGCGCACGCCGCCATGCGGGCCAACCGCCCCAGGCCATCATCGCGCAGGCGGTCGAGCATGCCGCGATAGCCGTCCGGACCGAACATCTCCAGAAGCTCGGCGATCTGTTCCTCATCCAGATCGACCGTATCCGGCACTGCGTCCGGAGGTTCGGGATCAAAAGGCGCGGCAGTCACGTCGCACGGAGCCGCCTGCGGAGTCTCTTCGCCGGCGCGGCGCTGCCACTTGCACAAAGTCGCCCACAGGGCGTTGCGGTTGACCGGCTTGGCGACATAGTCATCCATCCCGGCGATCCGGCATTCGGCGTCGAACCCGCTGGTCACATTGGCGGTCATGGCGACGATCGGCGTGCGGCCCTGCGCGCCGGGCAGCCGGCGGATTTCGGCAGTCGCCGTCAGGCCGTCCATCTCGGGCATCTGCACGTCCATCAACACGAGGTCATAAGGGAAGAACTTGACCGCCAGAACGGCTTCCAGGCCGTTGCCGGCGAGATCCACCCGGTGTCCCCAACTTTCCAGCAGGCGCCGGGCGACGTCCTGGTTCACGGGATTGTCCTCGGCCACCAGAATGCGCAGTGGCTCACCCGGCTCCGGTCCCGGCTGCGGGTCGCGGGAGCGCCGGTCGCGATCGAGACCGGCCGCGCGATGGGCCGGCGTTCCCAGCGCCGTCGCCAGGGCATCGAACAGCGGCGACAGCCGCACGGGCTTGGCGAGAACCGCGACCGCCGGCCGGTCCGGCCCGGCAACGGCGTCGGCGCCGCCTTCGAAAGGCGACGCCGTTAACGTGACCAGCTTCGGCGGATCGGCGAGTTCCCCGAGGCGCCGGAGAACATTGCCCCCGTCCAGGAGCGGCGCGGCAACCAGCATCGCGCCGTAGGCCTCCTCGTCGAGACGCCGGATGATGCCGTCGCGGTCCGCCGCCACGTCGACGTCGAGCCCCCAATGACGCAGCTGGCGCTCAAGCGCCGCACGGACCGTTTGGCCGGGATCGGCGACCAGCACCCGTGCGCGGGCCTCGGCCAGGCCCTGCACGTCGACACTGGTCATGACGTCGACACCGGCCTCGGCGAAGCGAAGGTCGAAGAAGAAGGTGCTGCCCCGGCCGGGGGTGCTGTCGACCGCGATGCGGCCGCCCATCAGGCTGCAAAGCCGCTTGCAGATGGCCAGGCCGAGCCCGGTGCCGCCGAATTTGCGCGCCGGCGAGTCGTCGACCTGGCTGAATTCCTCGAACAGCCGCGATTGCCGGTCGGCCGGAATGCCGATCCCGGTATCCGTCACGGCAAACCGGACCGCGACGGTCCCGTCCGTCGTCGCCGCCGGTTCGACCGAGAGGGTCACGCCGCCGGCCTCGGTGAACTTGACGGCATTGCCGACAAGGTTGACGAGGATCTGGCGCAGCCGGCCGGCGTCCCCGGTCAGCCGGCCCGGCGTATCCGGCGCGACGCAGAGCGACAGGTCGAGCTTTTTCGCGCGGGCCCGCTCGGCCATGACGTCGAGCACGCTTTCCAGCACCGGCACCAGGTCGAAGGGCGCGACGTCCAGGGTGAGCTTCCCGGCCTCGATCTTCGAGAAGTCGAGGATGTCGTTGATGATCGACAGCAGCATTTCGCCGGAATCGCGCAGCATCTCGGCCATGCGATGCTGGTCGGCCGACAGCGGCGATTCGAGGAGCAGGCCGGTCATCCCGATCACGCCATTGATCGGCGTGCGGATCTCGTGGCTCATCGTGGCCAGGAAGGTGGATTTCGCCCGGTTCGCCGCTTCGGCGGTCCAGCGGGCCGTCTCGGCCGCCTGGCGTTCGACCTCCAACTGCTCGGCGAGTTCCGCCAGATCGGCGGCCTGGCGCTCGATCTGCTGGCGAGCCTCGACGAGTGTAAACTCGCGCTCCTTCAGCTCGGTGATATCGGTCTGGACGCTGACGGTACTGCCGTCCTCCATCACCCGATCCTGAATCAGCATCCAACGCCCGCCGTCCACGGGCAGCTCGATCGTCCCTCCGGCGGCTCGGATGGACCGTCGCTGGGCGCACCAGAGATCGGTCGGCATGTCGCCGATCTCCGGCCCGGCCGCCTCTTCGATGGCGGACAGAATAGCGTTGAAGGCGACGCCGGGCACGATCCTGGGCAGGAACCGGCTGTAGTTGTTGCGATAGCGGATATTGCAGATCGTCAGGCAATCCTGCGGGTCCCACAATGCAAAAGCCGCAGGAAAGCTGTCGATGGCGTTCTGCAGCCGTCTTTCGCTGACGGCCAGGGCCGCCGCCACCCTGTGGGCCCCCGTGACATCGCGCTCGTCGACCAGGATCGCCCGGTCGCCGGTTTCCGGGTCGCGGTTCGGCCGCGCCTCCAGCGCGTGCCAGCGTTCTCCGACCCGCGTCTTCACCTTGACCTCGCGGGCGAAGCCATAGCCGCGGGTGAGCGCCGCCTCTGCCGCCCGGGCATCCTGCGGGTCGGCAAACCGGCTGCCGAAATCATGGCCGTCGCTGCCGAAACACAGCTCGGCGGCCGGGTTCTGCATCAGAACCGCGCCATCGGCGGTGTAGAGCGAGATCAGGGTGCTGGTGTGGTGAACCGCCTCGACGCTGCGCTGGACGCTGATTTCCTTGACCCGTTCGACCGGAAAAGCCTGGACCAGCATCAGCTTGCGGCCGTCCGGCGCCGGCAGGCCGCTGGACAGGCATTTGGCACGCAGGGCCCCGCCGGCCGGATAAAAGGTCCAATGTTCAATGACGACCTCGCCCCGCTCGAACCGCTCGCCATAGCTGCGGAGGCGCTGCCGGGTCGGACCCGACATATCGGCCCGGAAATCCCTGCCGGTCAGGCTCTCCAGGCTGCCGGCATCCCACAGGTCGACGGCCGGCCCATTGCCCCAGAGCATGGCGATGCGGTCGAGGTCGAAGATCCAGGCAGGATGCGGCAGCAGAGCCAGACCGTCGGTCCGCGCGCGCAGCCAGTCATCTTGGTCGGCCGGTCCGGCGGTCGGGGGCATCGCAGCCGTCATGGCGGTCGTTCAGTCGATCAAATCCAAGTCATAAGCCCGTTTCAGGGCCTGCGTACGGTTGCGCGCGGTCAGTTTGCGGAAGAGACCGCGCATGTGCAATTTGATGGTGACTTCCTGCAGGTCGAGCGCGCGCGCGATCTCCTTGTTCGACCGGCCTTGGGCCAGATGACCGAGCACCTGGGCTTCGCGCCGGCTCAGACCGAATGCCTCCGCTTTGCCGAGTGCCGCCACGGGATCCGGTCCGACACCCGGCCGGGCCTCCGGCCCGCCACCGAAGGCGAAAGCCGGAATGTAGGTTTCCCCACTGATGACCAGTTTCAACACGTGCAGCAGCCGTGAGCCGGTCAGGCTCTTCGGAATGAAGCTGGCCGCCCCCTGCGCGATGGCCTGCTGAATCCGTTCCCGCCGGCTTTCTCCCGAGAGGATGGCGACAGGGACGCCGGGCCGGATCTCGCGCATCTTCGCGATGCCGGCAAAGCCGTCCATGCCAGGCATGTCAAGGTCGAGCAGAACGAGGTCGTAAGGCTTGAGCCCCCGGGCCAGTTCGAGGGATTCGTCGAGATCGGCGGCTGTATCGATCAGCGCCTGCGGATCCAATTTCTGCAGATAGGCCTGTATGCTGTCGCGCAGCAATCCATGATCATCGGCAAGGAGAACACGCATCCCAATAGCCTGCGGTCAGAATGAGCCGGGGGCCGCATTCTGGCGGCAAGCCTGCTAACCAATCCTTATTGTGCCGGTGAAAGCGCCTCCCGCGCTGTCAACATTTCCTCGACGACGCTCAGGATGTCGACGGGCCGAAACGGCTTGGCCAGAACCCGGTCCGCCCCGAGTTGGCTGGCCACCTTCAGGTAGTCCTGACCGATCAGACTGTTTCCGCCGGATATGACCAGCAGCGGCGTGGCGCGGCTGTGACTCCGCACGAACCGGATCACTTCGATGCCGTCACCCTCGGGCATGAAAATGTCCGAGACGACCAGATCGACCGCATTCGATTCCAGCCATTCGATGGCGCGCCGACCATCGGCAAGGCCATGGACAGTGTAGCCGCCCTGCGTCAGCACCCTGGTAATCAGATCGAGCGTCGTTACGTCGTCTTCGATCACCAGGATACGCCTTTGATCGACAGAACCGGTCTCGGGCGGTTTTTGTTCTCGCATTCGGTTCAGCACCTCCGGAAGGGAACGGGTTTCGCGAAGAAGATAGGGACTGGTCATTGATTTTTCCAATGGATGAAGCGGCAGGTCTCGCGTTCCTACGACAATGACTGCACCTGACCGCCGGCGCCTGCTTCCATAAGGTCAATCCGGTTTCTTGAAGAGTATACGACCTATACCTTTGAGCATGGCCGCAGACGAGCGCGCCTATGCGCACATCGACCTCGATAGATCTATCCACCAGGATATACGTCTAAGCCTTTGCACAAGAATTCTATCCTTTCTCCAGTTCGCCTGACATCACCGGAAACGCGATAATCCTCGTCAGCACGGAGCATCGAGAGCTCCGGTGACGAACCAGCTATCAGAGAGCATGCAATCGAATGAGCATCTGGAGTAATTTGAGTATCGGCAGAAAAATCGGCGCCGGCTTTGCGCTGATCCTGATGCTGATGATTGGCGTCGGCGCCGTCGGCGTCCTCTCCAATGGACCGCAGAGTCCCTCTTTGGCCAGTATCGCAGCCTGTCGCTGGCGACCGCCGAAGTCGCGCGCGTCGAAGCCAATATGCTGCGGAGCCGCCTTCACGCCTGGGACTTCGTCTTGAACGATGACGCGGAGACCGCCGAAACCGTCCGTCGATATCAGAACCGGACGCTTGAGCGGATCGAAGAGGCAAGGGCGCTCGTTGACGACTCGGCAGCACGATCCCAGCTCGACAGGATTGCGGACGGCGTCACCGACTATGGCCAGACCTTCGAGCGCGTTGCCACCCTCATGGCGGAGCGAAATCGCATGATCGCCTCTCTGACCGGCCAAGGGGCGGCGATCGAGCAGAACCTGACCGATATCTTGGTCAGAGCCAATGATACCGGCGATCCTCGCGCCGCTTATCTCGCCGGCATGGCCCTTCGGGACCTTCTGCTGGCCCGTCTGTCCATCGGACAGATGCTGGTCGGCGGCGACCTCGCCATTCACGACCGCATTGTCAGCGAGCTTGGCTCCTTAGCAGACACTGTCCGGAGTATGCGCACCGATCTGGACGCCGCCCAGGACCGGACTCTCGCTGACGAGGCGATCTCCGGCATTGCCGGATATCGGGCCGCCTTCGACGAACTCTATGACACGATCCTTCAGCGCACCGACCTGATAGCGAACGGTCTTGATCGCATCGGCCCGCAGATCGGCGACGCCGCCAGAAGCTTCCGCCGGGAGGTTAAGGCGGAACAGGATCGCCTCGGCGCCGCCGCCGTGGCGACGATCGGTGAGGCGGTGACCATCATGCTCGCCGTGGCGGCCGCCGGAATCGCCGTTGGCATCCTGGCCACCCTTGTCATCGCCCGCGGCGTCGCCCGGCCCATCGGCCTGATGACCGACGCCATGAGCCGGCTGGCCCGCGGCGATACCGACCTCGCCATTCCGGCGCGCGAGCGGACCAACGAGATCGGCCGCATGGCCAAGGCGCTGGCCGTCTTTCGGGACAATGCCATCGAGATGAAACGGCTGGAGGCCGAGAATGCAGCGGCCGAGTCACGGGCAGCCGAGGAGAAGCGCGCGGCACTGGCCGATCTGTCAGGCCGGTTTGAAACGGATGTGCAGAGCGTCGTCGCGACGATGGGGTCCTCTGCCGGAAAGATGCAGGAAAGCGCGCGCGGCCTGTCGACAATCGCCCGCGAGGCCGAAAGCCAGGCCAACGACGTCGCCGGGGCGACGCAGCAGGCGACATCAAATGTGCAGACGGTCGCGGCGGCAGCGCAGCAGCTGAGCGCCGCTGTCAAGGAGATCAGCCGCCAGGCGGAGATCGCCCAATCCGTGTCGGGACGCGCCGTCTCCTCCGCCGATTCCACCGACGAGACGATGCGGAGCCTCAACGCGGCGGCCGACGAAATCGGCGTCATCGTCAAGCTGATCTCCGACGTCGCCGACAAGACCAATCTGCTGGCCCTGAACGCCACGATCGAAGCGGCCCGGGCCGGCGATGCCGGCAAGGGCTTCGCGGTGGTCGCCGGTGAGGTGAAGAGCCTGGCCCAGCAGACGGCCCGGGCGACACGCGACATCTCCCGCCAGATCGAAGCCATCCAGGGCGCAACCGGGAAAGCGGTCAGTGCCGTGGAGGGCATCCGCTCGATCATCGGGGAGGTCGACCATATCGCCACGACCATCGCCTCGGCCGTTCAGGAGCAGGGTGCGGCGACCGAGGAAATCACGCGGAATATCCAGGAGGCCGCCCAGGGCAACGAGGTCGTCGCCCGCAACATCGTGCAGGTTAGCGATGCGGCGCGTCGGACCGGCGCCTCGGCCAATGACACGCTCGACATAGCCGGAACGGTGGGGAAGCAAAGCCAGGTCCTGGCGTCGCGCGTCAGCACCTTCATGACCGAGCTGAAGGCGGGCTGAGAGATTGGAGAAGGCAATGAAGACTGAGATCATGAAGACCGTTGTTCCCTTCTGCGCTTCGCAGAGCCGTCGGGCCGGGCTGCGGCGCCTCGACCGGGCGCTCGCCCGCCTGGACGCCGCCCAGAAGGACCAGCTGGCGCGGATCAGGCATCATCAGGAGGTCCTGGCCACTCTTGCTGAGCGGATCGCACGGCTGGAGGCCTCCTGTCTGGATTATCAGAGAGCCTTGAAACGCATTGATGTCGGGCCACTGAAAAGTCAGGCGCTGCGGTTGGCGGAGATCATGCGGCCCTATGCCGCCCAGAATGGTAACCGGGCCGCATGATTTGTGACGACAGGCGGCAAGCGAAAGACGGAGGGCGGGGAACCGCCCTTTTTCGCATTTCAAGATCGGCGAAACAGGAGGCCGGCGACCGCCAGCACCACCCAGCCGAGGATGAGCGAGCCGCCGCCGAAAGGGGCGACGGCACCGAAAGCGGGAACGTCGAGAAAGGCAAGCCCATAGAGGGCGCCGGGAAAGAGGACGGCACCGATCGCGAACAGGACGCCGGACGCGCCCAGAAGCGCCCGCGCCGCACGGCCACCGGCGAGGGTGAGCGCCAAAGCCGTGCCGAACACGGCCACGGCATGGACCATTTGGTAGCGACTTCCCGTCTCCGCCCAGGCGATCGCCTGTTCCGGGAAGGCCGGCGCCATGCCGTGCGCGGCGTAGGCACCAACCGAAACGGCAACGGCCCCAAGCAGGCCGGCCAGCACCAGAAAAACGGCTATCATCGGCTCCTCTCTTGTTCCTTCTTTTGATGCGGCGATCCGGCCTCTCCCCACCGGCGCTGCAATCGATTATCGCTGGCGATACGCGCCACATTCCGGAAGGCAAGACCATGCGACCCGCCGTCCCGGCCAGCCCGCGCCTCGCCGCCTTGCGCGTGGCTGGCATCGTCCTCGCCGCCCTGCCCTGGCTGGCAAACCCGGCCGGGGCCACGGAGTTCTCCGTCGGTGACGTCACGGTGACAGACCCGTGGTCCCGCGCCACTGCACCCACTGCCCCGACAGGCGTGGCCTTCATGACCCTGAGCACGTCCGGCGACACCGATCGCCTGATCGCGGCCGACTCCCCGATCGCCGACATCGTCGAGCTCCACACGCATCGCATGGACGAGAGCGGCATCATGCGCATGCGGCCGGTCGAGGTCATCGACATCGCCCCCGGCGAACCGGCGCGGCTGGCGCCGGGGGGGCTGCACATCATGATGATCGGGTTGCAGGAAACGCTGGTCCGGGGCGAGCGTTTCCCGCTCACCCTGACATTCGAAGAAGCCGGCACGCTCGAGATCTTCGTGCCGGTCGCCGGCCCCGGCGCGTCCGGGCCGCCGGATTCCCCCAACTGAGCATGGAAAGGAACAGGTGATGAGACTGATCCGCCTGGCCAGGCGCGCGACTCCCGCTCTGCTCGGGGTCTGGCTGCTGGCCGCCGCGTCCTCCGGGGCTCTTGCCCAGGACGACCGCACCCTGTTGATCAACCTGACGACCGACGACGTCTGGACCAGCCAGATGGCCTTTGGCTATGCCAATGCGGTGCTGGATGCGGGCCACGATGTCGTCCTGTTCTTGAACGTCCGCGCCGTCACCCTGGCCAACACCGACATTCCGCAGCATGTCGAGGGCCTGCGCGGGCAAACGGCGCGCGAAGAATTGGCCGCTCTGCTGGAACGCGGCGCCCGGGTCTTCGTCTGCGGCCCGTGCACGGAGCAGGCGGGCCTGAGCCCGGAGGACTGGATCGAGGGGGTCGAGATGGGCGGCCCCGCGCTGATCGACGTTCAAATGGCGCCAACCACCGCCGTCATGTCGTACTGAGTGTTTGACTGGCCCTGACGGGCGGGGCCGGGCGGGCTGTCAGTTGCCCGCCCGGGCTCCGATCAGCGCCAGCCACTCGTCTTCAGAGAGAATCGTGACTCCGAGGTCGCGGGCTTTGTCGGCCTTGGAACCGGCATCCGCGCCGATGACCACATAGTCGGTATTCTTCGAGACGGAGCCGGTGACCTTGGCGCCCAGGCTTTCGGCCCTGGCCTTGGCCTCGGGCCGCGACATGGAGTCGAGCGATCCGGTAAACACGACCGTCTTGCCGGCCACCGGGCTGCTCTCGACGGTCGGCCCGCGATAGTCCTCGACCGTCACCTCGCCCAGCAACGCGTCAAAGGCCGCGAGATTCTGCGGCTCCTGGAAGAAATTCACCAGATCGGCAGCCAAGGACGGGCCGACCTGGTCGATATTGGTCAGATCCTGCCAGGCCTCGCTGTCCTGGTCGGCCGCCGCCTCCATCGCCCGGCGCCACACCTGCAGCGTCCCATAATGGCGGGCCAGCAGGCGCGCCGTCGCCTGGCCGACCTGCCGGATGCCGAGCGCGTAGATGAAGCGGTCGAGCGGCACCGTCCGGCGGTCGTCGATCGCCTTGAAGAGATTGCCGGCCGAGGTCTTTCCCCAGCCCTTGCGACTTTCGAGCGGGCTTTCGCTGTCCGGCCCGACTGTCTGCCGGAGCCGGAAGATGTCGGCCGGGGCACGGATTTCCCCCTGCTCGAAGAAATAGCGCACCTGTTTCTCGCCCAGACCTTCGATGTCGAAGGCAT
>JAAAOG010000149.1 GCA_009909005.1 Alphaproteobacteria bacterium | reverse complement strand
CATACATCCCGGCCATCAGGTCGGCGATCGCCACGCCGACCTTCATCGGCTCGCCGTCCGGCTCCCCGGTCAGGCTCATGATGCCGCCGCGGCCCTGAATGAGAAAGTCGTAGCCCGGCCGGCCGGCCTCCGGTCCCGTCTGGCCGAAGCCGGTGATCGAGCAATAGACCAGGCCGGGAAACCGGTCCCGCAGCTGGCCGTAGCCGAGCCCGTAGCGGTCGAGCGAGCCGGCCTTCAGGTTCTCGACCAGCACGTCGGCCCGGCCGATCAGCCGCAGCAGCACCGCGCGCCCGGCCTCGGCGGTGAAGTCCAATGCCAGCGAACGCTTGTTGCGGTTGGCGCTGAGGTAATAGGCGCTCTCCCCCGTCTCCCGGCCCTCGCCGTCGGGGAGATAGGGCGGCCCCCAGGCCCGCGTGTCGTCCCCCGCGCCCGGCCGCTCGACCTTGACCACGTCGGCACCGAGGTCGCCAAGCATCTGGGTGCAGCTCGGGCCGGCCAGCACCCGGCTGAGATCGAGAACCCGCAATCCGTTCAGCGCACCAGCCATGCGTCGCCCTCTCCCCAATGCGGGCCGCCGGCGCAACCCCGGCAGCGGCATTATGAAACACGCAATCGGCCCGGCTCCATATGGCGCAGGGCAATATCGGTACCCGGAACCCGGCCGATGCATCGCGACCGGGAACGGTTCGCACGATCGGGGTTTCGCGGCGCGCCACGACCTGTAAAGTACAGGGCGTTAACCCTTGTCGCGTAGTTTTGGCCGCCATGCTGAAGTTCCTGAAATCGCCCGGCGAAACCGTCCATTCGGCAGAGCCGGCCGGCCTCGAAACCGAAAGCCCGCAAGCGCAGTTGCAGGCGCAGCTTGCCGCCCGGCTGGCGGGTCTGGAACCCGGCCCCGACGGCAAGGGTGTCGAGGCGATGCGCGACGCCCTGCGCGCCGTCCTGCAGGCCCGGCTGGAAGAGGGCCGCGTCGCCATCAAGGCGCGATTCCTGGACAGCAATGACGGCATGGGCTGCATCCATGCCCTCTCGGCGCTGATTGACGAGATCGTCGCCGCCCTGGCAGACATCGCGGCCAGCCGGATCTTCCCGCCGGCCGGGAAACCGGGATCGGGCGAGCGCATGGCGGTGGTCGCGGTCGGCGGCTATGGCCGCGGCGAACTGGCGCCGGAAAGCGATATCGACCTGCTGTTCCTGATGCCGGGCAAGAGCGCGCCGCGGCTGGAGCAGATCGTCCAGTTCATCCTCTACACGCTCTGGGACCTGCGCCTCAAGGTCGGGCAGGCGGTACGCTCGGTCGACGAGTGTATCAAGTCCGCCAGGCAGGATCAGACCATCAGCACCAATCTGCTGGAAGCGCGGCTGCTCTGCGGCGACAAGGTGCTGTTCGAGGATCTCCGCCGCCGCTACCAGAAGGATATTGTCAAGGGCAATCATTACGCCTTTGTCGAGAGCAAGCTGGCCGAACGCGACGAGCGCCACCGCAAGCTCGGCGACAGCCGGTATGTGCTGGAACCCAATGTCAAGGAGGGCAAGGGCGGCCTCCGCGACCTGCAGACCCTGCTCTGGCTGGCCAAGTTCCTCTATGGCGTCGACGATTTGAACGGGCTGGTCGGTGTCGGCGTCCTGACAAAGCCGGAGGCCCGGCGCTTCGGCAAGGTGGAAAGCCAGCTCTGGACCCTGCGCTGCCATCTGCATTATCTCGCCGGCCGGCCGGAAGAACGGCTGACCTTCGACGTGCAGACCCTGATCGCCGAGCGCCTCGGCTATGGCGACCGGCCGGGCCGGCCGAGCGTCGAGCGCTTCATGAAGCACTATTTCCTGATCGCCAAGGAGGTGGGCGACCTCACCCGCATCTTCTGCGCCGCGCTGGAGGCCGAGAGCAAACGCAAGCCGCGCCGCGCCTTATGGTTCCTGGAGCGCGGCGTCAGGTCGATCGACGGCTTCAAGCTGGAAGGCGAGCGGCTGGACGTCAACACCCAGGACCAGTTCGAAACCAACCCGGCCGACATGGTGCGGTTGTTCCGCGTCTCGCAGGAGCACAATCTCGACATCCACCCGCACGCCCTGACGCTGATCACCCGCTCGCTCGGCAAGGTGCGGGGGCTGGCCCAGGACGATGAGGCCAACCGGCTGTTCCTGGAGATCCTGACGGCCAAACAGGACCCCGAACCGGCGCTGCGGCGCATGAGCGAGGCCGGGGTGCTGGGCCGGCTGATCCACGATTTCGGCCGGGTCGTGGCGCAGATGCAGTACGACATGTACCATGTCTACACCACGGACGAGCATACGCTGCACGCGCTCGGCATCCTCCACCGCATCGAGATCGGCGCCCTGTCGAGCGAGCTGGCCATGGCCACCCGGGTCATGCGCCGCATCGTCTCGCGCCGCGCGCTCTATGTCGCGGTCTTCCTGCACGACATCGCCAAGGGCCGCGGCGGCGACCATTCGGAACTCGGCGCCCGCGTCGCCCGGCGGCTGGGCCCGCGGCTCGGCCTCGACGACGAGGAGACCGAGACGGTCGAGTGGCTGGTGCGCCAACATCTTCTCATGTCACGGGTCGCCTTCAAGCGCGATATCGAGGACGAGAAGACCATCCGGGACTTTGTCGACGTCGTCGAATCGCCGGAACGCCTGCGCCTCCTGCTGGTGCTGACCACAACCGACATCAGCGCCGTCGGCCCCGGCCGCTTCAACAATTGGCGGGCGACCCTGCTTGCCAATCTCTTCAACCGGTCTCTGCATGTCATGTCGGGCGGCCTCGACGCCGAGGGCCGGGAGATCCGGGTCCGCGCCGCCCAGGACGCGCTGCGCGAGATGCTGACGGACTGGCCGGCGGAGGAGCTCGACGCCTTCATCGCCAAGGGCTACACGCCCTATTGGCTGTCCCTCGATACCGACACCCACGCCTATCATGCCCGGCTGGTGCGGGAGATCGAGGCGAGCGGCGACCCGCTGCGGGTCGACACGCGCGTCGACCCGGTCAACGCCGTCACCGAGGTGACCATCCTGACCGAGGACCATCCCGGGCTGTTCGCCCGCCTGGCCGGGGCCCTCGCCCTGTGCGGCGCCAATATCGTCGAGGCCAAGATCTTCACCCTGACCGACGGCATGGCGCTCGACATCTTCACCGTCCAGGACGCCGCCACGGGCACGGCGCTCGAGTCCGGCGACAAGCTCGCAAAGCTGTCGGTGATGGTCGAGCGCTGCCTGTCGGGCGAGGTCTGGCCGGCGCGCGAGCTGGCGAAACGGCGCTCGCTCCACCCCAGCCGCACCCGCGTCATGAAGGTGCAGCCGCGCGTGCTGATCGAGAACGAGGTCAGCCGGACCCATACGGTGATCGAGGTGAACGCCCGCGACCGGCCCGGCCTGCTGCACGACGTCACCCGCATGCTGACCGCCGTCGGCTGCCAGATCTCCAGCGCCAAGATCGCCACCTATGGCCTGCGCGCCGTCGACGTGTTCTATGTGAAGGACATTTTCGGGCTGAAGATCACCCACGAGGGCAAGCTGCGGGAAATCCACCACAGGCTCAACGCCGTGCTGCTCGACCCCGACTGCTCGCCGTCGGGCGGGCCGGGGCCGGGCAGCGGCCCGCAGACTGCCGGCAGGACCTTCCACCCGACGCTCTCCGGCGGTAAATAGGAGGCCTGAGCGTCAAGCGCTGGAGCGGACATGGTCACCAGGACGATCGACTTGCCGGAAGAGATGGATGCCTGGCTCAAGGAGCGGGTGCGGGACGGGAAATATAGCGATGAAGGCGCCTATATCTGCGCCCTACTCCGCTACCAACGGGAATATCAGGAAAAGCTGGAAACGTTGCGCGAAGCCATCCGCGAAGGAGAAGAGAGCGGCCTTTCGGACGCGACCATAATTGATATTATCGCTGAAGCCGAAGCCGAACTCGATGCCGAATTATAGGCTGTCGACTAAAGCGAAAGCTGTAAGATGACCGTTCACGTGTTTCAACTTGGCGAGTCATGCCCGCGAAGGCGGGCATCTAGAAAAAAAGAAACCGGATTCCCGCTTTCGCGGGAATGACAAGACACAGAACCGTGGGCGCGTCTCACTCAATCGAGCAACAAGTTTGTCGCATTGGACCCAGGGGAGTACGACTCTCTTCGTGCTTCGCATCCTTTGCAGCACACAGGGACCCGGCGTCCACCTGGTCAAATAACATGGGCACTGGTCCGGATATCTCGAAAGAATTGCGATTCCATCTCCTCAGGTCTGGCCCTGTCCCGATGCCCGAACAGCATTCGCCTCAAATAACCCCGATGATGGCGCAGTATCTGGAGGCCAAGGCGGCGCATCCGGACTGCCTGCTGTTTTTCCGGATGGGCGATTTCTACGAGATGTTCTTCGACGACGCGGTCAAGGCGGCCGAAGCGCTCGACATCGCGCTGACCCGGCGCGGCCGCCATGACGGCGAGGACATCCCCATGGCCGGCGTGCCGGTGCACGCCTATGAGAGCTATCTCCACCGCCTGATCCGCCAGGGCTTCCGCGTCGCCATCTGCGAGCAGCTGGAGGACCCGGCCGAAGCGAAGAAGCGCGGCGCCAAGGGCGTGGTCAAGCGCGACGTGGTGCGCATCGCCACGCCCGGCACCCTGACCGAGGACGGGCTGCTGGAGGCCCGCTCCCGCAACATCCTCGCCGCTCTGGCCGAGACGGCGGGCGGCATCGGCCTCGCCTCGGTCGACATCGCCCATGGCGCCCTGCTGGTCGAGCCCGTCGACCGGGTCCGTATTGGCGCGGCTCTGGCCCGGCTCGACCCCAGCGAGCTGGTGGTGCCGGAGCGCCTCGCCCAGGCGCCCGATCTGTTCGAGCTGTTCGCCGAATGGAAGGCGGCGCTGACCCCGCAGCCGGACAGCCGCTTCGACAGCACAAACGCCCACCGCCGCCTGCAGGCGCTGTTCGGCGTCGCGACTCTGGAGGCCTTCGGCAGCTTCAGCCGGGCCGAGATCGCCGCGGCCGGCGCCCTGGTCGACTATCTGGAGCTGACCCAGAAGGGCCGGCTGCCGCGCCTCGCCCCGCCGACCCGCCTGGCGCAGGACAGCGTCATGGCGATCGACGCCGCCACCCGACGCAATCTGGAGCTGACCCGCACCCTGGCCGGCGAGCGCAGGGGCAGCCTGCTCGCCACGCTCGACCGGACGGTCACGGCGGCCGGCGCCCGGCTGCTGGCGCAGCACCTCGCCGCCCCGCTCACCGACCCGGCAGCCATCGACCGGCGGCTCGATGCGGTGCAGATGCTGCTCGACGACGAGCCTCTGCGCGCCGATCTGCGCGAGACCCTGCGCGCCTGCCCGGATATCGAGCGGGCGCTGGGCCGGCTCGGCCTGGGGCGCGGCGGCCCGCGCGACCTCGCGGCGGTGCGCGACGGCCTCGCCCAGGCAACGGCGATCCGCACCCGCCTTCTCGCCCCCAGCCTCGCCGGCCTCCCGCCTTTGGTCGAGGCGGCGATCCACGATCTCGGCGAGCATTCGGTGCTGGTGGACCGGCTCGACCGCGCCCTGGCCAGCGAGCTGCCGGTCCTGGCCCGCGACGGCGGCTTCATCGCGTCCGGCTATCACGCCGCACTCGACGAGCAGCGCACGCTCCGCGACGAGTCCCGCCGGCTGATCGCCGGCCTGCAGGCAGAGTACGTCAAGCTCACCGGCGTGTCGGGCTTGAAGATCCGGCACAACAACGTCATCGGCTATTTCGTCGAGGTCACCGCCACCCATGCCGACAAGCTGGCCGGCCCGCCGCTGAACGAGACCTTCATCCACCGCCAGACCATGGCCAATGCCGCCCGCTTCTCGACGACCCGGCTGGGCGAGCTGGAGCGCGGCATTGCCGAGGCCGGCGACCGGGCCCTGGCCATCGAGCTGGCGCTGTTCGACGACCTTGTCGGCGAGGTGACCGGCCGGGCCGATGCCATCGCCGCCGCCGCCTCGGCCCTGGCGGCACTCGACGTCGCCGCCGGCTGGGCGGCGCTCGCGGACGACCGCCGCCATGTCCGGCCGCTGGTCGAGGACGGCACCGCCTTCGCCATCGAGGAGGGCCGGCACCCGGTGGTCGAGGCCGCCCTGGCAGCAGCCGCGGATGGCGAGGCCGGCCACGGCTTCGTGCCCAATGCCTGCGACCTGTCGGAGAGCCAGCGGCTCTGGCTGCTGACCGGTCCGAACATGGCGGGCAAATCCACCTTTCTGCGCCAGAACGCCCTGATCGCGCTGATGGCCCAGGCCGGCGGCTTCGTCCCGGCAGCGGCGGCGCGGATCGGCGTGGTCGACCGGCTGTTCTCCCGGGTCGGGGCGGCCGACGACCTGGCGCGCGGCCGCTCGACCTTCATGGTCGAGATGGTCGAGACCGCCGCGATCCTGAACCAGGCCACCGCGCGCTCGCTGGTCATTCTCGACGAGATCGGCCGCGGCACCGCCACCTTCGACGGGCTGTCGATCGCCTGGGCCTGTGTCGAGCATCTGCACGACGTCAATCGCTGCCGGGCGCTGTTCGCCACCCATTATCACGAGCTGACGACGCTCGCCGCCAAGCTGCCGGCGCTGGCCTGCCACACCATGCGGGTGAAGGAATGGCAGGGCGACATCGTCTTCCTGCACGAGGTGGCGCCGGGTGCGGCCGACCGCTCCTACGGCATCCATGTCGCCCGGCTGGCCGGGCTGCCGGCCGCCGTGCTCTCCCGGGCCGAGGCGGTGCTGCAGGCGCTGGAGGAGGGCGAACAGGGCCGGAATGTCGCGAAGCTGGCCGACGACCTGCCCCTGTTCAGCGCCGCCATGGCCCGCCGCGCGCCGGAGAAACCGGCCGCCCCGGCCGCCTCAGCCGCCCCCGGGCCCTCGGCCGTAGAGGCGCGCCTCGCCGCCCTCAACCCCGACGACCTGACCCCTCGCACCGCCCTCGACCTGCTCTACGAGCTGAAAAGCCTCTCAGAATAGAGCGGATTCCCGCAGCAACCGCGGGGGCCGGTAAACCGCGTTGCCATAGACAGGCTTTACGGGCGCTGTGACCAACCGATATAGCCAGAGAGCTGACATGGAGAGCCATAATGCCGACTTGTACCGATACCCGCTTATCTCTCGAGGCGCTGACGAGCGAGCTGCAGGGCGACCGGCCCGCTGATCCCGACTATCTCGCTTGGGAAGCAGAGATTCTGCGGGAGGCGGCACGGGATCTTGACGCAGACGCTTCGGCTGGCTTCAGCCATGAAGCGGTCTTCCACATGCTCGACGAGATTATCGCAGCGTACGAACAGTCTTGAAAGTCCTCTTCAGCCCCCGTGTCCGACGGGATCTCAAAGAAATCATTGAATACATTGCACAATCGAACCCGCCGGCCGCCCGCCGGATACGAACCAGGATTGAGCAGTCCATAATCATCTTGAAACATCACCCGGAGCTGGGGCGCCAGACGCACTTCGTCGGCGTCCGCAAATGGCAAATCCCGGGCCTGCCGTATGCCGCGTATTATAACCTTGGTTCCAACCGCATTTGGATCTCGCGGATCGTCCATGGGGCTCGGCAATGGCCCGAAAGCGTCATGGACTAGAGTGGTTGCGGCCTTGGTGTTCATTATTGGCGTGGCTGTTCCGGCTGTCGATTTCCAAGGCGACGCGCAGCTCCAACGAGCCCCATTGGCCACTGGCCGATTACGCCTGACCGGATCGGCTTGCGGGGGCGAGCCCGTCGCTTTACTGTCGCGCGCCTGACGGGACAGGGGAGCAGGACGGTATGGACGGGGCCAAGATATCCGGGGTCAAGCGCGTGGTTCTCGCCTATTCGGGCGGGCTCGATACGTCGGTGATTCTGCGCTGGCTGCAGGAGACTTATGGCTGCGAGGTGGTCACCTTCACCGCCGATCTCGGCCAGGGCGAAGAGCTGGAGCCGGCCCGCCACAAGGCCGAGCTGCTCGGCATCCCGCCGGCCCATATCTATATCGAGGATTTGCGCGAGGAGTTCGTCCGTGACTATGTCCTTCCGATGTTCCGGGCCAATACGGTCTATGAGGGCACCTACCTGCTCGGCACCTCGATCGCCCGGCCGCTGATCGCCAAGCGCCAGATCGAGATCGCCGCCGAGGTCGGGGCCGAGGCCGTCTCGCACGGCGCCACCGGCAAGGGCAACGACCAGGTGCGGTTCGAACTCGGCTATTACGCCCTCAACCCGGACATCAAGGTCATCGCGCCGTGGCGGGAATGGGACCTGAACAGCCGCCAGAAGCTGATCGAATATGCCGAGGCCCGGCAGATCCCGATTGCCAAGGACAAGCGCGGCGAGCCCCCCTACTCCACCGACGCCAACCTCCTGCACATTTCCTATGAGGGCAAGGCGCTGGAGGACCCCTGGGTCGAGCCGGATTTCGACATGTACACCCGCTCGGTCAGCCCGGAAGAGGCCCCGGACCGGCCAACCTATGTCGAGATCGATTTCGACGCCGGCGACCCGGTGGCGGTCGACGGGGTGCGGCTGTCGCCGGCGGCGCTGCTGACCAAGCTCAACGACCTTGGCGGGGCGAACGGCATCGGCCGGCTCGACATCGTCGAGAACCGCTTTGTCGGCATGAAGAGCCGCGGCGTCTACGAGACGCCCGGCGGCACGTTGCTGCTGGCGGCCCACCGGGCCATGGAGTCGCTGACGCTCGACCGCGGCGCCGCCCACCTCAAGGACGAGCTGATGCCGCGCTATGCCGAGCTGATCTACAACGGCTTCTGGTTCGCGCCGGAACGCGAGGCCCTGCAGGCGCTGATCGACAAGACGCAGGAGCCGGTCACCGGCACCGTGCGCCTGAAGCTGTTCAAGGGCGGCATTGGCGTGGTCGGCCGCAAGAGCCCCAACAGCCTCTATGACGAGGCGGTCGCCACCTTCGAGGAGGACGTCGTCTACGACCAGCGCGATGCCGAGGGCTTCATCAAACTGAACGCCCTGCGGCTGCGCATCGGCGCCCGCCGCCGCTGAATCCCGGCCGGCAACGGCTATCGGTCGCCGCCGGGGCGTTCGGAGAGGAAGGCGTCGTCGGGCGCCACAAAATCGCTGTTGCCGGTGCCGAACAGCAGGCTCCGCAGGAAGCCCGGAGCCAGGGCCGACAGCGGGTTGGCGTCGATCTGCGGCGACTCGATGGGGCCGGTGACCGCGTAGGCGAGCGCGAACAGTCCGCCGCCCTCGCCGCCGGTCAGGAGGTCGCCGAGCAGCGGGATGGACCCGATCGCCTGATTGATGCCGTAGAGCGGCACGACCACGCCGTCCATCTCGAAGCCCTGCGGCCCGATGCTGCCGGAAAAGGTGAGACCGAGCGCCCCGCCGATCGCCCGGCCGTCACGCAGCCGCACCGTGCCGCTCGCACGGTCGTACCGGAAAGCAGCGGTGACGCTGTCGAAGAGCAGGTCGTCGCGGGCCAGCATCTCCTGGACCTGCGCCGGGGTCCGCGCGGCGAAGAAGCGCGCGATGGCCGGTGCCTCGATCACTCGGAGGTTCTGCGCCCGCAGCTGCCCGTCATATTGCCGGTCTTCGCCGGTCTCGATCTCCGTCGCCACCATTTCGACATGACCGCCCTCGAGCGCATCGGTGCCGGCGAGGCTCCGCAGCGCCGCCCCGACATCGCGGACCGACAGCCCGACCTGAAAAGGCTGGTGCGCCGGGTCATAGCCGAAATTCAGGGTGCCGCCGCCCGGCATGCCGGCACTCAGGCTGGCACGGACCACCTCGCCGCCGGCCAGTTCGGCGACGGCATGGGCGTTCTCCAGATGGCGCTCGGCATCCAGCCGCAGCCGGGCGACATCGGCGACCAGCTGCAGGTCAAGCCCGGCCACCGGCGTCTCGTCGTCGACGACCGCCTCCCCTTCGTCGATCGCGGCGCCGGCGCGGTCGAGCAGCGGTGCCAGGTCGAGACTGGCCCCGCTCAACGTCACCGCCAGACCGCGCGCGCCGGTGGGTGCGATATGGGCGGTCAGGTCGTGATGACCGGCGCGGAAGCGGTCGACGACGATTGCGGCGAAGCCGGGCGACTCGTCCCTCAGGTCGGCCGCGCCGGCGATCTCGACATCCGGTGCCGTCAGGCGGGCCTCGTCGATCCGCGCGATGCCGGCGGGGCCGAGCACCAGGGTCGCAGCGGCCCGCGCGGGGGCGCCCTCCGGCTTGGTCCAGCCGGCCATGGGCAGGGCGAGCCCCGCCGGCTCAAGGTCGATGTCGAGCGTCACGGTCTGGCCGCCTCCCGGCAGGCGGCGATAGACGGCCTCGACCGGCGCCCGGCCGGCAAAGCGCAACCCCTCGGGCAGGCCGAACCGCGCCGCCACGTCTTCGGTCAGACCGGCGGTCGCGCGGATGCGGGTCGCCACCTCGGCATCGTCGCCAAAGGCTTCGCGCCAGGCGAAGTCGACCGGCAGGCCGGCGGCCCGGCCGCGCCCCTCGACGGTCATGCCCCGGCCGTCGAGCCGCAGCACCCCGTCGATCCCCTCCACCGCGATGCCGGCCGCGACCGGCGGGATCGCGACACGCCGCAGATTGGCGATGGTGGCGATCGCCACCGCCTCCATCGGCAGGTCGTCAAGCAGCGGAAAGCCGAAGCGCAGGCGCGCCGCCATGCCGCCGGTCACCCCGGCCGGGTCGAGGCCCACGGCCCGGGCATAGCCCAGGCGCGGGCTGTCGAGCACCGCCAGCGCCGTGCGCAGAGGGCCGGAGACGGTGAGCGCGATGTCCATCGGCTCGGGCGGCGGCTGCCCGACATCGTGGATGCGGATGGCGCCGCCGGTGACGGCGACGTCGCGCAGCCGCCCGGTTTCGATATCGAGCGTGAAATCGGTGCCGTCAAAGCCGCCGGTGCCGCCCACCGCGGTGACCGGCGGCATGCCCTCCAGATAGCGCACGCGCAGGCCGTCATAGGTCAGGGCACCGGCCACCGCCCGGATCTGCGGCGCCTCCCATGCGCCGTCCTCGATGCGCATCAGCACGTCGAGGTCGGCACGGCGCACCATGCCGCGGCTGATATTGGCGGTAACCCAGGCGCGCGCATTCGGGCCGAGCCCGGGCGGCCAATAGCGCTCGAGGAGGTCGACGGGCATGTCCCGGACGCTGACCGACGCGGTCGCATCGATAATGCTGTCGAGCCGGGTCATCCGCGCAACGCCGACCAGGCGCGGGCCGCCCAGGCCCAGCTCCATCCGGTCGAAGGCCAGAAAGCCGCGGCGGGCATCGAAGCTGCCGGCCAGCGCCAGATCGGCAAAGGCGAGCGGCCGGTCATACAGATCCGGCAGGGCGATCTGTCCGACCCCGCCGGTCAGCGAAAAGCGGCCGCTCTCGACCGTCAGATTGCGGTCGAGCCGCAGCATGCCGTCGCCGCTGATCCGGGCCTCGATCGCCTCGAGCGGCGCCAGCAGCGGGTCGAGACCGGCGACCGTCGCCGGATCGAGGCCGGTGACCACCAGCTCCAGCTCGGTCGCCCCGCTTTCGGCGGTGAAGACGGCGGTCGCGGCGAGCTCGGCCGGCCGCTCGGCCTGCTCCAGCCGTCCGCTCGCCCCGATGTTCAGCCGGCCGGGCTCCCGGTAAACGTCGATATTGACGACCGGCAAGTGCCAGCCGGTCGCTTCGCCCGCGCGGAGCACCTGCACCGCGGCCTCGCGCACCGCGACATGGTCGAGCCCGGCCATGGGACCGGTCGTCAGGGGTTCCGCCTCGATCAGGGCCGTCAGCATGGCGGCGAGATCGGTCTGCGGCGCGGCCGGGGCGGCAGGGGCGGCAGGGGCGGCCGGCTCGGGGGCACCGGCGCCGATCGGCCGACCGGCCCAGGCGACGCGCGGCCCGCCCCGGTCGAGGAGGGCAATAATCCGCGGCCGGTCGATGAACAGGTCGGTCGGGCGGATGTCGCCGCCCAAAAGGGCGCGGGTCTGCAGGGCGACGGAAACGGCCGGGACGGTCGCCAGGGTGCCGCTGTCCGGATCGCTGACCGTGACGTCGGCGGCGGTGACCAGCAGCGGCGCATCGAAGCCCTCCCAGGCGATCGACGTCTCGGCAATGTCGACGGTCACGCCCTCGCCGATGGCCGCGCTCAGCCCGGCTGCGAGCCACGGGGTCAGCGCATCGACGGCGAGCGGCCCGGAGGCCAGCCGCCAGGCGACGCCGCCCATGATGATGGCGAGAGCGGCGAAGAGGGCGGCAGCGACGGCAAGGCCGGCTTTGGCGCACAGGCGCAACACGCTGGACGATTCCTCCCGGAGCTCAGTTCCCCGCACGGCCGCTGCGGGCCCCTCTCCTCCCATATCATGCCGATGCCCCGGCGCGTACCAGTGTCGCGCCGATCAAGGGGACGTGAGCTTGACCGCCGGGCCATCCTGTCCAAAGGTGATGTCGTGAGCGATGCCCCATCCATTTCCCCCGATTTCGCCGGGGCGGCGTGGCCGGCCGCCGGCGATGCAGCGCGCGCCGGGCGCGGCTTCGAGCGTTGGGCCGAAATTGCCGGCCGGGATTCCGACCCCGCCGTCGCCGCGTTCGCCCGCGCGCTGGGCGAGTCGAAGACCGGCCGGGCGCTGCTGGCCGCATTGTTCGGCAACAGCCCCTTCCTGACCGACATTGCGGTGCGCGACGCCGCCTTTCTGCGCGATGTGCTGGCCGCCGGGCCCGACACCGCCTTCGACCGGCTGCTGGCTGCGGCCTGGGCCGAGCTGGCCGGGGCGGAGGACCAGCCGGCCCTGGTAAAGGCCTTGAGGCGCCTGAAGCGCCGCGCCGCCCTGCTGATTGCGCTTGCCGATATCGGCGGTTTGTGGCCGGGACCGCGGATTTGCGCGGCGCTCAGCGACCTCGCCGAGGCGAGCCTGCGCCTCGCCGCCCGGCATCTGCTGCGCCGCGCCGCCGGCAAGGGCGACCTGGCCCTGCCCGACCCTCAGGATCCGGAGGCCGGCTCCGGCCTGATCATCTTGGGAATGGGCAAGCTGGGGGCGCGCGAGCTCAACTATTCCAGCGATATCGACATCGTCGTGTTCTTCGACGATGCCGCGCCGGCCGTGCGCGGCCATCACGACGCGCCGCGCACCTTCAACCGCCTGGTCCGCGACCTTGTCCGGCTGATGGACCAGCGGACCGCCGACGGCTATGTCTTCCGCACCGACCTCAGGCTGCGTCCCGACCCGGCCTCGACGCCGCTGGCCGTTTCCGTCCAGGCCGCCGAGACCTATTACGGCAGCATGGCGCTGACCTGGGAGCGGGCGGCAATGATCAAGGCCCGGCCGGTGGCCGGCGACCGCGACGCCGCCCGGGCCTTCTGCCGCTTCCTCGACCAGTTCGTCTGGCGCCGGCATCTCGATTTCGCCGCCATCGAGGATGTGCACAAGATCAAGCGGCAGATCCACCAGCACCGCGGCCATGACGCGATCCGGGTGCGCGGCCACGACGTCAAGGTCGGCCGCGGCGGCATTCGCGAGATCGAGTTTTTTGTGCAGACCCAGCAGATGATCTTCGGTGGTCGCACCCCGCAGTTGCGCAGGCCGCCCACGGTCGAAGGCCTGCAGGCGCTCGCCAATCAGGGCTTCGTCACAGAGGCCGTGGCCCGCGAACTGACCGCGGCCTATTGGTTCCTGCGCCGGGTCGAGCACCGGCTGCAGATGATCGACGATCAGCAGACCCATGCCTTGCCGGACGATGAGGCCGGGCTCGACCGGCTGGGCACATTTCTCGGCTATGACGAACCGCAGCAGTTCCGTGAGGAGGTGCGCCGGGTCTTTGGCCGGGTCGAACATCACTATGCGCGGCTGTTCGAGTCGTCGCCGGCGCCGGAGGGACCGGCGGAGCTCGTCTTTACCGGCGACATGGATGATCCGGCCACGCTGCAGCGCCTGGGCGCCATGGGCTTCGAGAACCCGGAGTCGGTCGCCGCGACGGTGCGCGGCTGGGTCCATGGCCGGCCGGCAGCCCTGCGCAGCGAGCGGGCGCGGCGGCTGCTCGGCGAGGTGCTGCCGACGCTGCTGGAGGCGGTCGCCCGCCGGCCCAATCCGGATTTTGCCTGTTTCCGCTTCGACGAGTTCCTGAAGCACCTGCCGGCCGGGGTGCAGCTGTTCTCGCTCTTTCACGCCAACCGCAATCTGCTCGACCTGGTGGCCGAGATCCTTGGCACCTCCGCCTATCTAGCCGACTATCTCGCCCGCAACCCGATCCAGCTGGACGTCGTGCTCACCCCCGGCTTTTTCGACAGCCTGCCCGATGCCGAGACCCTCGGCGCCGAACTGGAACAACAGCTGGCCGGCGCCGGCGATTACGAGGACGTGCTGACCATCCTCCGCCGCTGGACCAACGACAAGCGGTTCCAGGCCGGGGTGCATATCCTGCACGACCCGGCCGGCAGCGCCGACTGGGGCCGCTTCCTGTCGGACGTCGCCGGCGTCGCCCTCCAGGCCCTGCAGCCGCGGGTCGAAGCGCAGTTCGCCGAGCGGCACGGCCGCTTTCCCGGCGGCGGCATGGCCGTGGTGGCGATGGGCAAGCTGGGCGGCGGCGAAGCCTCGATCCGCTCTGACCTCGACCTGATCATGATCTACGACGTGCCGGAGGGGGCCAGCGAGTCCGACGGGCCGAAACCGCTCTCCCCGGCGCTCTATTACGCCCGGCTGATCCAGCGTTTTCTGTCGGCGATCACCGCGCCGACCCGCGACGGCGCCCTCTACGAGGTCGATATGCGCCTGCGCCCCTCCGGCAAGGCCGGACCGCTGGCCACCGGGCTGGAGGCCTTCGCCCGCTACCAGCGCGAGGACGCCTGGACCTGGGAGCATATGGCGCTGACCCGCGCCCGGGTGGTCAGCGGCCCGCCGGCGCTGCAGCAGCGGATCACGCAGCTGATCGCCGAGATCCTCTGCCGGCCGCGCGACGCCGGGGCGCTGCGCCGCGATGTCGCCGACATGCGGGCCCGCATCGACAAGGAGCACGGCACCGACAGCCCCTGGGCCGTCAAGTACATGCCGGGCGGGCTGGTCGATATCGAGTTCGTCGCCCAGTACCTGCAGCTGCGCCATGGCACCGAGACGCCGGAGGCCCTGGCCCAGAACACCGGCGAGGTGCTGCGGCGGATGAAGGCGGCCGGCCATCTGGCGCCCGAGGCCGCCGACACGCTGATCGCGGCCGGCGCCCTCTGGCACCGCATCCAGGCCTGGCTGCGCCTTGCCCTGGAGGGGACGTTCGACCCCGACGCCGCACCGCCGGCGCTCTGCCAGGGCCTGGCCCGCACCGCCTTCCCGGATGAGCAGGGGCCGGATATCACCGCGGTCGCGCGCCGCATCCGCGACCTCCGCGACCGCGCCCACGCGGTTTATCGGGAAATCCTGGATCACCGGTGACCATGTCCCAACCAAAGGCGGCAACTTGCTCCGATTTTTGATTTCGACTGTGCTTGATCGATAGTATCGGAACGAGATTACAAAACTTTTTATTTTGATTCTGATGCTGGAAGCCTAAAAAAGATGCTGATCCGTAAGGTCTGACAAATCAAACTCCCTGAACACCGGGGCCCGGTCAGTTTCGGGGCCAGCTGGCGAGGCGGACCAGCGGCAGCGCGACACGCGAAATCCGGTCGACCCGTCAGGGTCCCTTGGCCAACCCAATCTTCGCCCGCCCATAATTGTGTGACGACCGGCTCGGCTTTGCAGCTTGAGCCTTTCGACCCGACCCATCTGGATGAAGGCAGGCAGGCCAAACTGTCTACGCCGCGTCCGATCGAAACCCGCTCGGGCAACGCCGCCTCGCGTCGCCCGGGGGGCAATTTCCCATGTCGCGTGACACACAGCACCGTTCGCGCCGTGAGCGGCTAGCGACCGCGCCGCCAGGCCTGTCCGCTTTTCCGGCCGCTTCAAGCGGGGCCCCACCGGCGCCCGGCTGGGATCGGGCCCTTCAACCGGTCATGGCGCCCACCCGCGTTGTCCCCTCAAACGGCACCCCGGACATCGATCCGGGTGAACGCGTCCATCACCGGCCGCGGCGGCTGCGCCTGTCCGCACGCCCGGTCTGACAGCGAGACGCATGCCTTGTGTGGTCCGGGACTCCGTCGACAAAGCCTGCAAACAACCCCTCAAATTATCCATAACATTATCCATAATAAACTCCAAACTTTGCCTAAAGTAATCACAAGTAAAATCTTATTGATAGAAACTCATTATTAATAGGCGAAGCGTAAAACGGCTGAGCAATCAGGCGGCTTCTTGGCGAAGGGAAAGAGAAATGACCCAGCTGCTCAGCAATATCGACATGCCTATGGCCCTGCCGGCGATCGACGACATCCAGAGCCTGGCGGCCGATGGCGTTTACCGGGTTCACGGCTGGGGTAGCGCTTACCTTGAAGGGACGGAAAACACCGATGTCCTGGAGGCACGAACCAAAGGCCTGAAGACAATGGCCGGCGGCGCCGGCGACGACGTCTACCTGCTGAACGGCCAGTGGGCGATCGAGGAGAAAACCGGCGAAGGCTTCGACTGGGCCGTTGGGGGCGGCGGCTGGGCGATCGAACTACCGGCAGAAGTCGAAGGCTATTGGAACAATTCGCCGGAGGCGATGCGCCATCTGAATGGCAATGCCGGAGACAATATTCTGGTCGGCGCCGGCAGCGGCGAGACAATAAACGGCCGTGCCGGCGATGACTTTCTGTACGGCGGCAGCAGCGGCGGCGACGAGTTCCGCGGCGGGTCAGGTACGGACACGGTCGCCTTTGCCAGCAAATATGCAGACTATGATGTCGTCGAAAATGCCTATTACTTGACGATAACCCACAGCGATGGCGCGACCGACGTTGTCAAACCCGACGTCGAATTCCTGAAGTTCGCAGATCACGTTTTCGCTTACGATAACGCCGCGGGCGGCATCCCTGAACCGGCCGCCGAAGAACCGGCCCCCCAGGAACCGGCCCCCGAAGAGCCGGTGGTCGAGGAGCCGGTGGTCGAGGAGCCGGTGGTCGAGGAGCCGGTGGTCGAGGAGCCGGTGGTCGAGGAGCCGGTGGT
>JAAAOG010000153.1 GCA_009909005.1 Alphaproteobacteria bacterium | reverse complement strand
CGGCGGGGAATTGCGATTGGGGACCGTTTCAATATACATGGGCCAATCATAGCCATGTCATAGCCAACTAGCAACGGAAAAAACTCAATTTACATGGCTACATTTCCGTTGCGCCAACGACGATTCCGCTCTAAAATCAACGACTTGATAAAATTTAAAGCAAGAAGTTCCGCTTAGATCTGGAGAGACGAGAAGCGGCGACGCTCCGTTAACATCGATACGGTGAACTCCAGGCATCAGAAACAAGGGGAGCGGGAAGTCCCGGAGGCTTCCCGCCCGCCCTTATGGCAAATCGGCCAGCAGGACTTCCGCCGATTCCGGGCCCGCCGCGACGGTTACCGTGTCGGTCTCGCGGATGGCGGCGCCGTCGCGCTCGGCCAAATCGGTGCCGTTGACCGTAACCGAACCCAGGGCGACGACCAGATAGGCGCGGCGTCCCGGCTCCAGTCGATGGTTCAGAGTCTGGCCGGGCGCCAGGGTGGCGCCGTAGAGCGCGGCGTCCTGGTGGATTTCCAGCGCGCCGGCGGCGATTTCCGCCCGCCGGCCGGAGGCGAGCGGCACCAGCACCCCGGCACGGTCCGCCTTCGGGAAGCGCCGCTGGTCCCAGTGCGGGGCGACGCCGCGTTCGGCCGGGCGGATCCAGATCTGGAAGATGCGGGCCGGCACTTCCTCCCGGTTCCATTCGCCGTGGACGATTCCGGTGCCGGCACTCATCACCTGAACGTCGCCGGCCTCCGTCCGGCCCTCATTGCCGAGATGGTCCTTGTGGGTGATGGCGCCGTCCCGGACATAGGTGATGATCTCCATGTCCTTGTGCGGGTGCATGGCGAAGCCGGTGCCGGGCGCGATGGTGTCGTCGTTCCACACCCGCAACGGTCCCAGGCCCATGCGGTGCGGATCGTGGTACTCGGCGAAGCTGAAGTGATGCCGGGCCTGCAGCCAGCCATGGTCGGCATGGCCCAGCGCGTCGAAGGGGATCCGTTCGATCATCGTCCTTGCCCTCAGGCAGCCAGACTTGCGGCCGGCAGGTGATCGCGGCCGTGCGGGGCGGAGAGATCGAGCTCCGGCCCGACGGGGACGATGCCGGTCGGGTTGATGGTCTTGTGGCTACCGTAATAGTGGAGCTTGATGTGGTGGAAATTCACCGTCCCGGCTACGCCCGGCAGCTGGTAGAGCTCCCGCAGATAGCCCGACAGGTTCGGGTAGTCGGCAATGCGGCGCTTGTTGGTCTTGAAATGACCGACATAGACGGCGTCAAAGCGCACCAACGTGGTGAACAGCCGGATATCGGCCTCGGTCAGCCGCTCGCCGACCAGATAGCGCTGCCCGGCCAGCCGCGCATCCAGCGTGTCGAGCGCGTCGAACAGGGCGGCGAAGGCTTCCTCATAGGCCTCCTGCGTCGTTGCGAAGCCGCAACGATAGACGCCGTTGTTGATGTTCGGATAGACGAAGGCGTTGACCCCGTCGATCTCGGCCCGCAGCGGCGCGGGATAGAGATCCTTGGATGCATCCGCGCCGACGCCGTCAAAGGCGCTGTTGAGCATGCGGATGATCTCGGCCGACTCGTTGCTGACGATCGTGCCTTGCGCCTTGTCCCACAGGACCGGAACGGTGACGCGGCCGGTATAGCCCGGGTCGGCGAGAGTGTAGACCTCGAAAAGCTTGCTCTTGCCGTTGACCGTGTCGGGAATGCCGCCCGGCGTCTCGCCGAAGACCCAGCCCTGGTCGAGCATATAGGGGTCGACCACCGAAAGGCCGATCATGCCGTCCAGGCCCTTCAGCGCCCGGAAAATCAACGTCCGGTGCGCCCAGGGGCAGGCGAGCGAGACATAGAGGTGGTAGCGGCCGGGCTCGGCCTTGAAGCCGCCGGTGCCGGTGGGGCCGGGCGCACCGTCCGGCGTCACCCAGTTGCGGAACTGGCTCTCGGAGCGGACGAAGCGGCCGCCGGAGGATTTCGTATCGTACCATTGATCGTGCCAGACGCCGTCGATCAGCAGTCCCATGGCAATGTCTCCGATTTTCTAGTGTGGGGTCGTCTCAGCCGGCCAGCTTGCCGGCGATTTCGGCGACGTGGCGGCCCTGGAAGCGGGCCATCTCCAGCTCGTTCTCGCTGGGCTGGCGCTCGCCCTTGCCGCCGGCGATGGTCGTGGCGCCATAGGGCGAGCCGCCGGTGATCTCGTCGAGCCGGCTCTGACCCTGCGCGGTGTAGGGGAGGCCGACGATGACCATGCCGTGGTGCAGGAGCGTGGTGTGGAAGGACAGCAGGGTGCTCTCCTGGCCGCCATGCTGGGTGGCGGTGGAGACGAAGACGCTGCCGACCTTGCCGACCAGCGCATGGCTGAACCACAGGCTGCCGGTCTGGTCGAGGAAGTTGCGCATCTGGGCCGCCATATTGCCGAAGCGGGTCGGCGTGCCGAAGATCACGGCGTCGTAGTCGGCAAGCTCCTTGGGCGAGGCGATCGGGGCCTCCTGGTCCACCTTGAAGCCGTAGGAGCGGGCGGTGTCCTCCGCCACCAGCTCCGGCACCCGCTTGAGGGCGACCTCCGCCCCGGCCTCGCGCGCTCCCTCGGCGACCGCCTCGGCCATCGTCTCCACATGCCCGTAAGTGCTGTAATAGAGAACCAGAACTTTCGTCATTTCCGTGTCTCCCGGTCTGGCGTTGCGTTCCGCGCCTTTATGTCGTGCGTCGTCTGTCATTGATAATCGAGCGCATCTCGACAAGATTGTTCGTCGCATCGCAACAGTCGGCGCCGGGAGGCCGTTTCATGGACAGGCTGGGGGACATGTCGGCCTTCGTGCGGGTGGTCGAGGCGAAGACCTTCACGGCCGCGGCCGAGCGCCTGGGCTGGTCGAAATCGGTCGTCAGTCGCCGGTTGTCGGACCTGGAGGAGCGGCTCGGCGTGCGCCTGCTCAACCGCTCGACGCGGCGGCTGAGCCTGACCGAGGCCGGCCAGGCCTATTACGAGCGCTGCACGCGCATCCTCACCGATGTCGAGGAGACCGAGGAGGCGGTGGCCAGCCTGCATACCGAGCCGCGCGGCCAGCTGCGGGTGAATGCGCCGATGACCTTCGGCATCCGCCATCTGGCGCCGGCGATCACCGCCTTTATGGAGGCCCATCCGCGGGTGGACGTCGACCTGGTGTTGAACGACCGCTTCGTCGACCTGATCGACGAGGGCTTCGACCTCGCGCTCAGGATCGGCACGCTGGCCGACAGCATGCTGGTGGCGCGCAAGCTGGCGGTCTGCCGGCGGGTGGCCTGCGCGTCGCCGGCATATATCGCCATCCATGGCGCGCCGGAGGCACCGGGCGATCTCGCCGACCATGACTGCCTGATCTACACGAACAGCGCCTCGCCCGACCTTTGGCGGTTCGCCGCCCGCGACGGGACGGAGAGCGCCGTCCGGGTCAAGGGCCGGCTCCGCGTGAACAATGGCGATGCGTTGCGCGAATGTGCGGCGGCCGGTCTCGGGATCGTCCAGCTGCCCAGCTTTATTGTGGCCGAAGCGGTGGCTGCGGGCCGGCTGGTGCCGGTGCTGTGCGACTGGCGCCTTGCCGACACGGCGGTGCACGCGGTCTATCCGCACAACCGCTATCTGTCGACCAAGGTCCGGGCTTTTGTTGACTTTCTTGCCGGCCGGTTCGGGCCGGAGCCCTATTGGGACGAACCGCTCCGGAACCTTTTCCGGTAAGCGCCGGTTCGAGTCGCCGGCGCCGCTCCGCATGCTATATCATGGTATATGGATGGTATGCGCATGCTCAGATCCCCTGAACCGCCTGCAGATGTCCGGCTGGTGCTGGATGCGGCCAATCATCTGCGCATTTCCGAATTCGATCTGTTTCGGCTGGCCTGGGAGCGCTGGACCGGCGAGGCGGCCGATGAGGAGCGGCTGGAGCCGATCTTCGCCGCCTACATGTTCCGGCACGCCGTTCCGCCCTGGGCGCGGCATTTCGCCCGCGAGGTGATGGCCTGCGCCGATGCCGGCACGCTCGAACGCGCCGATTTCGGGGCCGACCGCATGCGTCGGCGCGAGCCGCTGCCGCAGAGCAAAGCGCCGGTCTGGGTCACGGCGGCGATTTTCGGCGCGTTCTTCATGCTGATCCTCAGTACGAATTACGACCCGCAGACCTCCGCACCGATCGCCTGCGAGACCGGCCCGGGCATGCGGACCATTTCTCAGATCGCCTATACCCTGTCCGGCCAGCCCATGCCCGACTGTCTGCGGTGACTGGGCCTTGCGGCGGGTTGCGGGGCGGGCCGGCAGGGCCTAAAACCCGCCAAAGGCCCTGAAACACGCCGGTTCATATGTCCTCGCTTGCCGCCTCGATCTCCACCCGTGTCGCCGATGCCTTCGAAGCCGCCGGACTGCCGCGCGAACTGGGGCAAGTGCGCATTTCCGATCGGCCTGACCTTGGCCAGTTCCAGTGCAACGGCGCCATGGCGGCGGCGAAGATCGCCCGGCAGAAGCCGCGGGCGATTGCCGAGGACATTGTTGCGCGGCTGAAACAGGATGACCGTTTCGCCGACGTCTCGATAGCCGGACCCGGGTTCATCAATCTTTCCGTCACCGATACGACCCTCGCCGCACAGGCCAATGGCGTGGCGGCCGACCCGCGGCTGGGCGTGCCCGAGAAAGCGGCGCCGGAGACGGTGGTGCTCGATTATGGCGGGCCGAACATCGCCAAGCCGATGCATGTCGGGCATTTGCGGGCGTCGATCATCGGGGACTCGCTGCGCCGGCTCTTTGCCTTTGCCGGCGACCGGACGATCGGCGATGTCCATATGGGCGATTGGGGCCTGCCCATGGGCATGCTGATCAGCGAGCTGGCCCGCCGCCAACCGGACCTGCCCTATTTCGAGCCCGGGCGTACCGGCGAGTTCCCCGCCGAATCGCCGGTGAGCATGGCCGATCTGGAGGCGCTCTATCCGGCCGCCGCCGCGGCGTGCAAGGCGGATCCGGCCCGGCTGGAGGCGGCCCGCGCCGCGACGGCCGAACTGCAGGCCGGTCATCCCGGCTTTACGGCGCTCTGGCGGCACTTTTTCGATGTCTCGGTTGCCGGCATGAAACGCGATTTCGACCGTCTTGGCGTGCAGTTCGACCTCTGGCATGGCGAGGCGATCGTCCACCCGCTGGTCGGGCCGATGGTCCGGGATCTCGGCGAGCGCGGACTGGCGGAGGAAAGCGAAGGCGCGCTGGTCGTCCGGGTGGCGCGCGACGACGACAGGCACGAGGTGCCGCCGCTGATCCTGACCAAGTCGGACGGGGCCGTGATGTACGGCACCACCGACCTTGCCACGATTATCGACCGCGTCCGGACCTACGACCCGGACCTGATCCTGTACGTCGTCGACCAGCGCCAGCACCTGCATTTCGAACAGGTGTTCCGCGCCGCCCGGGCTGCCGGTCTGCACGGCAAGGCACGGCTGGAGCATATCGGTTTCGGGACCATGAACGGACCGGATGGCAAGCCCTTCAAGACCCGGGCCGGCGGCGTCATGCGGCTGGAGGATCTGCTGGCCATGGCGACGGAGCAGGCGGAACAGCGTCTGACCGAGGCCGGGCTCGCGGCGGATTATCCGGCGGAGGAGCGGGCCGATATTGCCCGCAAGGTCGGGATTGCCGCGGTGAAATTCGCCGATCTCGGCAATCACCGGCTGTCCAACTATATCTTCGACCTCGAGCGCTTCACCCGTTTCGAGGGGCGTACGGGGCCGTACGTGCTGTACGCGGCCGTCCGTATCAGCTCGCTGCTGCGCAAGGCCGGCGAGCGCGGCATGGGCGAGGGCGGGGCGGGAGCGATCCTGCCGCCGACCGATATCGAGCGGACCCTGGTGCTGGAACTCTGCCGGCTGCCCGATGCGGTTGCCGCCGGCTATGACAAGAGGGCGCCGAACGAGCTGTGCGACTATGCCTATGCCGTGGCGCAGGAATTCAGCCGTTTCTATGGCGCCTGCCATATCCTGAGCGAGAGCGACGACTCCCTGCGGGCGTCCCGCCTGGCTCTCTGCCGGGTGACGCGGGATGCCCTGGTCCTGGTGCTGTCGCTGCTCGGCATCGCCGTCCCGGAGCGCATGTGACGCCGCGCAGGCCGCCGGCCTCCGGCCGATGAGCGTGCTCGACGGCATCGGCCTGTTCCTGGCCGGCTATCTGCTGCTGATCGCCCGTAGCGCCTGGAAGCAGGGCGAGTTTCGACAGTTCGCCGTCAGCCTCGCCGTGGTCGGCGGGCTGATCCTGGCGATCCTGGCGGCTGTCCTTGCCGTCGACCTCCTGGCCGGCGTCTGATGGGCCGGCCGGCGTGGCTCAGCCCAGCGGGATGAAATCGACCTTGGCAGCGCCGCAATCGGGGCAGTACCAGTCGTCCGGCAAATCCCGGAAAGCGGTCCCGGCTGGAATGCCGCTGTCGGGATCGCCGACCCTTGGATCGTAGATATAGGGTGTGCAGTCGCTGGCCACGCAGATGTACCGCTGGGTGGCGGGGTCGTCGGCGGCCCTGGCGGGGCGGGCCGCGGCGGCAAGGCCGGCAAAGGCGCCGAGGCCCAGGGCCGTCTTGAGAATAACCCGGCGAGAGATCGAGGGCATCACGGCGGAAGTCTCCTTCACGTCCAGGTCGGCAACGGTTGCAGCCGATCCGATGCGAGCGGTGACGGCCTATCAGAAGCGGCCATCCGCGTCCTTGATCGTCCTCAAGGCAGGGGCGAGCATCCGTATGGTAGGATCGGAGAATGCGGTCCTGCAGGAACGCGCTCCAACAAGAAAAAGTCTGGACTATTTATCGTTCTGATCAGGAACAGCCTTGCGATATTCCGAGTACAAAGGCCACGGCCATCTTGGCGCTCGTCACCTCTGGCTGCGAATAATGAGAAACTCTCCGGTTGACAAGCACTGCCCCAGGCAGACACGCTGCTTTTCTGCAGGATGCCGGAGACCCTGGGAGATCAAAGGGCATGGCGCTAAAATACTATAATGCGGCAGCTGCCGATCCGGACGACATACCCAACAATTCTCCTATTCATCTGTTCCACGATTACTGGCTGTCAATAAAGCCGGAAGGTCAACTGCCGGGCCGGCAGCATATCGACCCGGCTGCCATTTCACGCATTGTCTCCTGGCTGTTCCTGGTTAATGTCCTGCGCGACGAGACGGGCGAACTGGACTTCGCCTATCGGCTTCTCGGTACCAGCAATGTCAATCTTGTCGGGCTCGATGCCACCGGCAAGCGAGTGAGCGAGGCGTTCGAGCCGGTCGCGGCACGGGCGATCGTCAGCCATTACCGGGAAACGGTCGGCAAGGCGGTGCCGACCTTCTGGTCGACCGACGTGCCGACCGAGGAGCGGCGCTTCATCCGCTGCTTTCGCGGTGTCTTCCCCCTGGCCGCCGACGGCCGCACGGTCGATATGCTCGCCGGCATGCTGGTGCCGGTGGGAGAGACCGTACGCCTTTGAGGCTCATGCCTTGAACTGCGCATGGCTGGGATGTGCCGATGGCATTGGCGAAGTGCGCTCGTTTCGGTAGGATTTTACAGAAATGTGAAATTCCTTGACGGCCGGACCGATCATGTTGAAATCCGCAAAGCGCTATCGCGACGAGGACGGGTCGTCGGACTGGCCGCTGATCCTCCGCGAAGGGCTGATCATGGCCCTGTGGTTCGGCAGCCTGTTCGGCCTGATGGTCCTCGGCTACGGCATTACGGGGTAGACCGGGCGGGGCGCAGGTGATCAACGATGTCTAGGGCCGGACCCTTTGCCCGCTCGGGCCGATGAAGACATAGCCGGCAATCCTTCGACTGAATTCTTCAAGGCGGCGGCAGGATGTCTGCCGCCGCGGCGTCATGCGCCTTGTCGGTCCACGGCGCGTGCCAGGGCGGCGAAAGCCGCGATATCCAGGTCCTCTGCCCGCCATGTCGGGGCGATGCCGGTGGCGGCCAGCAGGGCTTCGGCATCGCCCAGCGGCTTCAGGCTCTGGCGCAGCATCTTCCGGCGCTTGCCGAAGGCGGCCGCCGTCACCCGCTCCATTGCCGGCCAGGCGGCGGTCTCCGGATCGGGCCGCGGCACCAGCCGGACGACGGTGGAGTCGACTTTGGGCGGCGGGGTGAAGGCCCGGGCCGGCAGCCGCAGCACCGGCTCGGCTCGCGACCGCCACTGGGTGATCACCGACAGCCGGCCATAGGCCTTGCTGCCGGGGGATGCCGTCAGCCGCTCGGCGACCTCCCGCTGCACCATCAGGGTCAGGCTTTCATAATCGGCGATGCGCTGCAGCCAGCGCAGCAGCAGCACCGTGGCGATGTTGTAGGGCAGGTTGGCGACCACGGCCCGCGGCGCCGGTGCCAGAGTCCGATCGTCGAGCGCCAGGGCATCGCCCGCGACCAGCCGCAACCGCCCGCCGGCCCGCTCCTGCAGATCGGCGAGCGCGGCCAGGCAGCGGCGATCGCGCTCGACCGCGACGATGCAGGCCGCCGGCGTGGCGAGCAGCGCCCGGGTCAGGCCGCCCGGACCGGGGCCGATCTCGATCACCGACAGGCCGCTCAAGTCGCCGGCAGCGCGGGCGATGCGGGCCGTGAGGTTGAGGTCAAGCAGAAAATGCTGGCCCAGCGATTTGCGGGCCGCCAGCCCATATTCGGCGATGACCGCGCGCAAGGGCGGCAGGCCGGCGAGGCCGGCCTGCGAGGGCGGCGGCCCGGCGGGCGCGTCATCCGCCCTCATGCGGCGTTGCCCGGGCCGGTTGCCGGAGGCCTCTGCCTAGAGCCGCACGTCGATGAAGGCCGCCGTGCGGAGGTCGCGCAGCAGCCGGCGCTGCAGCATGTCGAGGCGTTCCATCCGGATCTGATCGGCGATCTCCTCGCGGCTGGCGGTGCTGCCGGTCTGGCGGTCGCAAACCATGAAGACCGCCATGCCGTCGGACATCCGCACCGGCTCGGTCGGCTGTTCGATCGGCTGGTCGCGCAGCAATTGCGCAAGCTGCGGTGGCAGGTCCCGCAGCCGGCCGCTGCCGGCATCGGTCGGCGGGGCATCCATGGCCCGGGCCCGCTCTTCCAGCTCGGCACAGGTCGAAACCGTGGCACTCACCTCCTCCAGCCTGGCGGCGATACGGGCCATGTCGGCACGTGTGGCGTTCGCCGGGAAGGGGATGCCCAGCCGGGCCATGTCGATCACGTCGTCCATGATGTCCGGCACATTGGCCCGGCGCTGGTCGCGGAGAAGGAGGATGTGGTAGCCGGAGACGGTCCGGACCGGGTCCGACATCTGTCCGGGCGACAGGGCCTCGACCACCGCCTCAAGCTCCGGTGCCAGCTGGCCGTCCAGGACCCAGCCCATATCGCCGCCACTGGCCGCCCCGGCGCCCTGGCTGAACTGCTGGGCCACGGCGGAGAAGGAGGCGCCCCGGCGGATATCGCGCGCCAGCTCTTCGGCAAAGGCGCGTACATCGGCTTCGCGAGCCGGGTCGTCGACGGCCAAAAAGATCTCGGCCAGAAGGTATTCCGGCAGCCCGCGATTCTCCTCGATCCGGGCCATCACCTCGTCGACCTCGGCTTCACCGATGGTGATGTCCGGCAGCAATTGCCGCTGGATCAGCCGGCGCCAGGCCAGCGAGGTCTCGACCTGCCGGCGCAGGGTCGACACCGGCACATTGTTGCGCTCGAGCAGCCCGGTGAACTGTGCCGGGCTCATATTGTTCTCGCGGGCGATCGAGGCGATCGCCTGGTCGACCTCCTCTTCCGGAACGTCGACATTCAGGCGCTCGGCCTCCTGCATGCGCAGGTTCTCGTCGATCAGCGTGCGCAGAACCTGCGGCAGCAGCCTTTGCTGGTTCTCCTGCGTGGCGTTGACGCCGGCGGCGAACAGCGCAAGCCGCAGCCGGCCGAGGACGGCCGAGCTGGTGATCACCTCGTCATTCACCACGGCGGCAATGCGCTCGACAAGTCCCTGCCCGCGGGCCGGAGTCCCCGGGCCGGTGGAGGAGGGACCGGCGACCAGCACTATCGCCGGAACCAGGACCATGGCGAGGAACAGTGTCGACAATCGCGTCATGGCGAGCTCGCGCCTCTCATCAAATTCAGCCATTCGGATGGCGTCCCGTACCGGAGGCGTGGCCGGGCGCACATCCTTGGGTAAATAAAATGCGCGGCAAGGCCAAGGCAACGGGCTCAGCCGTCCTCGAAATGCAGCAACAGGGCGCTGCCGATCAGGGTGCTGAGCAGCGCCGGGATCCAGGCGGCCATGGCGATCGGGATATTCCCGGAGACGCCGAGCGCTGCCATGATGTCGCTGAGCGTGAACAGGGCGAAGCCGGTCGCGACGCCGGCGCCGATCATCGCCACCGCGCCGCCGCGCCGTACCTGGCGCAACGAAAAGGCGGCGCCGAACAGCACCATGGCGGCCAGCAACAACGGCTGCGACAGCAGAAGCTGGAAATGCAGGCGGTGGCGCAGGGAGGAAAAGCCCGCCTCCTCCAGCGTCCGGATGAAGCCCGGCAGCTCCCAGAACGACATGGTCTCCGGCGCGGCGAAGCTGTCGGCGATGGTCTCGGCCGTCAGATCGGTGGGCAGCTCGTAGCGGGTGACCTGCCGTTGCGGGCCGTTCTCCAGACTGATCCGGGCATCGCCGAGGATCCAGGCGCCCTCGGCCAGCGTCGCCGTGGCGGCGTCGATGCGGCCGCGATAGCGGTCGTCCGGGTGGTAGAGGAAGACGACGACCGTCTCCAGCGAGATGCCCTCGCCGACCGCCCGTTCGGCATGCAGGATCGACGCGCCGTCCTCATCGCGCTGCCGCAGCCACAGGCCGGAGCGCGACAGCTCCAGAATGCTGCTGCCGGGACTGTAGAGATAGCGCTCGGTCAGCTCGTCATAGCGCTCGAACATCGCCGCGCCGATCGGGTTGACCAGGGCGACCTTGACGACGCCGATGACCGCCGCCAGCAGCACCACGGGGGTGAGGAACTGCCAGGCCGAGACGCCGACCGAGCGCGCGACCACCAGCTCATGGCTGCGGGTCAGCCGCCAGAACAGCATCATGGCGCTGAACAGGATGGCGAAGTGGAACAGGAGCTCGACCGTTTTCGGCAGCTTGAACAGGGTCAGCTGCAGGGTGATGCCGATGGTCGCCTCCGGCCGGTCGGCGGCGCGGCGGGTCATCTCGATGAACTCGAACAGCACGATGACGCCGAGCAGCACGGCCAGGATCAGCCCGAACAGCATCAGAAACTGCCGCCCGATATAGCGCGAAAGAGTCCCGGTCAGGGGCATGGGAGCAGCTCTTGTGAACGACACTCCCTTTTAATCATGTCATCAAACTCGGGCCATAAGCAAAAGGCGGAAAAGCTGGCGGATCGACGGGCGTTCTCTGCTCGGCGCGGCGAAGGTCGACGAGGTCACTGCCGGAAGGCAATCACCGGATCTGGCTGTTCATCCAGCCCGGCGCCCGGAGCCAGCGCTTGAGGGTGTTGTCCAGATAAGTCTTGGTCTGGCGGTCATAGGTCACCGAGACGGGCTTTCGCGTCCAGGGGTCGACGACGGTGATGGTGATGACGCGGGGCGCATTCGGCGTGTGCGCCAGGCGGCGCTCGACGGACCGGACATCGCTGCCGCCGTAGATCGTGCAGCCATTCCCGAAACATTGGAGTTCCGGGGCTCCGGCCAGTTCCCCCCGCCGCAGGCTGTCCGATGCCCGGCTCAGCACCGCGACATCGCGGTCGATCTTCGGCGGTCCGCCCGTGTCCCGTGCCATTGTTTCCGACCCCTCATGCGCCGATGCCTTCAGGCGTTCCGCCGCAGCCGCCATCGCACGCGTCTAGTGCAGTTGCGAAAGATTATATCAACTATACCAGAGACGGCAACCCTCATGTGCCCGTGGGGTTCGTCGTCGGCGCCGGTGGGAAATCCCGGTCGACCCGGTACGCGTACCGCCCCTCAAAGACAACCGGGCCGACATGACCGATGGTTGCGCCGCAGTCGAGCCAGATGTCGCCGCCGCACCCCTCGACCCAGCGATGGCAGAAGCTCTGGTCCTCGGCAAACATCAGGCGCCCGTCCGCAGACGCGCGGTGCCCGAAGAAATCGTGCCATTCCAGGCCCTTGTGTCCCGGCAGCGCCGCCATGCCGGGACGGCTCGCCGCAAGGCCCGCATCCACCATGGCTTGCGGCACCGCGCGGGAGATCAATGTCAGGCCCATGCCCACGGCCGGAACGGTGATGTATCCGGCCCGTCGCTTGGGGACCCAGTCTTCGTGGCGGAAGCCCTCGGTCTGGAGGTTGTAGGTCAGCGAGCGCGAGATCAGCCGCTCGGTCGGAACGGCCTCTTCCCCCGCGCGCGCCAGATCATCCTCCACAAGCTTGCGCAACGCCTCCCAATTGAAGAATTTCTGCGGGCAGGCGGCGGCGACGAAGTCTTCGCCGGCGGCCAGCAGTCGCCAGACGGCATCCGGTTCGAACACCATATCGGCGTCGATCCAGAGACTGTGGCTGGCCTCCCTGTCCGTCAGGAAGCCGCTCATCAGGTGATTGCGCGACATGACGATGTCGGGACTCTGGTAGGTCACGACGGAGAACGGGATCCCGCGCTCCTGCAGCGCCTGCGTGAGCTTGATCAACGAGACTGTGGTCGCCGTCGTGACATGGCCCCGCGTCGGCATGGCGATCATGAGGACGAGGGGCGTTGCGGCGCCCGGCTTCGCTGGGCCGGCCATCGCCGTCACCGCGGCTTGACGAGGCGGGGCGGGCGCCGGGCCTCGGCCGCCTTGAAGAGCGAGAAGGTCTGGTTGACGTAATTCACGACACCGGCGATCTGGTGCAGGTAGTCCATCAAGTCAGCCGTCGGTTCAGCCTCGACAAGCTGAATGGACCGGTTCTGGGGGCTCGTCTCGAACAGGACGTAGAACAGCGGATCGCCCCGCCGCAGGACCAGAGGCTTGTCGATGTCGTGCCACTCGAAAGCCCAGGACAGTGTGCGCGGCCAGATGTTGATCGGGTATCGTCCGATCAGGCCGACGCCCGGCCAGGGTTCGGCTTGGTAGTGCTGGAACGGCGGCATCTGGCACAGATAGACGGGGTCGTCGGAGACGAAGACATAGGGCAGGCGGATTTGCAGGATCGGGCGTTCCGGATGGCGCCATTCGGTCTCGGGGCTGACAATGATCAGGTCTTCGATGACGGCGGGACGGACGGCCGACATCGGCCCGAGCGCATCCTTGACGGCGGGGTCCCCGAAATCCGTCGTCGTGTATTCCAGCGTCATGTCGAAGGGGCAGAGGACCTCGAACAGCCGGCTCTCCAGGCTGTACATCGACGGGCAGGAGGCGGCGCTCTTGGCATGACGGCGCTGCACGGCGCCGCTCTTCAGACGCCGGGGCGGCTCGAAGAGAACGCCGGCGCCCTTGTCGGCGAGCAGCCAGCCCACGGTCGCCGGTCCGCTTTCGCTCTGGCCGGCCTGCCTCACCTCGACCGAGAAGGCCATGTCGATGGAGAGGTCGGATGTGTCGTCGGGGCCTCTCGGCGCCTTCGCCGTATCATTCATGCCGGTCGTTCCCAATGGACGAAGCCAAGGTCGACCCTCTCGCGTCCGGGCGTCTGCCGCAAGAGTGGCAATGAACGGCGTGCCGGATTCAGCCGGCAAGTTCGGTAAAGGCGCGGACCACGCGGTCCATGACGCCGGCCCAATCGCCGGGCCGATCCTGCCGGAAATAGCGCATCGACGGGTACCAGTCCGCCTCCTCTCCCGAAATCCCATGATACCAATAGGGATTGGCGTCCAGCAGCACCCAGACCGGCGTCCCGAGAGATCCGGCCAGATGGGCCACCGCGCTGTCGGTCATGATCACGAGATCGAGCGCCCGGACGGTCGCCGCGGTCTCGGCAAAGTCGCAATCATCGGTCTCGATCAGCAGATTGCCGACGCCGCTTTCGGCCAGTTGCGCCCGCGGCGGCCCCTTCTGCAGGCTGTAGAGCTGCACCGAGGGCAGTTCCGCGAGGGGAAGAAACGCCGTCAGCCGCGCCGCGCGGTGCCGGTTGTTGCCGTAATCCTCGCTGCCCGACCAGATGATGCCGACGCGCAGCCGGCCTCGACCGCGATCGAGGAGCCGGGTCAACCGGTCGTCCGGCATCGGCCGGGCGTGAAGTCGGGCGGGCGGGTGCCGTGCGGGATCGGTCACGCCCAGCTTTCCCGGCAAGGACAGCATCGGGCACCACAGGTCGAAGGCCTCCGGGTCGGCGGCGGATGCGGCAAAGGCGTCGACGCCCTCCAGGTCCGAGAACAGCGCTGCCAGCGCCGGCGCGACCTGCAGGTGGACCTCGGCGCCGAGCGCCTGCACGGCCGGCAGGAACCGTGCGGCCCAGATCATGTCGCCATAGCCGCCCTCCGGGGTGACCAGAAGCTTGCGGCCTTCGGGAGACGGCCCCGTCCAGCGGGGAATGCCGTCCAAAGGCAGGAAGGCCGGGTCGAGGACATGACGGCGTTCGTAAAGCGGCCAGCCGAGACCGAACGCCCGGTTGGACAGGTGGAGCATGGCGAGTTCGAAGGGAGCAATGGCGTGGTCAGGATCGAGCGCCAGGACGTGCTCGAATGCCTCCTGCGCCTTGGGCCGGTCGCCGCAGCGGGACAGGGCGAGCGCGAGAAGGCAGGCCGGAGCGGGATCGCCGGGCGCCGCCGCGCAGGCGCGCTCTGCGACATCGCGTGCCTCCTCCGCCCGTCCCAGGTCCAGATAGGTGCGCCCGAGCGCTGCCAGCGCATCAGGATCGTCGGGCGCACCCTGCAGGAGACGCCGGAGGCAGCCGATGGCCGCGGAAGGCTGCCCCATCCGGGTGTGCGCCTCGGCCAGCAGCCGCCAGCCGTCTGCGAAACCCGGATCGAGTTCCAGGCACGCATCGGCCAGCGCGCGCGCCGTCGCGAAATCCGCCCGCCCGAAGGCGCGATAGGCCATGTCGCACAGGGATTTTGCAGAATCCGGCATGTCGCAAGCCATGGCAGAAGCCATTCCTGCCTGTCGAGCCCTTTCGTCGGCGAGTCGATGTCTGGACACGGGGCCGGTCCTCTGGCGCACTGACCGGCTGGTCGATCGCGCGGAAGGGATGACGGCCCTATGACCGACGCCTTTGATGAGAGCCTTGCCGTCGTGGGCGGTCCGGCGCGGGGCCCCCACCTCCAAAACCTGTGGGAGGCGGCGCGTCGCAACGGCCGATATGACCGCTATTTCAGCCAGTCCGGACAGGACCGGTTTCTCGATGCCCGGGTCTTCGGCGGGGCGCGAAACGGGGTTTTCGTGGAGGTCGGCGCCTATGACGGTCTTGTTCACTCCAACACCGCCTTCCTTGAAATCCATCGCGGCTGGGACGGCCTTCTGATCGAGGCGTCCCCCGGCCTCGCTGCCGCTGCTCGCAACAATCGCAGGGCACCGTGCATCGAGCGGGCCGTCGGTGCGAAGAGCGAAGACATGGATTATCTCGTAGTCCTTGCGGGTCACACAGCCATGAGCGGCATTCTGGACAGCTACAACCCCGCGCTTCTGGACCGGGTGCGCGCGCATCCCGCCCATCGCGAACGGATCCTGCGTCTTGCGGTCCGGCCGCTGGGAGAGATCCTCGACGAGGCCGGCATTCCGGCGGTCGATTACCTGTCCCTCGACGTCGAGGGCGCGGAGCTGCGTGTCCTGGAGAGCTTCCCCTTCGGTCGCATTCCGGTCCGAGTCTGGAGCATCGAGAACAATGCGGGCAGCCCGCGGATCGCACGCCTGATGGCCGGGCATGGCTATGAGCTCATGGACACTATCGGCATGGACGAGATTTATGTCCCTGCTCAGGCGCCAACGTTCGACCCTTGAAAGGGTGAGAATGGCCTATTCATTTGTTTCGGGTGGCCACTTAAAGCGTCATGCCCGCGAAGCTTGCGCCCGCGTAGGCGGGGGGCGGGCATCCAGGAAACCTCGGAAAAACGTGGAGTCCCGCTTCCGCGGGACTGACAAAAGTTGCTTATTCATTTGTTTTCGGTACAGCGACTTGGTGTGTCATGCCCGCGCAGCTTGCGCCCGCGTAGGCGGGGGGCGGGCATCCAGACAGCGGCGGGGCCGACTGGATTCCCGCTTTCGCGGGAATGACCAAATAGCGTACTTTAGGCGCTTGAGGCTTGATAAAAACAACAGGTTGGTCGTACCGGAAAAAATCCTGCTCTGAAAAAGGCAAATCGTCAATAATAATAGCCGACGCGGGCCTCCTGTTCCAGGTCGAGCCGCGACATCACATAAGCCCTGTCTTCGGGGTCCAGCGCGGCCGGCGGAAGGGTGACGTCCCGTATTTCTTTCGGCCATGGCCAGCCAAAATGTCCTTTTGGAATATTAAACGGGCTGGAGACGGAAAGCTTGAAAGCCTCAGCCACCTGTTTGACAAATGTCTCGGGGTTTCGCGAAATATACTCATGCGTGCAAAGGACGACATTGATGTCGCGGTTCCACATTCCCAGATGCGCTGCCATCTTCTGGTTGCGAAGCTCCAGGATGTCCGGGAACGCTCTGCCCGTGATCGGATGACGGTCATATTGGAGGACCTCACCGACGCGCGGATCCCCGTCGGGCAGGGCGAAATGCACGGCGGCATCGACGACCGCGTCCCATCGGCAACGCAGGAAGTCCCGGAAAGACATCTCTTTGATCAGGGGGCTCGCATGCCAGGGTCTGCCATACAGGCTTCGCACCCAATCGATGGCGTTGCGGAAGATCACAAAGGCAATCGTCTCCGCCGAGACTGCCGGAAAACTCGGAAAAGCGTGTTTCCATCCATATTCGTAAGTCACAAACAGGTCCAGATTCTCTTCGATCAACGCCTGAAGAAAGTTGGTGCCGGAGCAACGTTCACCAACCACAAAAAAGCTGGCCGGCATCCGACTGTGGGCGACGTGAAATGCCGGTTCTGACACAAGATTCAAATGGGTGCCCTCTTATTCTTTTCTTTTTGCCCTGACGCCCGGCAATAGCCTAGTATTAGTGTAAGAATTTGGCTCAGTTAGCGTTAGGTATGCAATGGGCTTTTGGGCGAAATGAGTCCAGCTGCGCAGGCCAGGATGGCGCGAGGAGACGGAGCACTCGGCAA
>JAAAOG010000081.1 GCA_009909005.1 Alphaproteobacteria bacterium | reverse complement strand
GAGCCGAGAGCTTGGCGTAGCCCATCGCCTTGAGCTCGCGGCTGACCGTCGTCTGGTCGAGCGAGACGCCAAATTCCTCAAAGAGCCACTGGGCCAGGTCACATGGGCCGCCAGCGCACCACGCCGTGGGCCGCCGGGATCGGCCCCTGCTCGACGCAGTCCTTCAGGGCCCGGCGCTGGTCATCATTCAGCCTCGTGGCCGGACCCGGTGCCTTGCGGTCGATCAGGCCGTCCGGCCCTTCAGCGTTGAAGCGGATCACAAGAGGCGCGGATGCTTTGAAGAGTGACCCCGCCGATCCTGGCCGCCGCGCTCCGGCTCTCACCATCGTAAACCGCCGCCAGCGCCAGAAGCCGCCGGGTCTGGCCTGCATCCTTTGACGCCCGTGCCAGACGCCTGAGCCGCGCGCCATCATGATCTGACCGTAACCGAACCGCCGCTACCATCGCGCTTCCTCCTGCTGCCAGCAGAAAGGAATCAGCACACAAGCAGCGGGGGACCCCCCGATGGTGCCCGAAGCTATGCGGACGGGCATGAAGCCGGCGCGCCGGCCTATGTCAGCCTGTCAATGACAGTCTCATGCCCGCCGCCAGGCCGGTATCGACCAGGCCGGCAACAGACCCGGCCGATATCCTGTCCACGAATGCCGGCTCGTCAGCGGCCTCGGCCCGCACATAACCGCCCATTTCGACCCGGTCTGTCAGCGCCCTCGAGGTCCCAGCCTCGAAGCCGCCATAGGTTCGGTTCGGCGCGCCATCGGCAGCCGGGTCAACGAAACCCAGCCGGCCAACCGCGTAAAAGTCCCAGTCGCCGGCCCGCCATTCCGGGCCAGCCGTCACTTCCAGCCCCCAATCGTCCAGATCGGCATCATAGAAACCGGCCAGTGTCGGCGAGAAAGCGCTGCGCAGCGAGACTTCGCCGGCAAGCTCCAGGCTCTCCCCGGCCGCCGAGCCGGGATAGGTCAGCCAGTTGGCCGAGACATCCGCGCTGTAGCCTTCCCCTTTCCAGGCAAGGCCGAGCGTATAGTCCACTTCCTCGTCAAAGGCGGGCCCGTCACCGCCCAGGGGCGTGATCCGGTAGACCGCGCCATAGGCGGCGGCCTCGCCGAGCGGGATTTCGAGACCTGCGCTCGCCTCCAGCGTCTCGCGGCCCAGTTGCTCGCCCCGATCGATCAGCGTGGACGACACAGCGAAATCGGCAAAGAAACCGGGCCCGGCCGTGGCCTGCGGCGCAACCAGGGCAAGCATGGCCGGCAAACAGGCAATAAGGCGCATGGGGGCATTCTCCCTTGAAACTTGCAGCCAGGCAGCGAGACGCGCCCGGCCCGCACGGAGTAGGTGCATATTGCCATGGGGCCAAGCCCCGGCTGCACAGCGCCGGCCATGGCCAAGCCCGGCCAGCGCGTGTATGTGCGCGCCAGCACCTGCCCCCTTCCACCTGAAAGCCGATACATGTCCGAGCCCACTTCCCTGCGCAATATCGCGATCATCGCCCATGTCGATCATGGCAAGACGACACTCGTCGATGAATTGCTCAAACAGTCAGGCACGTTCCGCGAGAATGCGCGCATCGATGAACGGGCGATGGACTCCAATGATCTCGAACGCGAGCGGGGGATCACGATCCTTGCCAAAACGACCAGCGTGGTCTGGGGAGACACGCGGATCAATATCGTCGACACGCCCGGCCACGCCGATTTCGGCGGCGAGGTGGAGCGCATCCTGCACATGGTGGACGGCGCCATCGTTCTGGTCGATGCCGCCGAAGGGCCGATGCCGCAGACAAAATTCGTGGTCGGCAAGGCGCTGAAAGTGGGCCTTCACCCGATCGTTGCGGTCAACAAGATCGACAAGCCGGACAGCCGGCCCGACGAAGTCATCGATGAAGTCTTCGACCTGTTCGCCAATCTCGACGCCAGCGACGACCAGCTCGACTTCCCGATTCTCTATGGTTCGGCCAAGGAAGGCTGGATGGCCGAGGCGTATGAAACCCCGGCGAGCGATATGTCGGCGCTGTTCGATCGTGTCATCGCGCATGTTCCGGCCCCGCAAGTGGATGAAGGCGCGTTCCGCCTGCTCGCCACAACGATTTCCGCGGACAATTTCCTGGGCCGCATTCTCACCGGCCGCGTGGCCAGCGGGACGGTCAGGCCGAACCAGACGATCAAGGCGCTCGGCCGGGACGGCTCGCTGGTCGAGCAGGGGCGGACCTCCAAGGTGCTCGCCTTTCGCGGACTGGAGCGCACGCCGATCGAATGCGCCGAGGCGGGCGACATCGTCTCGCTGGCCGGGCTTTCCAAGGCCAATGTCGCCGACACGCTCTGCGATCCGTCCGTAAGCGAGCCCATCGCCGCCCAGCCCATTGACCCGCCGACCATCTCCATGACCTTCCGCGTCAATGACAGCCCGCTGGCCGGCACCGAAGGCTCCAAGGTCACCTCGCGCCTGATCTGGGACCGGCTCGTGAAGGAAGCCGAGGGCAATGTCGCGCTGAAGGTCGAGCGTTCAGCGGAAGCCGAGGCCTTCATCGTGTCCGGCCGGGGCGAGCTCCAGCTTGCCGTTCTGATCGAGACCATGCGCCGGGAAGGCTTCGAACTGGGCGTCTCGCGCCCGCAGGTGGTTTTCCAGGACGACCCGGACACGGGCGAAAGGCTGGAGCCCGTCGAGGAAGTGGTCATCGATGTCGATGATGAGCATTCCGGCGCGGTCGTGCAGAAACTGTCGGAACGCAAGGGCGATCTCATGGAGATGAAGCCGTCGGGCGCCGGGCGCACGCGCATGGTGTTTCATGCGCCGACACGCGGCCTGATCGGCTACCAGGGCGAGCTGCTCACCGATACGCGCGGCACGGCGATCATGAACCGCGTCTTCCAGGAATATGCCCCATACAAGGGGAAGATCCAGGGCCGGCATACCGGTGTTCTCATCGCCATGGACAAGGGCGAGGCCGTCGCCTTCGCGCTGTGG
>JAAAOG010000023.1 GCA_009909005.1 Alphaproteobacteria bacterium | reverse complement strand
CCGGCCGCTCAAGGGTTTCAATTGTCTCGATATCCGGCAGGGCGGTGCGGAGATGCTCGATCCACAGCTTGTACAAATCCGGCCTTGTGTTCCGCAGATTTTCAACGGCGAATGGAAGGTTCGACCCGTCCGGCCGGAACTCGCTTGGGCTCCCAGGCGGTGAAGCCCGCCGCATCGCCGCGCTGTTTAGAAGAAGGAAATCGACACCGTCCTTCAAAAGTTTTCGGAACCAGAGCGAAACAGGGAATTTGGTTTCGTCTTCCGGAACATTTACAAGAGCCGGCCTTTCGGGCCCAAACCGGAACTGTATGTTCCATTTGGTTAACTCCGAATGAAAATAATCATTACCGGTATCGGTCTTTTTGACGATAGTTTTTGCTCCCCGGTCAGACGGTTTTCGACCCGAAAAGACAATCGAAGGCTTTGGGCGCGGCGGCGCGGGGAACATTTCTCTTTGGGCTGGTTCTTGCCGCCTGCGCAAACTTGCCTGTAATATCAGCAACTCGTGCAGAATGACGCTTCGGCGAGACTGGTCAAGACCGATAGTCAATTCATACCGCGCCCTGTCATAAGATGTTCCAGGGTTCTTGACGTTTGCCTCGCCTTGTGAGCCTGCCAACATTGTCTTGAGAGCCGTAGACAGCTCGACTTCGATGGCAATTTGGAACTCCGTTCCAGACTCCAACCAGACGAGATTGTAGATGTTGGGCGACCGTTTCGACAGGGCAGTTTCAAGGCCATCGGTCAACAAATCGCTGGCGAAATTCACCACATCCAGGAACGTTGATTTGCCGCTGGCGTTGGGGCCGACGAGGAGGTGAAAGTCCTGCAGCTCAACATCGATGTATCGCAGGCTTTTGTAGTTAAGGGCGGAAATCCGCCGGATCATCGTTCAAAGGTCCCGTGGCCCGGTCTGCAAGCTTCGCCGGCCCCGCGGCCGGCGAATAATCGACCTTACGCCACTCCTGGGCACACGTCACCCAGCAACGGCTGGCAATAGTCGGTTGGCAGGCGCCTCTTCGCATGCGCGAAAAATCAGCCGACAGCCCGCTATTCCTTGCCGGAGAGTTCGTCGAGGAATTCCTTGACGCGGTGGAAGAAGCCGTGGCTTTCGGGGCTGGAGACGTCCTCGCCGCCTTCGCGGGCGAATTCCTCCAGGAGTTCGCGCTGGCGCCGGGTCAGGTTGACCGGGGTTTCGACCTGCACCTGGACATGCATGTCGCCGCGCGAGGAGGAGCCGAGCACCGACATGCCCTTGTTGCGCAGGCGGAAGACGGCGCCCGACTGGGTGCCGGCCGGGATGCTGATCTTGGCCTTGTTGCCGTCGATGGTCGGCACCTCGACATTGCCGCCCAGCGACGCCTGCGCCATGGGGATCGGCACCTTGCACTGGATATCGGCGCCGTCGCGCTGGAAGATGCGGTGCGGCTGCACGGACAGGAAGATGTAGAGGTCGCCCGGCGGGGCGTTGCGCAGCCCGGCCTCGCCCTCGCCTTCCAGCCGGATGCGGTTGCCGTCGGCCACCCCGGCGGGGATGTTGACGTTGAGGGTCCGCTCGCGGCGCACCCGGCCGGCGCCGCTGCAGGCCTTGCAGGGGCTGCCGATCACCCGCCCGCCGCCGCCGCAGGTCGAGCAGGTGCGCTCGATGGTGAAGAAGCCCTGCTGGGTGCGCGTCTTGCCGAGGCCGCGGCAGGTCGGGCAGGTCTCCGGTTTGGTGCCGGGTTCGGCGCCGCTGCCGTTGCAGCTGTCACAGACGGCCGAGGAGGGCACCCGGATGGTCGCCTGCTTGCCGGCAAACGCCTCTTCCAGGGTGATTTCGAGATTGTAGCGCAGATCGGAGCCGCGACCGCCGGGGCCCCGGCCGCCACGCCCGCCGCGGCCCATGAACTCGCCGAACATCTCGTCGAAAATGTCGGCGAAACCGGCGCCGAAGCCGAATTCGAAACCGCCGGGACGGGCCCCGGGGCCGGCCTGCCCGCCTTCGAAGGCGGCATGGCCGAAGCGGTCATAGGCGGCGCGTTTCTGGTCGTCCTTCAGGACGTCATAGGCCTCGTTGATTTCCTTGAACTTGACCTCGGACTCGGTATTGCCCGGATTGCGGTCCGGGTGATGAGTCATCGCCAGTTTGCGATAGGCCTTTTTGATTTCATCGCCGCCGGCACTGCGGGCGACGCCGAGTATCTCGTAATAGTCCCGTTTGGCCATTGCCGTTCCAGAATTTTTTGGGTTGCGCCGGTTCGTTCAGTGGGCCCGGCTCACTGCGTCCGGTTGCTTGTCTCTAGGCCCAACGCGCAGGCCGGCCCTCGGGAACCCCAGGGGCCGGCCGCACGCGGATTACATCTGATCACGCCGGTGATGCGGCTCGGGCCGCGTCAGGCCGAGCGGCTCTTCTTGTCGTCGTCGACCTCCTCGAAATCGGCGTCGACGACGCCTTCCTGGCCGCCGCCGGCCCCGGCTCCGCCGCCGCCGGCTTCGCCGCCACCGGTCGGGCCCTCGCCTTCCTGCTGGGCCTGGTACATGGCCTGACCGATCTTCATGGCCGCCTGGGTCAGCGCCTCGGTCTTGCTCTTGATCTGCTCCAGGTCCTCACCGGCCAAAGCATCGCGGAGCTCGCTGACCGCGGTCTCCACCTCCTGCCTGTCGGAGGCGGACAGGCGCTCGCCATACTCCTTCAGCTGCTGCTCGGAGGTGTGGACCAGGCTGTCGGCGTGGTTGCGGGCTTCGGCCAGCTCGCGGCGCTTCTTGTCCTCCTGCGAGTGGGCCTCGGCATCCTTGACCATCTGGTCGATGTCGTCGCTGGACAGGCCGCCCGAGGCCTGGATGCGGATCGCCTGCTCCTTGTTGGTCGCCTTGTCCTTGGCCGAGACATTGACGATGCCGTTGGCGTCGATGTCGAAGGTGACCTCGACCTGCGGCACGCCGCGCGGTGCCGGCGGGATCCCGACAAGGTCGAACTGGCCGAGCATCTTGTTGTCCGCCGCCATTTCGCGCTCGCCCTGGAAGACGCGGATGGTCACGGCCGTCTGGTTGTCCTCGGCGGTCGAGAAGACCTGACCCTTCTTGGTCGGGATGGTCGTGTTCCGGTCGATCAGCCGGGTGAACACGCCGCCCAGCGTCTCGATGCCGAGCGACAGCGGCGTGACGTCGAGCAGCAGGACGTCCTTCACCTCGCCCTTCAGCACGCCGGCCTGGATGGCGGCGCCAATGGCGACGACTTCGTCCGGATTGACGCCGCGATGCGGCTCCTTGCCGAAGAAGTTCTTCACCGTCTCGATGACCTTCGGCATGCGGGTCATGCCGCCGACCAGGATGACCTCGTCGATCTCCGACGGCTTCAGCCCGGCATCCTTCAGCGCCGCCCTGCACGGCCCGATCGTCCGCTGCACCAGCTCTTCGACCAGCTGTTCCAGCTTCGAGCGGGTCAGCTTGATGTTCAGGTGCTTCGGGCCGGTCTGGTCGGCCGTGATGAACGGCAGGTTGACGTCGGTCTGCACGGCCGAGCTGAGCTCGATCTTCGCCTTCTCCGACGCCTCCTTCAGGCGCTGCAGGGCGAGGCGGTCCTGGCGCAGGTCGATGCCGTTCTCGCGCTTAAACTCGCTGGCCAGATATTCGATGATCTTGGCGTCGAAGTCCTCGCCGCCGAGGAAGGTGTCGCCATTGGTCGACTTCACCTCGAACACCCCCTCGCCGATCTCCAGCACGGAGATGTCGAAGGTGCCGCCGCCGAGGTCGAAGACCGCAATGGTGCCGCTGCCCTTTTTCTCCAGCCCGTAGGCGAGCGAGGCCGCAGTCGGCTCGTTGATGATGCGCAGCACCTCCAGACCGGCGATGTGGCCGGCATCCTTGGTGGCCTGGCGCTGGCTGTCGTTGAAATAGGCCGGCACGGTGATCACCGCCTGGGTGACCGACTCGCCCAGATACGACTCGGCCGTTTCCTTCATCTTCTGCAGAATGAAGGCGCTGATCTGTGACGGCGCATAATTCTCGCCCTGGGCCTCGACCCAGGCGTCGCCATTGTCGGCGCGGACGATCTTGTACGGCACGAGCCCCATGTCCTTCTTGGTCATGGGATCCTCGAACCGGCGGCCGATCAGGCGCTTGATTGCGAAGATGGTGTTTTCCGGGTTGGTCACCGCCTGCCGCTTGGCCGGCTGGCCGACCAGACGCTCACCCGAATCGGAGAACGCGACAATCGACGGCGTCGTCCGCGTCCCTTCGACATTTTCCAGTACTTTCGCCTGCGACCCTTCCATTACGGCGACGCAGGAGTTGGTGGTCCCCAAATCGATGCCGATTACCTTTCCCATCGGTCCCTCTTTCCATGTTGTGGCGGATGCGCGGCAGCCCCGCGAGAGGCGCCGCCGCGATCCCCTCCAAAGGGGCAGCGGCCGCCTGCACTGACGACCTCGTTGTGTGGGGAAATGGGGCTATGTCCCTGACGGTGCAAGGGGACGGCCCGGGGCGCTGCGGCCGGGAAGGCCCGGAAAGCCGGGCCGCACGGGGCCGGGCTTCCGCCGCCCGCTCAGAACAGGTCGGCCGTCATCGTCGCCAGCCGCCCCTCATCCGCCCCGAAGGCCAGGAAATGGCTCATCGGGTCGACGTCTGCGGCCGCCACGTCGGGATACCGCGCCATGTAGTCGGAGGAGTCGAACCGGGCCGAGGGGTCGCGTCCTTCCCCCCAGCCATGGGTGAAGTAATGGGTCCAGGCGTCGGTCAGGCCGGCGTCGACCGCGGCCGCCACGTCGGGATTGCCGGCGAGATAGCCGTCGGTGTCGAAGAGCGGGTTGGGATCGCGGCCTTCGGCCGCGCCGTGCCGGTCGAAATGCTCCCCGGCGGTCAGCTGGCCGGCCGCCACCGCCGCGGCGACGTCGGGATTGGCCGCGAGGTAGAAGGGGGCGTCGAGCGGCTTGTCGCCCTTTTCGCCGGAACGGGCGAGGGTGAAGCCGTCGGCAAAGGCCAGAAGGTCCATGCCGCGCAGCATGTCCGTATCCTCGCCCAGAACGACCAGGGTCTCGCCGGGCCGGCGGTCGATCGCCGCGTCGGCGAAGGGCGCGTCGTAGAGGGCAATGTCGACGCCGGCTTTGCCCTCCAGCTGGTCGTCGCCGTCGTCGCCTTCCATCACCGAGCCGTCCGGATGCGCGATCATCAGATCGCGCGCCCGCATGCCGGCGACCGTCATGCCATCGCCGTTCACATCGGCGACGCGGTTGTAGGCGAGGAACACATCATCCTGAATGTCCGCGACTTCGGTGTTGCGGCGGATGATATCGGCGAGGCTGGTGCTTTCGATCTCCGCAAGCAGCGCCTCGTCGAGCCGGCCCTCCGCCCAGAGGCGGTCGCCGTCGCGCAGCCGGGTGAACTGGTCGGCCAGGATCGCCTGAAAAAGTGGACCGACCAGGGCCCCGTCGGCCGCATCCTCGGCCAGGCCGCCGACCCACAAATCCAGCACGTCGACGTTGCCATAGACCGCGGCCAGATCGGCGGCGACATCGTCATCCGAGGTGATGTCGGCAAAGTCGGCGGCCGGCGGCAGCCCGAATGCCTCCCGCACCTCATTGTAGGGCGGCAGGCCGTGGTCGCGGCCGCGCTGTATGTTGAGCGCCGCCAGGTCCAAGCCCAGGCTGCCGTCGGGCGCCACCAGAAAGCTGCGCAGATCTTCCACCACTTTGGTATCGAGCGCCTGGGCCGCGCCGACCGCAAGGCCGCGCAACGGCGCGCCGATGCCACCTTCCTCACCGAGGGTGGTCTCGGCGGTGAAGAAAGCCTCACGGACCGTCAGATGGCCGAAGGGCGAGTCACTGCCGTCCTCCTCCACCCGGTTGATCGTGCTGGAGATCAGTGTGTGGCCGATGCGGAAGGCGGCGCTCAGGAAGGACTGGCTGATGCGCGGGTCGACATCCGGGTCATAGCCGGCATAGGGGTCAATGGCGTCCGGCCCGAGCAGCTGCGGCAGAAATTCATCGAAGGTGATGTGCTGGATCTCCGCCTCGACCCGCAGCCGCGCCTCGTCGAACAGGCGGTTGGCGTCCCAGTCCGGATGCTCTTCCGCCAGCTGCCCGACCTGCCAATTGTGCTCGCGCACGAACAGCGTGTGCAGGGTGGTCAGGCCAAGGTTCTCGCGGGCCCGGATGTCGCCGGCGATATAGCCGCTGTCGCCCCCGGGGCCGAGATTCTCCAGGCTGCCGTCGTTGAACGGCAGCAGGTCCCCGGCGCTGGTCTTCAGTCGCCCATCGCCGGCCCGGAGGAATTCCGCGCGCTCGTCGTCCGAGCCGTAGATCATCGAGCCGTCGATCCAGCCGGTGACGCTGTTGATCTGCTCGCGGGGATTGTCGGGACCGGTGCCGGTCTCCGGGTCGAAATTCGAGCGCTCGAAGGGAATGGGGGCGGCGAAAGGATCGTCGGGTCCGACCGGGATCGGCGCGAATTCCCCGCCCGTGTCGAGCACCAGGTCGGTGTCGTGAGCGATGAACTGGCCCCAGATCGTGAACAGGTCGCTCAGGCGCTGCGGCGTCTGGGTGAGGATCTCTTCCGGCTGGGCGACGACGGCATTGCTGACGTCACGCGGGTTCGGCCGCCCGTCATCGGCCAGGTCGTCGACGTCGTCGTCATAGGCGACCGGCGCGATGCGCAGCACCGTGGTGCCGGCCTGGTTCAGCGTCGCGTCCGCCCTGTTGTTGCCCGATCCGTCGATGGCGCGCTGTTCCCGCTCCATCACAGAGTCCTCTCAATTGCGTGAACCAATCAGACGGTATCACGTAGCGCCGCAGGTTTGGATCGAAATATCGACCATGACTCCGAGGTATAACCCCATAATCCTATGAAGACTATTCAGCCCCCGATCCCGCAGAGCCGGCAGTCCGGCTCTCTTTCGGCCGGCTCTCTTTCGGATAGACGGTTATCCGGCTCCGTACATGGCGCCTAGGACGGCCATCGCTTCGGCAAGAATCGCGTCGTCGCGCATCGCCTCGATCGCTGCGGCCGCGCGGCCGGAATTGAAGGCCACCAGCACCGGCTGGCCGACAAAGGGTGCCAGATTGAGCCAGGCGGCGAAGCGGCCGCGTTCGGGGCCGACATAGCCGATCCATACGGCCTCCCGGTCCCAGAACATCCTGTCGAAGCGCAGGCACACCTTGTTCAACAGGCCCATGCCGAGACGGGCGACCGCCGCCCGCTTGCGGGCCGGCAGAGCCGGCGCGAAGGCGATCGAGCCCGCCTTGAGCACGCCGAGCGGAACCGTGACCAGAGCCGCATCGGCGCTGACCCTGCCGCCGGAAACCGTCAGCGCGACGCCGTCATCGTCATAGGCGATCGCAGTGACCGGCGATGCCGGCCGCAACTCGCAGGGGCTGTCCAGCACCGCGAACAGTTGATCGTAGCCGCCCGGAAAAATGACCTCCGACCCACCGAAGCCCTCGCCCTCTTCGACGGCGTCGTCGGACAGATCGGCGAGGTCGGCGCCGTAGAGATGCTCGATTTCCACGACATCGCGGAAGGATTCCGGCGTTTCGCTCCAACGCAAGATCCGGCCCGCCTGGTCATAGAGGCGGTAGGCCTCGAAATCCGTCTCTTCGATCTCGGCGCCGGCTTCGTCCGCGAGGCGCGTCAGCGGGTTGCCCCTGGTTCCATGGATCCACGAGGCGCCGAGATCGATCGGCGGGCCCAGAGCCCGGTTGGTCCAGATCCGCCCCCCGATCCGGTTTCGCGCCTCCAGGATCGTGCAGCGCACACCGTGCCCGGCCAGGATTTGCGCCGCCCGCAGCCCCGCTATTCCGGCGCCGACGATGGCCACGGAACGCGCGCCGGTCTCGGCGAGGTGCTCGGCCGCCTGCTGGCCGGAGAGGTAGGCGCCGTGCACGGTCCCGGGATAGCGGCGGTTCGCGGCCTCGCCGGCAAAGAACAGGGTGCGGCCGACCGGCTCCCCCAGGGCGACGCGATCGGCGGGCTGAGCTCCGCGGCCGAGGAAGGAATAGGACCCGAGCGCGAAGGGGTCCTGCCGCCAGCGGGTGATCAGCACGCCCGTAGGCTCGGGGATGGGGGAGCGCCGTGCCGCGCCGGCCCAAGCCGCTCGCATCGGGGATATCGCCGGCGCCGCGGCAAGACCGGCCAGCATGGCTCCGGCAAGGGCATCACGCCGGGTCAGCAGAGTTCGGGGGCTCATTTCCGTGCAGAGGTCGGTTCCGTGCAGAGGTTAGTGATCAGTGGCAGAATGGGCAGGCGGGGTCGCGGGAGACCCGGACGATTCTGTAGGTATAGGTCAAGGCGTCGAGCAGCAGGAGCCGGCCGGCCAGCCCATGGCCGAAGCCGAGCAGTTCCTTGATCACTTCCAGCGCCTGCAGCGATCCCAGGAGTCCGGCGAGCGCGCCCAGCACCCCGGCCTCCTCGCAGGTCGGCCGGGCCTCGGGCGGGGGCGGCGCGCCCATGATGCAGCGATAGCAGGGCTTGTCCCCGCCCTCGAAGCCGCGCACCGTCGTCAGCTGGCCGTCGAAACCGAGCAGGGCAGCCGTCACCAGCGGCGTCTGCGCACGATGGCAGGTATCGGCCACCAGGAACCGGGTCTCCGCATTGTCGCTGCCGTCGGCGACGAGGTCATAGCCGGCGATCAGCTCTGCTGCATTGTCTGCCGTGAGGCGGACGGCGTGCGGCGCGACCGTCACGTCGGGGTTGAGCGCCCTCAGCCGGTCGGCAGCGCTCTCAACCTTGGGACGGCCGAGATCGGCCATGCTGTGGATGACCTGGCGTTGCAGATTCGTCAAGTCGACCCGGTCGTCATCGACGATGCCCAGCGTTCCGACCCCGGCGGCGGCGAGGTAGAGCAGCAAAGGCGAGCCGAGCCCGCCGGCCCCGACCACCAGCACCCGGGCGGCCAGCAACGTCTCCTGCCCGGCCTCATCGATCTCCGGCAACACCACCTGCCGGGCATAGCGTTCAAGCTGCGCGTCAGTCAGGGCCATGGACCATTCTCACGATACAGAATATCCTGGTTTCTCCCGGTATTGCATACGGATCGAAAGCACGATGCTGTCGGCCATGATAAGGGCTGTTCACTGGGTCGGGTCCAGCAAGAAAGACTTTAAACAATTTCCTGCCGATGTTCAGGATCGGATGGGATATGCACTCTTCCGCGTTCAAGCAGGAAAACACCCGCACAATGCCAAGCCTCTGAAAGGCTTTGACGGCGGGTCGGTTCTCGCGATTGCGGAAGACTGGAAAGGTGAAACCTACCGAACGATTTATACCGTCCGGTTTGAGGATGAGGTTTATGTTCTCCATGCGTTCCAGAAGAAAAGCAAAAAAGGGATTGCGACGATGAAGGCCGATATCGATCTGGTGAGACAACGCTTGCGTTCTGCGGAAATTGACCACCGTCGGCGGCGAGGAGGCAACCCATAATGACCGCAACAATGGACGACATCATCCATGGCACGACAAACGTCTATGCCGATCTGGGTTTGCCGGATGCCGACATTCAGTTGCTGAAGGCGCAGCTGGTCAGCCGTCTGGCCGATCGGATCGAGTCGCTTGGCCTCTGCAATGGCGAGGCCGCCCGGCATATCGGGATTCCGGAAGCCGAGCTTGCCGATATCCTGCGTGGGCGTTTCCGGCAGTGCTCGCCCGAAACCCTCACGCGTTACCTCACCGCTCTCGCCTCGGAGGTCAACCGGGACGTCGCTTTGGCGTAGGCGAAACGCCTCTTAGAACCGGCCTTCGGCGACCTTGCGGAGGAGGAAGTCGCGGAAGGCGGAGATGCGCTTGGAATGGCGCAGCTCTTCGGGATAGACGAAGAAGGCTTCGGTCGGCGGCGCCTCCACTTCCGGCAGCACCCGCACGACATTGGCGTTGAGGTCCGGGTCGACCATGTAGTCCGGCAGCATGGCAAGGCCCAGACCGCTGCGCACCGCCCGGAAAATCGCGTACTGATTGTTGACGCGGAGCACCGCGGTGCGCTCGCCGGGCTTCGGGTCGCCGACATCCATGATCCAGTTGATCTGGCCGATCGGCGGCCGGCTGTCGGTGCCGAAGATGATCAGGTCGTGGTCCTTGAGGTCGTCGAGCGTCTCCGGCGTGCCGCGGCGCTTGAGATAGTCGGCCGAGCCGTAGATGTGGAAGCGGATGGTCAGCAGATGGCGCTGGATCAGGTCGGGCTGGCGCGGCTTGGTCACGCGCACGGCGATATCGGCCTCCCGCATGCCGAGATCGACTTCCTGGTCGTCGATGTGCAGGGTCAGCGTGACTTCCGGATAGAGCTGCAGAAATTCCCGCACCCGCGGTGCCAGCCAGGTGGTGCCGAAGGCGACGGTGGTGCTGACCTTCAGCGGCCCGCGCGCCTTTTCCTTGCTCTCGATCAGCAGCTGCTCGGTGGTCGCCAGCTTGGCGAAGATGTCGCGCGCCGTCTTGAACAGCAGCTCGCCCTGCTCGGTCGGGATCAGGCCGCGGGCATGGCGGTGGAAGAGCGGCACATCGAGGCTCTCCTCCAGCGCCGAAATCTGCCGGCTGACCGCCGACTGGCTGAGGTTCAGCTTTTCGCCGGCATGGGTGAAGCTGCCCGCCTCGGCGACCGCATGGAAGACGCGCAGCTTATCCCAATCCATCATGGCCGACGCCTCCGCTCGAACACCGCCGATTATACATGACAAAGCGGCGTTTGCCCGCCCTTTCGACGGACCCGGGCGGACGGATTTTACGCACGTGCAGCAATCTGCGGCGTATCGGGGATGGTGCCGTCGATGATTTCCGCGGCCGGCGCCTTGTCCTCGTGCTCGGCGAGGAAGCGTTCGGCCTCCAGCGCCGCCATGCAGCCCATGCCGGCGGCGGTCACGGCCTGGCGAAAGACCTTGTCCTTGACGTCCCCGGCGGCGAAGACGCCGGGGACATTGGTGGCGGTCGAATCGGGCCCGGTGAGGATATAGCCCTCCTCGTCCATGGCCACCTTGCCGCGGAACAGCGCGGTCGCCGGGTCGTGGCCGATGGCGATGAAGACGCCGTCGACATCCAGCCTGTCCGGGGCGCCGGTCTGACGGTTGCGCAGCGCCAGGCCGGTGACCTGGGGCGGGCCGTCGCGGCCGTCCGTGCCCAGGATCTCCTCGACGACGCAGTTCCAGACCACCGAGATTTTCGGATTGCGGAACAGCCGGTCCTGCAGGATGCGCTCGGCCCGCAGCGTGTCGCGGCGGTGGATCAGCGTGACATGGCTGGCATGGTTGGTGAGGTAGAGCGCCTCCTCCACCGCCGTATTGCCGCCGCCGACCACGGCAACGGTCTTGCCGCGGAAGAAGAAGCCGTCGCAGGTCGCGCAGGCGGAGACGCCCTGGCCGCGATAGGCCTGCTCGCTGTCCAGGCCCAGCCAGCGCGCCTGGGCGCCGGTGGCGATGACAACCGTTTCGGCGACGAAGCGGTCGCCCGAATCGGCGGTGCAGACGAAGGGCCGGCGGGAAAAGTCGACATCGGTAATCAGGTCGAAGACCAGTGTCGTCCCCACATGCTCCGCCTGTCTGGCCATCTGCTCCATCAGCCAGGGGCCCTGAATGACGTCGGCGAATCCGGGATAGTTCTCGACATCCGTGGTGATGGTCAGCTGGCCGCCGGGCTCCATCCCCTGTACGAGAATCGGCTCGAGATTCGCGCGGGCGGCATAGATCGCCGCCGTATAGCCGGCCGGGCCGGACCCGATGATCAGGAGTTTGGTACGGTGCTCTTCCGCCATGCTCGTCCGCCCCCGTTTCTTGCTGCTTTGCGGTACATGGGCGGACGGCCTTCCGCCGGCAAGAAGCGGGTTTTTCGCCTTATTCGGGAGACACTTGCGGAGCGAGGGCTTCGCACCGCGTCAAGCCCGTTTCGCGCTTGCGTCATGGGGCAAGGCGCGTAATATCCTTTCGCGAGTTCGCCGATGACTGTCGAGAGACGTCCAATGCGCCGGGTCAAGTTGGATAAGATCGACCGCCGTATCCTGCGGGACCTCCAGGATGACGGCCGCATGACCAATGTCGATCTGGCACGGCGGGCCGGCATCTCCGCGCCGCCCTGCCTGCGCCGGGTCCGGGCCCTGGAGGATGCCGGCTATATCCGCGGCTATCACGCCGACATCAATCCGGAGGCGATGGGCTATGGCGTCACCGTCTTCGCCATGGTCGGCCTGAACAGTCAGGCCGAGGCCGATCTCCGCCAGTTCGAGGAGCTGGTCGACAGCTGGCCGCTGGTCCGCGAGTGCAACATGCTGGCCGGCGAGACCGATTTCCTGCTCAAGGTCGTGGCCGAGGACTGGGACGCCTATCAGCGCTTTCTCACCACCCAGCTGACCGCCGCGCCCAATGTCAGCCACGTCAAATCGGCGCTGTCGATTCGCTGCTCGAAGAGCGTGCCGGGCGTCCCCATCGACGCCGAATCGCCGGACCGGGAGTAGCATAGGCATCCGCGCTTGTGCGAACCCTGTAGGTTGGGCTGAGCCTGCGAAGCCCAACATCCAGTCTACGTCTCGAACCGCGTTGGGGTTCGCTGTCGCTCTCCCCAACCTACGTGAGAGGTCATGGACACCGGGCCTGCCGCTTATCACCCCCTGTTTCCCCTGGGGCCGGCGGAGACGCCGTGGCGGGACCTGGGCCGCGACGGTGTCGAGCCGGTCGACCTCGGCGGCCGGCGGTTTCTGACCGTTCAGCCCGAGGCGCTGACGGCGCTGACCGCCGCGGCCTATGGCGATGTCTCGCACCTGCTGCGGCCCTCGCACCTGGCCAGCTTGCGGACGATTCTCGATGACCCGGAGGCCTCGGACAATGACCGCTTCGTCGCTTTCGAGCTGTTGAAGAACGCCGTCACCGCGGCCGGCGGCGCCCTGCCGATGTGCCAGGACACCGGCACCGCCATCGTCATCGGCAGGAAGGGCCAGGCGGTGCTGACCGAGGGCGACGACCGCGGCGCCATCTCTGCCGGCGTGGCGCGGGTCTATGAGACGCGCAATCTGCGCTTCAGCCAGCTGGCGCCGCTCGACATGCTGACCGAGCGCAATACCGGTACGAACCTGCCGGCCCAGATCGACATCGAGTCGGTGCCGGGCGAGGCCTTCGACCTGCTCTATGTCGCCAAGGGCGGCGGGTCGGCCAACAAGACCTTCCTCTTCCAGCAGACCAAGGCGCTGCTCGACCGGGCGCGGCTGCTGGCCTTTCTCGACGAGACGATCCGCACGCTCGGCACCGCCGCCTGCCCACCCTATCACCTCGCCATCGTCATCGGCGGGCTGTCGGCCGAGCAGACGCTGAAGACGGTGAAGCTGGCGAGCTGCCGGGCGCTCGACACGCTGCCCGAGGCGGGATCGCCGCACGGCCAGGCCTTCCGCGACCGGGCGATGGAGGCGGAGGTCCTGGGCATGACCCGGGCGATGGGCATCGGCGCCCAGTTCGGCGGCAAGTATTTCTGCCATGACGTGCGGGTGATCCGCCTGCCGCGCCATGCCGGCTCGCTGCCGATCGGCCTCGGCGTCTCCTGTTCGGCCGACCGCCAGGTGAAGGCGCGGATCAGCGCCGATGGCGTGTTCCTGGAGCAGCTGGAGCGCGACCCGGCCCGCTTCCTGCCCGAGGCGGCGCTGCCGCCCGGGGAGGCGGCGTCCATCGATCTCGACCGGCCGATGGCGGCGATCCGCGCCGACCTGTCGCGCTATCCCGTCGGCACCCGGCTGATGCTGCGCGGGCCGATGATCGTCGCCCGCGACGTGGTGCATGCCGAGCTGCGTGCCAGGCTGGCGGCGGGGCAGGGGCTGCCGGCCTATCTGCGCGACCACCCGATCTACTATGCCGGCCCGGCCAAGACCCCGGCCGGCTACGCCTCCGGCTCCTTCGGCCCGACCACGGCCGCCCGCATGGACCCGTATATGGAGACCTTCCAGGCCGAAGGCGCCGGCCTCGTGACGCTGGCCAAGGGCAACCGGGCGCCGGAGGTGGCGGCGGCCTGCCGGCGCCATGGCGGGTTCTATCTCGGCACCGTCGGCGGTGCGGCGGCCGAACTGGCGGCCCGCAGCATCAAGTCCGTCGAAGTCCTGGACTATGAAGAGCTGGGCATGGAGGCGGTGTGGAAGATCGAGGTCGCGGATTTCCCCGCCTTCCTCGTCATCGACGACAAGGGGAATGATTTTTATGCCGCCCGCCGGCCCGTCTGACGCCTCGCCCGCATGGACGGCATAACCGCACACGGACTGTACGCGCTGGCCTGGGCGAGTTTCGGGGCCGGGCACAGCCTGCTGGCCCGGGACGGCGTCAAGGCGCGGCTGGGGGTGTGGCTCGGGCCCTGGTACCGGCTGGCCTATAACGGCTTTGCCGTACTCCATATCGGTGCCGTCGTCGCGGTCGGCTGGCTGCTGCTCGACACCGGGACGTACGCCGTGCCGGAGGCGCTGCTCTGGGCCCTGTACGCGCTGCAGGCGCTGGGGGCCGGCATTCTGCTGGTGGGCCTGCGGGGCTATGATCTCGGCCGCTTCGGCGGGCTGGCGCAAATCCGCAATCACTATTCCGGGCGCCACGACGAGCCGGAGGACGAGCCGCTGCGGGTCGACGGGCTGCACCGCTATGTCCGGCACCCGCTCTATGCCGGCGCCCTTCTGCTGCTCTGGGGCGGCGCGCCGTCGGAATTCGCCCTGGCAACGGCGGTCTGGGCCAGCCTCTATCTCTGGATCGGTACGGTGTTCGAGGAACGGGCGCTGCGGCGGCGCTATGGCCGGTCCTATGAGGAGTACCGGTCGCAGGTGCCGGCGGTGGTTCCCTGGCGCGGCCGGGCGCTCTGACCGCCCGCCTCCCGGCCGAGCCACTCATAGACCTCGACCTGGGCCGGTTCGCATTTGGTGCAGCCGGCGCACAGGTTCTCCGACCAGCCCAGCTGCCGCACCCGGCCCTTGCGGATGTACGTCTGCAGCATGCCGCGTACGGCGTCGGGCTCGGCATCGAAGCGGGTGGCGAGGTCGCCGATCGACGCCCGCCCCCGCGCCTGCAGATAGTCCCGGATTTCGGAGAGAATCATAGCCGTTCCTCAAATGCGTCGGTCATTCCCGCGCAAGCGGGAACCTGGCGGGTCGGGAGTGGTACTCCCGACCCGAACGTTTCAACGTCCGCACCGCCGGAACTTTGCGGTCGGGGGCATCGCCCCCGACCGGCCTCCATTCTATTCCGCCGGCTGGGGCACGATCCGGCCGTCGCGGCCGGCATAGCGCAGGCCTGCGACCGCTGCGGCGAAGGCCAGCGCCAGGGCCACCAACCAGACGATCGAGGTCTCCGGCGTGCGGGTGATATTGGCCGCCTGGTAGAAGCCGACCGCCACCATGTACGCCATGCCGGTGGTCCAGGCGGCGGTGAAGGCCGTCCACTTGCCGTCCAGCTCGCGGTACACCGCGCCCAGCGCCGCGACGCAGGGGAAGTACAGAAGGATGAACAGCAGGTACGCGAAGGCGGCGACCTGGCCGTCGAAGCGCTCGACCATCGCCCCGAAGGTCCCGGTCGACACCTCCAGCTCCCCGGCCGCGACGGCGCTGTCGCTGAGATCGCCGACCGACAGGCCGAGCGGGTCGCCCGCCGTCCCGGCAAGACCGGCAAGGTTCTCCGGAATGGTGGCGAAGGCGGCGATGATGCCGGCCAGCGGGTCGTACGCCCCCGGCTCCTCCGCCGCGGCCGCCCCGTCCTCGGCACCCAGCGCACCGTAGAGCGCATCGAGCGTGCCGACCACGGCCTCCTTGGCGAACATGCCGGTGAAGATGCCGACGGTGGCAGGCCAGTTGTCCTCTTCGACGCCCATCGGCTCGAACACCGGCACGATCGCCTTGCCGACCGCCGCCAGCACCGAGTCCTCGCTGTCCTCATTGCCGAAGCTGCCGTCCGTGCCCACCGCGTTCAGGACGCTCAGCACCATGACCATCGGCACGATCACCCGGCCGGCCCGGAAGATGAAGGCCTTCAGCCGGTCCCAGGTACGGAGCAGCACGTTCCGGGCGGTCGGCAGGTGATAGGGCGGCAGCTCCATCACCAGCGGGCTGGTCGAGCCGGAGAGGATGGTCGCCCGCAGCACGTAGCCGGTGATCACGGCCACCAGAATGCCGATGAGGTACAGGGCGAACACCAGGTTCTGGCCGTTGGTCGGGAAGAACGCCGCGGCGAACAGGGCGTACACCGGCAGCCGCGCCCCGCAGGACATGAACGGGCTCATCATGATCGCCGTCTTGCGGTCGGCGTCGTTCTCCAGCGTCCGCGTGGCCATGATCGCCGGGACATTGCAGCCGAAGCCGACGATCAGGGGCACGAAGGCCTTGCCCGGCAGCCCGGCGCTGCGCATGAACCGGTCCATGACGAAGGCCGCCCGCGCCATGTACCCCGAATCCTCCAGCACCGAGAGGAACAGGTACAGGAAGGCGATGATCGGGATGAAGGTGGCGACCGTCTGGATGCCGCCGCCGATCCCGTCGGCCAGGACCACGGTCAGCCAGTCGGGGCTGCCCAGGCTGCCGAGCAGGGCGGCGGTGCCGTCGACGGCCAGCGTCCCGGCGAAGATGTCGAAGAAGTCGATGAAGGCGCTGCCGACATTGATGGTCCACATGAACATCAAATACATCAGCGCGAAGAAGATCGGGATGCCGAGCGCCCGGTGCAGCACCACCCGGTCGATGCGGTCGGACAGGGTGCGCGGCAGCCGCCCGGCCCGCTTGACCACGTCTCCGGTCAGCGCGTGAATGAAGGCGTAGCGGCCGTCGGCCAGCAGAATGTCGATATCCTCGTCGCCCGCCTCTTCGATGGCCGCGGCGGCCTCCCGTGCCTTGCCGGCGATCTCCGGCCCGACCCGGGCGGCGAGGTCCGGATCGCCTTCCAGCAGCTGCACCGCCACCCAGCGATGGCTGTAGGGCAGGCCGGGCGCGGCCGCATCCAGCGCCTGTTCCAGGGCCGCGATCGCCTCTTCCACCTCGCCGCGATAGTGCACCGGCTCGGGGATGGCGCGGGCCGGGGCGGCGGCGGTGCGGGCGATCTCGTCCTTCAACCGGTCGATGCCCTCGCCGCGGGAGGCGACCAGCGACACGACCGGGCAGCCGAGCCGTGCGGCCAGCGCCTCGGGATCGATGCGGATGCCGCGCTCCCGCGCCACGTCGAGCATGTTGAGGGCGACGACGACCGGCGTGCCCATCTCGCGCAGCTGCGTGGTGAGGTAGAGATTGCGCTCGAGATTGGCGGCATCGATGATGTTGACGACCAGCTCGGCCTCGCCGGCGGCGACATAGTCGCGCGCCAGCTTTTCGTCGAGCGAG
>JAAAOG010000156.1 GCA_009909005.1 Alphaproteobacteria bacterium | reverse complement strand
GGGACGCCGCCGCTCCTCGGCGCCATCGGGCGCTGTACCGGTATTCTCCCCCGGAGCGTCGGCATCCTGCCGACGACGGCGGCGGGACGCCGCCGCTCCCAGGCGCCATCGGGCGCTGTACCGGTATTCTCCCCCGGAGCGTCGGCATCCTGCCGACGACGGCGGCGGGACGCCGCCGCTCCTCGGCGCCATCGGGCGCTGTACCGGTATTCTCCCCCGGAGCGTCGGCATCCTGCCGACGACGGCGGCGGGACGCCGCCGCTCCTCGGCGCCATCGGCCGCTGTACCGGTATTCTCCCCCGGAGCGTCGGCATCCTGCCGACGACGGCGGCGGGACGCCGCCGGACCATGCGCACCCGCGCTAATAGGGTAGGGAATCGTCGTCCATGCCGACATAGGTGGCTTTGAGGTTGATGATGTTGCCCTGGGAGTCGTAGCGCGGGGCGGCGGGTTCGCTGCGGCCGGGCTCGGCCGGCTCGTCCCAGGGGATCGGGCGGCCGTCCGGGTCGACCCGGCCGCGCGATTTCAGCAGTTCGGTGACCAGCCGCCGGACGATATAGAGCTGCAGGTCGTCCCGCGGCCCGACGGCCGGCAGCTTCAGATAAAGCTCGACGAGGAACTCGTCGGCCCTGTCCGGCTCGTATTCGATGCCGACGGCGGCATCGCGGATCAGGAACCAGGGATCGGCATCCGGCGGCGCCATGGCGCGGCTCTCCTGCGGTCGATCGGCCGGGCCCGGGGCTCCCGCTGCGGCGGCTCAGATCGCCCGGGCGTGGCGGCCCTCTTCGGGGCGGAGATAGGTGTCGAAGACCGAGGCGATGGTGCGCACCAGGGGCCGCGCCTCGTCCGCGACCGTGACGCGGCCGCCGTCGACCCGGATCAGCCCGTCCGCCTCGAACGGGTGCAGGGCGTCGAGATCATGCCGGAAGAAAGACAGCTCGACACCATAGGACGAGGCCACGGCCTGCAGATCGACCCGCAGATAGGACATCAGGTCCTGAATGACCTGGCGGCGCACCCGGTCGGTCTTGCTGATCCAGCGGCCGCGGGCGATCGGCAGGGCGCCGGCCGCCACCCGTTTGGCGTAGGCGACGGTGTCGACCTCGTTCTGGACATAGCCGGGCGGCAGCGAACCGATGGCCGAGGCGCCCAGGCCCAGCAGGGTCTCGCAGCGGTCCTCCGTATAGCCCTGGAAATTGCGGTGCAGCATGCCGCGTTCATAGGCGATGGCGAGCGGGTCATCCGGCCGGGCGAAATGGTCGAGCCCGATGGCGACATAGCCGGCCGCCACCAGCCTTTCGGCCAGGGTTTCCGCCTGCTGCAGACGTTCGGCCGGGCCGGGCAGCGCGCTCTCATCGATCAGGCCCTGGTTGCGCAGGACGGAGGGCATATGGGCATAGCCGAAGATGGCCAGCCGGTCCGCGCCGATCTCCAGCGCCCTGTCGACCGTCTCGTGGCACATGGCGACGGTCTGGTGCGGCAGGCCGTAGAGCAGGTCCATATTGACGAAGCGGACGCCCGCGGCCCGCGCCGCATCGGCGGCGGCGCGCGTCTGGGCGACGCTCTGCACCCGGTTGATCGCCCGCTGCACGGTCGGGTCGAAGCTCTGCACGCCGAGGCTGACGCGGCTGACCCGGGCCTCGGCCAGCGCCGCGACGAAGGCGGTGGAAATGCAGCGGGGATCGATTTCCACGGCGATGTCGGCCTGCGACGCAATCTCGAACCGCTCGCCCAGCCTCCCCATAACAGCCCGGAAATCATCCGGGTCGAGTGCATTGGGCGTGCCGCCGCCCCAATGGATGTGCTGGACGCGCATGCGCCGCGGCAGCGCCTCGGCCAGCAGGTCGATCTCCTTCAGGAGCGACGTCAGATAGGTCGCAATCGGTCCGTATTTCTGCGTCGCCTGGGTATTGCAGCCGCAATACCAGCAGCGCTCATGGCAGAACGGCACATGGAGATAGAGCGACAGCGCTCCGCCGCGCGACAGCCCGCCCAGCCACGCCCGGTACATGGATTCGTCCACATGCGGGGTGAAATGCGGGGCGGTCGGGTAGCTCGTATAGCGCGGCACCCGGCTGTGCTGATGCTTGAGAAGAATCTGGTCCTGCATGTTATACGTACCTAGCATCGCCGGACGCCGGCCGCGATGATCCACATCAAGGGGATCCGGCCACTCACACTGTGCCGCGGTCGGCTGCCAGCAGATTAATGAAGGCATTCGTGATCGGGTAGCGCCGGTCGCGGCCAAAGGCCCGGGTGGTCACTTTGACGCCGGGAGGCGCCTGCCGCCGCTTGTATTCGGCCAGGTCGAGCATCCGCCACACCCGGTTGACCACCTCCCGGTCATGCCCGCGGCCGACGATCTCCGCCAGGCCCATTTCCCGCTCGATCAGACATTCGAGAATGTCGTCCAGCGCGTCATAGGGCGGCAGGGTGTCCTGATCGACCTGGTCCGGCTTCAGTTCGGCCGAGGGCGGCTTGGTCAGGACGTTTTCCGGCATCACCCGGCCCTTCGGGCCCAGCATGCCTTCCGGCCGCTCGGTCTGCCATTGATTGCGCCAGCGGCAGAGCGCGAAGACGGTCGTCTTGTAGACATCCTTCAGCACGGAGTAGCCGCCGGCCATGTCGCCATAGAGCGTCGCATAGCCGACCGACATCTCCGACTTGTTGCCGGTCGACAGCACCATATGGCCGAACTTGTTGCTGAGCGCCATCAGGGTGATGCCGCGGGCGCGCGACTGGATGTTCTCCTCCGTGGTGTCCGGCGCCCGGCCTTCGAACAGCGGCCCCAGCATGGTGTCGAAGGCCTTCATGGCCGATTCGATGGAGACGATGTCGTAACGGATGCCGAGCGTCTCGGCGATCGCGGCGGCGTCGTCCAGGCTGGCCTGCGAGGTATAGGGCGACGGCATCATCACGCACCGCACCTTGTCGGCGCCCAGGGCATCGACGGCGACGGCGGCGCTCAGGGCGCTGTCGATGCCGCCCGAAAGGCCGATGATCACCCCGGGAAAGCGGTTCTTGCCGACATAGTCGCGCAGCCCCAGC
>JAAAOG010000207.1 GCA_009909005.1 Alphaproteobacteria bacterium | reverse complement strand
ATAATTCGTTTTGTAACGACAGCCGAATTGACGAAGCTCGATATTTCTCGTGACCGGCGTACACACTTGCACCACCTCGTTGAAGTCGCCCGGCCTTCGGACGCTTGCCGCCGGACCTGACCCGGGCGCAGGGCGGCGCTGCAAATGATATCGCAACATTCGCACTCTGCGTTTCAAAACAACTGTATAGTCCCTGCGGCGTCTGCTCTCAAAGGCCCGCTTTCGGCGCGTTGGGAGCTGCTCCTCCACGACACCCGTCATGCGGAACTCTCCTGGACTGACAGAGCGGACCGGCGGCGCCGGCCGCGATTCGCTCAGCCCGATCTACGTGGCGGCGGGCAGCCTGTCGAGCCAAGTGGTGATGGTGCGCTGCGCCTTGTCCGCCAGCGCCGGGGCGAGATCTGCCGCCTCGGCGCGCAGGCGCGGCACCTCGATCCCGGCCGCCGCCAGCTCGACCGCATGGCCGATCAGCCAGCGCTCGAAGCCGGTGCCGGTCGCGGCCTCCGGATGGAACTGGAAGCCGATGACGGCCGGGCCGAGGGCAAAGGCCTGGTTGGCGCAGAGGTCGGTGGAGGCGAGGGGCTCCGCCCCGACCGGCAGGTCGAAACTGTCGCCGTGCCAGTGCAAGGCCATGGGATCGTCGGCGAAGGGGGCGAGGCAGGAGCGGCGGCCGGGCTCGGTCAGCATGATCGGCGCAAAGCCGATCTCCCTGGCGCTGCCGGGATAGACCCGGGCGCCGGCCGCCCGGGCGATCAGCTGCGCCCCCAGGCAGATGCCGAGCAGAGGCCGTCCCGACTCCAGCCGCGCCGTGATGGTCGCCAGTTCGTCCCGCAGAAACGGATAGACATCCTCGTCATAGGCGCCGATCGGGCCGCCGAGGACGCAGAGCAGGTCCGGGTCATGCGCCTTTGCCGGATCGATTGGATCGACCCCGGCATCGGCATAGCGGATGTCCCAGCCGCGCGTGGCCAGTATGGGGGCGAAGGCGCCGAGATCCTCGAAGGCGACATGGCGGATGGCGAGAGCGGTTTTCATACGGCGGGGCTCCGGCGAAGGGGGTGCGCTCACCGCCGTATTTCGGCGTCCCGCCCCGACGTAAAAAGGGCCCCGCAGGGCCCTTCCATCACCGATCCGGCGATCGGTTATTCGGCGGCGCGGGCGGTCTTGCCCGGCGGCGTCCAGTCGAACTTCTTGAACGGCTCGTCGAGCGGCGTCTGCGCAAGATGGTTGATATAGTTGCTCATGACTTTCTGGGCGAGGCCGACATGAAGGTCGAGCAGATTGCGCTTGGTGAACCCGGCATCGAAGAAGGCCTGCAGTTCGGCTTCGTCGACATCGCCGCGCTTTTCGGCCAGCGATTTCGTGAAGCTGCGCAGCGTCTCCAGCCGCGGGTCGGACAGCGGCCGGTCGTCGCGCAGGGCCTCGATGACGTCGTCGGGCACCTTGTCCATCTTGGCGAGGCCGGTGTGGGCCGGCACACAGTAATGGCACTCGTGATACACGTTCAGGGTCAGCCAGACGACATGGGTTTCCACCGTTCCCAGGCTGGTCTGCTTGAACAGCGCATGCAGCTGTTGATAGGCCTGGAGCGCCTGCGGGCTCTCGGCCATGACGGCGTGCAGCCCCGGGATCATGCCGATGTTCTTCTGGGAGTTCTCCAGCAGCGGCCGGCTCTCTTCCGGCGCCGTTTCGAGCGTATGCTTGACGAAATCGACCATAAAGGCCTCCACAATCTGTGTTGAAAGCCCGGGCGGGCTTTCCGGCTTTCTGCGCCAGGTGAGAGCGAAGGGCCGACAATCAATGGTTTCCGGGATAACGATAGGGTCAAAGTCGCGTGAGCCGGCTAGTCTTCGACCGGTTCCTCCCACGCCCGCAGGAATTCGCAGGCGCCGATCAGGTAATCGACCCGGTCGCCGTCTGTAGAGACCGGCGTGATCAGCCGGACGAAATGGACAAAGCGATTGTTGTCGGTGACGAAACTGTGCTCGCAATAGGTCGGTTGCAGTTCCGCGACCGTCCGGGAAAACTGCTCGAAGATCGAATTCAGGGCGTTTTCGATCGGCATCTCGGTAATTTTTTTGCCCGTGCCGTTCGTCTTGAAATTCCGGTCAATCTGGGTTCCCGTATAACGATAAATGAACTGGTATTCGCCATCGGTGCTCTGAACGTCGCAGATGAACAGATGCGGCCACAGTTTTGGGAACCGGACGGGATCGAAGGCCCGCCGCAGAGGCAATCCATCCGGCGGGCAGGCCTGCTGCCACCACTGAATGAGTTCCCGGAGTATTGGGCTGGTGATGTCATCGAGCGGCTTGATCACCGGTTCCCCTCCCTGCGGCGGGCATTCACAGGTGTTCTTCCAAGGCGAAGGCGATGCGGAAGCTCCGCGCCTGAGGGACCCGGCTGCTCAGTTTCGATCCGAGAACGCGGACGCGATAAGGCTCGCCGGTCTTGCGGTAATTGATAATCGACATCTCCGCACTTCCCCGATCTTCGAGCCTGCGGCGAAATGTCCCGGATTCCGTCAGGTCGGTGTCCGGCCCCTGCAGCCGCTTGACCGGTCCGCCGACAAGTTCGTCGCGGGGATAGGCGCACATCGCGGCGAAAGCTTCGTTTGCGAACATAATATTCGGTCCAAGATCGGCGCGGCGGGTGTCTGTGATCAGCACGGGCAGTCGCAAGGCATCGAAATAGTCCAGAATGATTTCGTGGTATTGGCGGTTTGTCCCGAAAACGTCCAGGCTGGCTTCCAGAAGTGTGCGGATCTCTCTCAGCAAATAGGGCGAAACCATTTTTTAAGCCAGAGTCATTGCGCATAAAGGCGCATAGATCGGTTCTTTCAGACGCAGCCAATCACAAGAACACGACCCTCTATGCATCATTTGCGACCTACGCCGCATTTGCGAAATCGATACCATTATATAGCACTTTCAGGGCCTGTCAAATTCACGCGAATGGCGGCAATGATAAGCGCGCATAATCGTGCCGCCAGCCAGAGGTTCTATGATTGAGATTCGTCATCTCCGCCATATCATTTCGCTTGCCAACCATCG
>JAAAOG010000172.1 GCA_009909005.1 Alphaproteobacteria bacterium | reverse complement strand
GGGGCCCCAGCGCCGCCATTTGCGGCTGCCGTCTGCAGCCTCCTGGAGCCTTTGATGCTCGGCGGTCGTCCCGCCCTTGCCGCTGCGGCTTCGCGCCGATGCGCATTGCGCCACCATGATAAGACAGCCTCCTCGCCCCGGCCTGCCGGGTCCGGCCGGGTGCGCGCGCCAGAGAGAAACGAGCCGGCCAGAAGCGGCCGGGCCGGACCATGCCACGGACCTAGGCCGCGCGGCCCCTGTGCCAAGATGACGCGGGCCCGGCCGGGTGGCAAAGCCAGGGCATCCTATGGATGCGGCAGATTTCGCCGGGGTAACAGGAAAGGCCGCCGGCTGCCGGGCGGCACAGGAAGGACAGCAGAGAAAAATCTTTCCCTGCAGAAACAATGCGGCGGCAGGAATTAGTCAGCCGACTCTGATTTCAATAGCGCGGCTTGGCCAGGCAAATCTGATCCGGAGTCACGTCAATCAGAGCCCGGGTACTGCCATCTTCCGGATTGACGAACTCGACAAGGTAGGCCTCGGCCACCGTCATGGCATGGACAATCGTGCCGGACTCACCGCGCTTCAGTCCTTCTTCGGGCACATCCACGAGCAAGCTCACCCGTTCCAGCTCACGATAGCGGCGCGGCGGCAAGCGGGACTCATCAACGTCAGCGTACGATGGCAGTGGTGAGCCTTGGGACATCACATCCTCGATCATAGAACCAACCGGTCCGGACGATGGCCGATCCCGTAGGGCCTTTTATCGGTACATCAACCCGCCAACTCGTACCATATTCGTCGTCGCCGCGGCAAACGGCTTCATGCACTAATATGGCACGGCGAATCTGAACAATCAAACCCTTATAATTCGTTGCATCATAACCCAATGCCGATTTAAAAACGCGCGCTTTGTGTTTTCCATCCTCATGACATGGGCTAAGGGAATAATCTATGAATTTGTCCGGGTCGATTATGGCAAATTCCGCGTTCTTCAGGGTAGCCATCTGTTCCCACGCATTCTGTGCCCAGCCTCTGTATCCGCGTAGAAGCTACGTTCAAGACTCGCTGAAAGCAAACGCTTCGGTAACAGGCGCTGCGTGCATTCCCTGACACAAGATACTAGGGAAATGGGCCCTCAGGCCACGCGTTCGGCCAGTTCGGAGAGCTGCGGGGAGCGCGACGCTTCTTCGCGGTCCGGCAAGGCCGTCGGGTAGTCGCCGGTGAAGCAGGCGTCGCAGAATTGCGGCCGGCGGGGATTGCGGCCCGGCTCGCCCATCGCCCGGTAGAGGCCGTCGATGGAAATGAAGGCGAGGGTATCGGCGCCGATCAGCTCGGCCATCTCGTCGACCGAGTAATTGTGCGCCAGCAGCTTCTTTTCCTCCGGCGTATCGATGCCGTAGAAGCAGGAATGCATGGTCGGCGGGCTGGACACGCGCATATGCACTTCGGAAGCGCCGGCCGAGCGCACCATTTCGACGATCTTTTTGGAGGTGGTGCCGCGGACGATGCTGTCGTCGACCAGCACGACTTTCTTGCCGCGGATCAGCGCCTGGTTGGCGTTGTGTTTCAGCTTGACGCCGAGATAGCGGATCTGGTCCGACGGTTCGATAAAGGTGCGGCCGACATAATGATTGCGGATGATGCCGAGCTCGAAGGACTGGCCGCTCTCATTGGCGAAGCCGATGGCGGCCGGCACCCCGCTGTCCGGCACCGGGATGACGATCTCGCCGGGCGCCGGGGCCTCCCGCGCCAGCTCCGCTCCGATCCGCTTGCGCGCCTCGTAGACCGAAGAGCCTTCGACCAGGCTGTCAGGCCGGGCGAAGTAAATGTATTCGAAGATGCAGAACCGCCCCGGCCGGCTTTGGAAGGGTCGCAGGCTGGTCACCCCCTCCCCGTCGACGATGATCATCTCGCCCGGCTGAACGTCGCGGATCAGCTCGGCGCCGATGATGTCGAGTGCGCAGGTCTCTGAGGCGAGGATGTGCGCCGACCCGATCCGGCCCAGCACCAGCGGCCGGATGCCGAGCGGGTCGCGGACGCCGATCACGGAGTCCCCCGACATCGCCACCAGCGAATAAGCGCCCTCCACCTGGCGCAGGGCCTCGACCAGCCGGTCGATCACCGCCCCGCCGCGGCTGGTCGCCATCAGGTGGACGATCACCTCGGTATCCGTGGTCGACTGGAACAGGCAGCCGCGGCGGACGAGCTGCCGGCGGAGCTGATAGGCGTTGGTCAGATTGCCGTTATGGCCGAGGGCGAAGCCACCGAACTCGAAATCGGCGAACAGGGGCTGCACATTGCGCAGCAGCGTCTGGCCAATGGTGGCATAGCGATTATGGCCGATGGCGGCCTGGCCCGGCAGGTTCTCGATGACGCTGCCGGCGCTGAAATGGTCGCCGACATGCCCCAGCCCGCGATGGGCGTGGAAGTGTTCGCCGTCATAGGCGACGATGCCGGCCGCCTCCTGCCCGCGATGCTGCAAGGCGTGCAGGCCGAGCGCCGTCAGCGCCGCCGCGTCCGGATGGCCGTAGACCCCGAAGACCCCGCATTTTTCGGCAAGCTTGTCGGCGTCGCAATGAACGTTCACGCCATTTTCGGTCCCAGCCATCTGCGTCGATCGTCCCTTCACACCAAGTGTCAGCGATTGCTCTCCCGGTCGAGCAGCTGGTCCAGCCGCTCCTGGTCGTAGCGTCCCTCGCCCGAGCGTCCGGGCCGGGCCGGCTCCGGCGTGCCGGGAAGCGGCGGCGGCGGGCCGGCCTCGCGAATGCGGCTGCGCAGGTCGCCTTCGGCCGCCCGGGCATCCTGCGGCAGCAGCCCCAGCAGCAGCTCGGTGCCGCGTTCGACCAGCGGCCGGGTGCGCGCCTCCTCGATCCAGTCCGGCCGGTCGCGGCGATCCGGGATCAGCCAGACCAGCAGCAGATAGAACAGGCAGATCACCAGGCCGCCGCGCAGCAGGCCGAACACCAGGCCGAGCGAGCGGTCGACCGCGCTCAGCCCCGAGCCCTGCACCATGCGGGCGATGATCGTCGACAGGATCGAAAACGCGATCATCGCCGCGATGAAGACGACCACGCCGCCGGCCACATCGGCCATCAAATCGCGATGCTCGCTGCCATACCCAAACCCTCCGATGAAATCGCTCACCGTCGGATTATCGAAGATGTCCCGCGCAACGGGACTGACATGAGGGACGGCGAAGCGAGTCACAAGAGCCGCACCGATCCAGCTGCCGATGGCCAGAACCTCCCGGACGAACCCGCGAGCAAAGGCCAGACCGGCCGACAGCACCAGGATAACGAGGACGATCAGGTCGAACGCGTTGATGGGAAGGCTTTCCACAATCGGATCCAGGTCTTGGCCGATGGGCCGGCCTCCGGCGCTAGTCGCGGGCGGAAGCGGTGCCCGCGCCGGGCAGGTCGACGAAGAGCGGCAGCAGATCTTCGAGATGCGCAATGTCGCGCAAAGCCGGACCACCGCGCAAGTCCGGACGGGCCGCCGCGTCGGATCGGCCTGGTTCGGCGCCCGAGACGGGGGTCGTGCCGGCCGCCGGCTCGCGGGTCCTGCGCCGCGGCAGCAGCGCCTGGCCGAAGCCGAGCTTGAGCGATTCGCGCAGGCGGTGGTCGCTGTGCGGCACCGGCCGCACCTCGCCCGACAGGCCGACCTCGCCGAACACCACCATGTCGGCCGGCATCGCCTGGCCGCTGAGCGCCGACAGAATGGCCACCGCCACCGCCAGATCGGCCGCCGGCTCGGCGATCTTCAGCCCGCCGGTGACATTGAGATAGACGTCATTGTTGCCGGTGCCGACGCCGCACCGGGCATCCAGCACCGCCAGCACCATGGCCAGGCGGGCGCTGTCCCAGCCGACCACCGCCCGCCGCGGCGTGCCGAGGGTCGAAGGTGCGACCAGCGCCTGGATCTCCAGCAGCACCGGCCGCGTGCCCTCCATGCCGGCAAACACCACGGCGCCCGAGACATCCCCCGCCCGGTCGGCCAGAAACAGCGCCGAGGGGTTGGCGACTTCGACCAGCCCCTGCTCGGTCATTTCGAAGACGCCGATCTCGTCGGCCGGCCCGAAACGGTTCTTGACCACCCGCATGATGCGGAACTGGTGGCCGCGCTCGCCCTCGAAGTACAGCACCGTGTCGACCATGTGCTCCAGCACCCGCGGGCCGGCAATGGCGCCGTCCTTGGTGACATGGCCGACCAGCATCAGGCAGATGCCACGGCGCTTGGCGATGCGGATCAGCTCGCCGGCCGCGGCGCGCACCTGGCTGACGGTGCCGGGGGCGCTGTCGAGCCCCTCCAGCACCATGGTCTGGATCGAATCGATGACGACGAAATCGGGGCCGGGGCGCACCTCCAGCGTCGCGATGATGTCCTGGACATTGGTCGCCGCGGCCAGCTGTACCGGCACGCCGGCCAGGCCCAGGCGCCGGGCGCGCAGGCGGATCTGGGTGATCGCCTCCTCGCCTGAGACATACAGGCACTGCGCGCCGCTGCCGGCCAGGCGGCAGAGAACCTGCAGGAGCAGCGTGGATTTGCCGATGCCGGGATCGCCGCCGATCAGCAGCGCCGCGCCCGGCACCAGGCCGCCGCCGCAGGTGCGATCGAACTCGGCCATGCCGCTCGCCAGCCGCGGCGCTTCGGGCAGCGGCCCGTCCAGCCCCTCCAGGGCGATCCGCCGGCCACCGCCGGCCTTCGCCCCGCGCCCGGCCGGTGCCGCTTCCCCCGCCTCTTCGACGATCCGGTTCCAGGCCCCACAAGCCTCACAGCGCCCGGCCCAGCGCGGATGGACGCTCCCGCATTCCTGACAGACATAACGCGCGGACGATCGGGGCATCACCACAACCTCTTTAAAGCTCCTCACCATAGCCAAGAGCATCAGCCTGAAAACCAGAATAATATATTAGTTTGACAACTTATTTTTACAACATTGAAAGGAATATACCCGATTTTCCTTTTCAGCGAAAACTCTGGACGGAGATCCAAAAATGCCGCTCGTGAATGGGCTTTATAGAGTAGAGTTTCGGACCCCAGTCGACAAAGGGACAGGAGTTGTAATGCTGATGGATAGAAAGCTGTGGGGTGGCGATTCACACATGTATTACACCGGTACATTCTCTCAAGATGAAGACACCATAACTGCAGAGGTACAGACAGGCCGGCACACAAAATCTCCGGGCGTCCAGTCAGTGTTCGGGAGAGATAATGTCACGATCAAAGCAACAGGAACAAGCTTCGATAGGCGAGCGAAGATTATCGGCAAATCGCCAGAAGCTCCAAACCTAACATTCGAAGCTGACCTTACCTGGATCGCTGAGTAAAGAATGCCGGTCAATGCTGTTCAAGCCATCAGAAAAAAACCGGGCCCCCGCGGGGACCCGGTCAGTGCAAGCAGGAAGCCCGGACAGGGGGCCGACTATTCGGCCGCTTTGGCAGCCGGCGATTTTGCCCCGGCCGCTTTGGGTTCGGACATCAGCCCGCGCACCAGCGCATAGCACGCCAGCAGCAGGATGGCCGCAAAGGGCAGGCCGGTCGACACGGCGGCCGCCTGCAGTGCCGCCAGTCCGCCGCCCAGGAGCAGGGCGATGGCCACCAGGCCCTCGAAAATGCACCAGAACACCCGCTGCGGCACCGGCGCGTTCACCTTGCCGCCGGCGGTGATGGTGTCGATCACCAGGGAGCCGGAATCGGAGGAGGTGACGAAGAAGACGATCACCAGCACGATGCCGACAAAGGAGGTGATGGCGGCCAGCGGCAGGCCGTCCAGCATGGCGAACAGCTTCAGCTCCAGCGAGGCATCGGCGATCGCCGACACGCCTTCATTGACCATGGACACGGCCGTGCCGCCGAAGGAGGTCATCCACAGGACCGAAACCAGCGACGGGATCAGCAGCACGCAGAAGATGAACTCCCGCACCGTGCGGCCGCGGCTGACCCGGGCGATGAACATGCCGACAAAGGGCGACCAGGAAATCCACCAGGCCCAGTAGAAGCTCGTCCAGCCCTGGCTGAAGTTGGCGTCCTCGCGCGCCACCGGGTTGGACAGCGGCAGCAGGTATTCGGCATAGGCGCCGAGATTGGTGAAGAAGCCGGTGAGGATGGCCACGGTCGGCCCGACGACGATGATGAACAGCAGCAGCAGCCCCGCCATCACCATGTTGATCTCCGACAGGCGCTTGACGCCGGCGTCCAGCCCGGCCACCACGGAAAGCAGCGCGATGGCCGTGATGCCGGCGATCAGCACGACCTTGGAGAAGTCGCTCACCGGAATGCCGAAGAGATACTCGAGACCCGCATTGGCCTGCTCGGCGCCGATGCCGAGCGAGGTGGCCAGGCCGAACAGCGTCGCGAAGACGGCGACGGTGTCGATGACATGGCCGGTCCAGCCCCAGACCTTTTCGCCGAAGATCGGGTAGAAGATCGAGCGGACGGACAGCGGCAAGCCCTTGTTATAGCAGAAGATCGCCAGGGCCAGCGCGACGATGGCATAGATCGCCCAGGGGTGCAGGCCCCAGTGGAAGATCGTCGCGGCCATGCCGAGGCGATAGGCCTCTTCCGCATTGCCGGCGGCACCGGCCAGCGGCGCCCAGCTGTCGGGCGATCCGGCGCCCTCCGCGATCGAGGAGGAGTAGTGCGAGATCGGCTCGGACACGCCGAAGAACATCAGCCCGATGCCCATTCCGGCGGCAAACAGCATGGCGAACCAGCCGGCATAGGAGTAGTCCGGCTTGGCCTCCGTCCCGCCGATCCGCACCTTCCCGAGCGGCGAGATCATCAGCCCAAGCGCCACCAGCACAAAGATATTGGCGGCCGACAGGAAGAACCAGTCGAAGGTCGACGTCAAGGTCGGGCGCAGCCAGCCGAAGAATTCGGCCGCAGCGGTCGGGAAGGCCAGCGTGAACAGAACGACCAGGACAATGGTCAGGCCGGAGATGACGAAGACCGGATTGTGGATATCGAAGCCGAACGGCCCAAGTTTCCTCTCGATGTTGTCCTGGCCGACGACGTATTCGGTTTCAATTAGGTTTGTGTGGCCGTCAGGGGCCACAACGACTTGATCACTCATGTTGCCTCCTTGATTGAAGCGGCTTGCAGTCCGCGCTTCTCTCCATTGATGGGCGGTGGACATCGGGCCATCCCGGCCCCGGTCCCTCCCCCGCCGTGGGTTGAACCAAACCAATGCTGACGCCACTCAAAGCAAATCCCGCGCCGCGCCATCGCCTGAGAGGGGCTAATGGGACTCCCGTATTGCGAAATTGCACCCTTCGGAACTGCACACCGGGCTGTTGGCCGACGGCGCTAGCGGATCACGAAGACCGAGACCTCGGCATGCGCGGCGACGGCGCCGGCATTCGAGGTGAAGATGTGGTCCGCAAAGCCGGGAATGTGCGAGGCCATAACCACAAGGTCCGCCCCGCTCTCTTGAATGGCGTGGAGCAGAGTCTTGTCGAGGTCGATTGTCGGGTCGTGGCTGGCCAGGGCCAGGGAATTTGCCTGCAAGCCATATTTCTCGGCCTGCTCGCCTGCGAAAGCGTCGAGCTTGCTGGCGAATTCCTGCGGAGTATGAGCGACCTCGCTGGGAGTTTCGGGTGTCACCCCGACATAGCACACCGGTGTGCCGTAATGCCGGGCGAGATCGGCGGCCGTATCGAGCGCCTTGCCAAGGCGTTCGACGTGCATGAGATCCACCGGGACCATGATTTTTGAATACATCAAGCTCCTTTCCGTTGGTTGCACCGGCCAGCTGCCGGCCGCGCCGCGGCGCCTTATCGCACCGCCGCGAATGACACTCATATGAACCTATACGGCAAAAGTCGAGGGTGGGCGACCGTTTCGTGTGTAAACGGCCGGGGCACCGCCCATGTCGGCAAATGCAGAGCACGCCCGGCTATCGCCCCGGTGCCGGAACGCGCGCCGCTCATCCTTCGGGCACGACGCTGGGAAAGCAGGCGTTTAAGCTCTATTGTTCCAAGTATAAGGGTCGCGTTCCAGCCCCCGGTCCTCTTCCCGGAGACATCGGACAAGCACGCGGTTTTTCATGACGACAAGCCGGACCGCACCCGCGCAACCACCACGCCCCCTGCCCATCGGGCGGGCTGTCCGGCTGATTCTCGGCGGGTCGCTGCTGGCGGCACTGCTCTTTTCCGGGTTTATCGGCTATACGGCCTATGCCGACTTCCTTTTCCATGTCCGGATCGAACGCCAGCACCTGGCCCAGGACGCGGCGCTCGCCGCCCGCACGGCCGACCATGGTGTCGACGCCCTGGCCGTACGGCTGAACGCAACGGCGGACCTCGTCCGGCGGCACGGCACCGAAGGAACCGCCTTGCGCAGTGCCCTGGCCGGACGATGGAACGCCGTTCCCGGCCTGGGCAGGCTGGCGGTTGTCAGTCCCGACGGGATTGTCCGCTTCGTTCTTCACGAGGACTGGTTCGCCGGCAACCGGGTCGAGCCCGGCCAGAGCCGCAGCGGCCAACGAGTCTTCCGCCGCTTTCGGGAAGGTACCGGCGACGACCGCCCCTTCGACATCCATGTCGCGACGCCCGCAGACTCCGCCTATCCGGGGCCTGTCCGAGTCTCGGTCAGCTTCGCCGTGCGAGAGCCGGAGACCGAGACGCCGCTTGCCGTAGTGGAGGCCGGGCTCGACCCCGCCTTCTTCCACGATCTTCTGCAGGGCGGGTCCGACCGGCAGAGTCAGGCGCTGATCGTGCACCGTGATGGGACGATCCTCGCGGCCGAGCCGGCGCAGACTGCCTGGATCGGCACCCGGCTTGATGATCCCCCTCTGACCCTGGCCGCGGCCGAGCCCCGTGCCGCTTCGGTCCGCATGGTTCCGAACCGCGACGGCCGGCCTGCCGATCTTGCGGCGATCCACCCCTTTCCCGATTGGCCTTTCGCCGTCGTGCTCGTGCGGCCGCGGCACGAGGCCCTGGCCGACGCCTATCAGGTGCTGCAGCACAATGGCCTGATCCTGGCGCTGGTCCTGGTCGGGATCGGGATGATCGGCTGGCACCAGCATCGGCAGGCCACGCGCCTCACGGACCAGGCGAACGCGCTGCAGGCCTCCCACGAAGCTCTGCGCGCCGGGGAGGACCGCCTGAGCCTGGCTGTCGAAGCCGTCGGCGCAGCCGTCTGGGACTGGCCGGGCGGCACGGACCGGTTCGAACTCTCGCCACGTCATCGGGACATGATCGGCGTCGGTCCGGACTTCCCGGACTCCCTGGACGCCTGGCTGTCCCGCACTCATGCCGACGACCGGTCCGCCCTGTCGCAAAGCGCCGAGGCCGTCCTGGAGGGACGGACCGACAACCATTACGGGGAGTACCGGATTCGCCACGAAGACGGCAGCTGGCGCTGGATCCTCAGCCGCGGCCGGGCCCGCCGCGACGATGAGGGGCGCCTCCTGCGCCTGATCGGGCTCGACATCGACATCACCGACCGCAAGGCTGCCGAAGAGGCCCGGCTGCAGAGCGAGCAGCGCTTCCGGGCTGTATTCGAACAGGCCGGCGTCGGCTTCGGCCTCTTCCGCCCTGACGGCCGTCTGCTGGCGATCAATGACCGCTATTGCGAAATTGTCGGATATGACAGGGCGTGGATCCTGTCCCACAAATTCGTCGACTACACCCATCCCGACGACAAGGCCATCAGCCGGGAGTATGCCGACCGGACGCTGCGCGGCGAGTTTCCCTCCTACTCTCTGGAGAAGCGCTATGTCCGGCCCGACGGTCGCGATGTCTGGGTCAACGTCACGGTTACCCTGCTCCGCAAGCCTGATGGCAGCCCGGACTATTTCGTCGGCATTGTCGAGGTCATCGACGAACGCAAACGGGCCGAGCAGGCACTGATCAGGGCCTATCGCTCGCTGTCCATGCTGTCGGCCTGCAACGAAGCCCTGGTCCGCGCCCGCAATGAAGAGGAACTGCTGGGGGATATCAGTCGTCTGATCGTCAACATCGGCGGCTATCGTTTCGCCTGCGTGGCAACGCGAGAGGATGGCGAGGCGCTGCGCACCCGGGCCACGGCCCCGGAAACCGACAGCACGGGCGCAGCCGAATTCTGCCGGTCTTTGTTATGCCGTGATCCGGAATTCGCCGCACCCGGCGTGACCCCGAACGCGCCGCCGGCGATTATCCGCAATCTTCCCGCAATGCCGCGCTTTGCCAGCCTGCGGGAGCAGGCCGAGCGCTTTGCCTGTCGCTCGGCCGTCGCGCTGCCCGTGCAAGCCGGCCATTACCTGGTCGGCCGCCTGCTGATCGTCTCCGCCGATCCCCAGGCCTTCGGCGACGACGAGCTGTCGCTGCTCGGGCAGCTGGCCTCGGACCTGGCCTATGGCCTGCAGGCACAACGCACCAGCGAGGCCCGACGGGCCGCGGAACGCGCCGCACGCGAGAGCGAGAACCGGGTGAGGCTTCTGCTCGAATCGACCGCCGAGGCGATCATCGGCGTCGATCGGGATGGCCGGATCACATTCTGCAATCGGGCCGCCATGGACCTGATGGACCTGTCGCCCCCGAACATCCTGATCGGCTCGCATATTCACGAAGAGATGCATGTCCGGACCGCCAGCGAGGCCCCCGTGAGCCCGGCCACCTGCCCGATCTGCACGGCGATCCGCGAAGGCCGGCCCATCCATCGCGAAGATCTGCTACTGCCGCGCCGGTCGGGTGCCCACACGCCGATCGAATACTGGTCTCATCCGGTCCGGCGCGACGGCGTGCTGAGCGGCGCGGTCGTCACCTTCCTGGACATCAGCGAACGCCGCATCGCCGAGGAGCGTTACCGTCAGGCCCTGAAGATGGAGGCGGTCGGTCAGCTCACAGGCGGTATCGCGCATGACTTCAACAATCTTCTGGCTGTCATTGTCGGCAATCTTGAGCTGCTTGAAGAGCGGCTGGAGGAGGGCGCCGGTCTCCAGCCGCTCATCCGCCAGGCCCTGCGCGCGGCCGGGCGCGGCAACGACCTCACCAGCCGGCTGCTCGCCTTCGCACGGCGTGAACCGCTGCAGCGCCAGCGTATCAACATCAACGACACGCTGGCGGAGGCCGCCGAAATCATGGCCCGGACCTTCAGCGACGTCATCACGCTGGACGTCCGCGCCGACCCGGCCTTGTGGCCCTGCATCGCCGATCCCAACCAGTTGGAGAACGCGCTGCTCAACCTGGCTGTCAATGCCCGCGACGCCATGCCGGCCGGCGGCCGCCTGACCCTTGCCACCGCCAATCTCACGCTGGCGGCCCCGTGCAACCTGGCGGGGGGCGCCCTGCCCGCCGGCGACTATGTTACACTGTCCGTGACCGACACCGGCGTCGGCATGAGCGCGGAAACGGCCGCCCGCGCCTGCGAGCCCTTCTTCACGACAAAAGGCGCCAGGCAGGGCAGCGGCCTGGGCCTCAGCATGGTCTATGGCTTCGTCACGCAGGCGGGCGGCCAGCTTGACATCGTCAGCCGCGAGGGCGAAGGAGCCACCGTCACCCTCTATCTGCCGCGGGCGGACGATCCCGATAGCCGGGCACCCGCTTCCGCCGCAGGAACGGCACGAGAGAACGCGGCAGAACCCGGCAGGCAAGACAGCGGAAAGACAGGCCGACAATGAAACCGATCATCACCCTGACCATGAACCCCAGCGTCGATGTCGCCTGGGAAGTCGACGAAATGGTGCCCGTCCGCAAAATGCGCTCCTCCCCCGGCCAGTCCGATCCGGGCGGCGGCGGCATCAATGTCGCGCGCGTCATCACCATCCTCGGCGGCGAGACCCGGGCGATCTATCTGGCCGGCGGCGCGCAGGGCGACTTTCTCGACGAACTGCTGGAAGCCCGCGGCCTGAACCGGCAGTGGATCCGCGTGAAGGGCCGGACCCGGGTTGCCGCCATGATCTTCGAGCGGGAGACCTGCCAGGAGTACCGGGTGGTGCCGCCGGGGCCGGAGCTGAGCCGGGGCGAATGGGAAGGGGTCCTCGATCTGGCCGACACCGTCGACTGCGACTGGTTCGTCGCCACCGGCAGCCTGCCGCGCGGCGTCCCCAACGACTTCTACGCCCAGCTGGCAGCGCGGCTGAAGGCACGCGGCATCAAGGTGGTACTCGACACCTCCGGACGGCCGCTGTACGAGGCGCTGCAGGAGGGCGTCACCGTGGTCAAGCCGAACCAGCGGGAGCTGGAGCAGCTGACCTGCAAGAAGGCGACGACCGGCGCGGCCCAGGCGGAACTCTGCCGCCAACTCGTCGAGGAGAGCCGGGCGGAGATCGTCGCCCTCACCCTGGGCGGCGACGGGGCCGTGCTGGCGCATGGCGGCGGCCTGATCCGGCTGCCGAGCCCCAAGGTCGACGTCAAGAGCGCTGTCGGTGCCGGCGACAGCTTCGTGGGCGGCATGACGCTGGGTCTCGCGGAAGGCCGGACTCTGGAGGAGGCGTTTGCGCTCGGGGTCGCGACCGGCGCCGCGACGGTCCTCACCGCCGGCACCCAACTCTGCCACCGGGAGGACGTCGCGCGGCTCTTTGCCGAGCTGCGCAGCGCGGCCCGCCTGTAATCCGGCCGCTCAGCCGGCGAGGTGGCCGGTCTTGACGTAGAGGCGGCAGCCATGGGTCGTCCACAGCCCGTGGCGGCTGCCCGGCGGCAGGCGCAGCCAGTCGCCGGCCCGGTAATGCGCATGGCCGTCGTCGAAGTCCCCCTCGAGCACGAACAGCTCCACCCCCGTCGCATGGTCGTGCGGCGCCACCCGCGTTCCGGGCGCCAGGTGCATCAGACGCATGGTCTCCGGAAATCCGTGCCGGCGGTAGAGCGGCAGCACCTCCAGCCCCGGCGTGCCGGCCTGCGGCCAGGGCCGGCCAAGCGTGTCGATCCGCACCGCGTCACGGCCGGCTCCGCCATATTGGCGCAGCTTGACGAACAGCTCGCAGCCCTCCTGCGACCAGGGCGCATGCGCGGTTCCCGGCGGGTTGAGCACATAGGTGCCGGCCGGGTAGTCGCCGCTCTCATCGGAAAAGAGGCCGGAGAGCACCAGGATCTCCTCGCCATCCGGATGGTCATGGGCGGGAAACCGGCTGCCCGGCTGGTATTTGACGACCGAGGTCACCAGCCCGGTCTCGGCATCGCCGATCAGTTCCAGCCGCTTGCGCAGCACCTGCGGGCTGGGGCTGGGCTGCCAATCCATCTCGGCCGTGCGCATGAAGGCGTGCTGGCGGCGATCGCCGTTGATCTCTGTCATGGCTCGTCCCGTCTGGCCGAAACGCCGCGCGTTCCCAATCGAACAATCCTTTCAACTTTCGCGCTTCCCCCAACGGCGGGCGGACAGGGGCCGCCGCCGCTGTCAGTCTCCCGCCACCACCGTGCCGACATAGATCGCACCGCCGAGCCCGGTCAGGATCGCCGTCGGATATTCGGAGGGCTCCAGGTTGAACATCGGGTCGAGCGGCTGATAGCGCCCGCGCTCGGCATAGCGGGCCTCGTAATAGTCGGCCAGCGTCTCCGCATAGGCCAGCTGACGGGCATTGGCGTCCGGTTCCGCCTGACCGGCCTCGACATAGCGGCGCAGGGCACGGGCCACATCGCGCTGGACGAAAAGGTCGCCGCCCGGGTAGAGCCGCACCCGCTCGGCCATGAAGCGGGCGGCACGCGCCTCTTCCGGCCGCCGCGCCCGCTCGGCCAGCGCGGCCAGGCCCTCCCAGGCGGCCAGGGTCTCCGGCCAGGCGAGGCCGGCCCGGCGATAGAAGTCGAGCGCGTCGTTGATTCGCGCCTCCCGCTCCGCCTGCCGGGCCCGCGCCAGCAGCGCCGCCGCCTGTTCGGGGTCGAAGCGTCCGTCGGCGGTGGCTGCGGCCGGTCTCTCGGCTTCGGTTGCCGCCTCCGGCCCGGCGGCCGGCGCAGCCGGATCGCCGTCGCCGGCGCACCCCGCCGCCAGAAGGAGCAGGGCCGCACAAGCCATGGCAAGAGGCGGACGAAGACCGGCGGAAACGGCGGACGGCATGGCAGTGACCCTTGGCAAAACCCAGGCGACGGGGCAGACTACCGGAAGACCGGTCGCCCGGCTATCCCGCGCCGCGGCGAAGCGGTCAGCGTCCCCCGCGCCGGCCGCCATAATGACGGGGCGCGCGATGCACCCGGTCGGCCGGATCGTCGCCGGGCTGTTCGTCCGGGTGAAAACGGTCGTCGTGCGGCTTGCGCGCCAGCCACATAAGCCCGAAATGCAGGCCGGCAATGCCGATCACGGCGAGAACCAGGGCGATCCAACCGTGAATGCCCATATCGAAAGACAGAAGCTCGAATTGCGGCATGCCGCCTTCCCCACTTTCTCGAGATTTCCGGACCGCCCGGCAAGGATTTTATGACACGGATCATGGCCTCCCCGGCTTTGTTCGCATGACCATGGCAGCCTGGGGAGAACGAAACGCCATCGACGGTCCTTGGAGTACGGTATCATGACCCTCGAACAGCAGTGTATCAACGCCGGCCTGAAAATGACCGAGCAGCGCCGCGTCATATTGCGCGTGCTGAATGGCTCGGACGATCATCCATCGGTCGAAGTCGTATATCAGCGGGCCAAAGAGTCCGATCCCACCATTTCGATTGCTACCGTCTACCGGACGCTGCACCTGCTCGACGAAATGAACCTCGTCAAGCGCCATGATTTCCGCGAGAATTATTCCCGCTTCGAAGTCAATCTCGAACACCACCATCATCTCATCGATCTCGAGACCGGCGAGGTCATCGAATTCCAGAACAAGGAACTCGAAGAGATCAAGGACCGGATCGCCGCCGAGCTGGGCTACGAGCTGGTCGATCACAGGCTGGAACTCTATGGCAAGCGGAAACGGTAAGCACCCGGGCGGAAATGGCGGGTCCTGCGAGCAGGCATCCTGCGATTGCGGCCAGGGTGACGGGGCGGACGGGCAGCCTTGCGCCTGCAGGGCGGCCGTCACCCGCGCCTATGCCGGCATGCTGGAGGGCGGCGCGCCGGCCAGCGTTGCGCTGGAAGCCGCCCTACGCGTCTATCGCTACCACCATCCGCACCAGGCCGACGATGTCGCCCAGACCACCGTCGAGACCTGGGTCTTCCGCGGCCCCCATCACTGACCCCGACGCGGCATCGCGGCGGGGGAACAGCGGGCCGGCGTGCCGGGTTGTCCCCGAAAGGCCAGCGGGGCAGCAGGCATGAGCGTTCATATCGGCACATCGGGCTGGCATTACGACCATTGGGTCGGGCCGGTCTATCCGGAGGGATCGAAGGCCGAGGACCATCTGCCGCTCTATGCCGAACGGTTCGACGCGGTCGAAGTCAACAACACCTTCTACCAGCTGCCGGCCGGGCGGACGGTCGCGGCATGGCGGGAGACGGCGCCCGAAGGCTTCGTCTTCGCCTGCAAGGGCAGCCGCTACCTGACCCATCTGAAAAAGCTGAAGGACCCGGACCCCGGCCTGGAAAAATTCTTCGCCGCGCTGCAGCCTCTCGGCGACGCCCTGTCCGCGGTGCTGTTCCAGCTGCCGCCGCGCTGGCGCTGCAATCCGGAGCGGCTGGAGGCGTTCCTGCAGGCCCTGCCCGGCGGCCTGCATTATGCCTTCGAGTTCCGGGACGAAAGCTGGTTCGACGAGCGCGTCTACGACACCCTGGCGAAACACGATGCCGCCTTCTGCCTCTACGATCTCGACGGCCGGCAATCGCCCGAACGGATCACGGCCGGCCATGTCTATGTCCGGCTGCACGGGCCGGACGGCGCCTATCAGGGCTCTTACGACGATACGGCGCTCCGCGGCTGGGCCGACCGGATCGCCCGCTGGCGCGATGACGGCCGTACCGTCTACTGCTTCTTCGACAATGACCAGGCCGGCTATGCGGCGCTCAATGCCGGCCGGCTGAAGCAGCTGGTCGGCGCCACGGGTTCATGAAAAACCCCCTCGTCGCCGGGCAGGCCTTTCCCGGCAATCCGGTTTACGCGTCGCGAAATGGTGACTGGATCGGCCGGACTTGGATGGCCAGATAGCGCTTCGATGGATGGTTCCCTGCCCCGCGACCCGGCCGCCGTGCCGCTGACCGACCCCTTCGGCCGCACCGTGCGCTATCTGCGCCTGTCGGTGACGGATCGCTGCGATTTCCGCTGCGTCTATTGCATGGCCGAGGACATGACCTTCGAGCCCAAGGCCGAGCTCTTGACGCTCGAGGAGCTCGACCGGCTGGCCGGCGCCTTTATCGGCCTGGGCGTGCGCAAGCTGCGGCTGACCGGCGGCGAGCCGCTGGTGCGCCGCAACGTCATGACCCTGATCCGCAGCCTCGCCCGCCATCTCGACGGCGGCGGCCTCGACGAGCTGACGTTGACGACCAATGGCAGCCAGCTGGCCCGCTTCGCCGACGAGCTGGCCGGCTGCGGCGTGCGCCGGGTCAATGTCTCGCTCGACAGCCTCGACGCCGGCCGGTTCGCCGCCATCAGCCGCTGGGGCCGTTACGACCGGGTCATGGCCGGGATCGACGCAGCCGCCGCGGCGGGCCTGCGGATCAAGATCAACATGGTGGCGCTGAAAGGCGTCAATGAGGACGAGTTCGACCGCATGATCGCCTGGTGCGGCGACCGCGGCTTCGACTTGACGCTGATCGAGGTGATGCCGGTCGGCGATGTCGGCGGCGAAACCCGCCTGTCGCAGTACCTGCCGCTGTCGGTCGTCCGCGACAGGCTGGCGGCACGCTGGACCCTGACGCCGCTGGCCGAGACCACCGGTGGCCCGGCGCGCTATGTCCGGGTCGCCGAGACCGGCGGCCGGCTGGGCTTCATCACGCCGCTGACGCACAATTTCTGCGAGGGCTGCAACCGCGTGCGGGTCAGCTGCACAGGGCAGCTCTATCTCTGTCTCGGCCGGGACGAGTCGGCCGATCTGCGCGCGCCCCTCCGCGCCGACCCGTCGGCGGTATCCGTCGTCGCGGCCATCCGCGCCGCCATCGCCCGCAAGCCCAGGGGCCATGACTTCGTCATCGACCGGGCCGGGCGCGCCCCCGCCGTCCGCCGGCATATGAGCGCCACCGGCGGCTGACACCGGCAGGCCCGGGCCCTTGACCCGGTCCGCTTGCCGCATCCCGCCGCTTCGACACAATTTGGCCAAGACGCCGTGGCGTGTGTTGGGGCATGACGTTCTTGCCCGGCAGCGGGCGGCATGGATCGGCGCGATGCGGAACGGCGACCAAACGGCGAGCGAAAGACGGGAGGAGCGGGCATGACCGCGCCGCCGCCCCGCCGGTCGCCGTGGACCGTGCCGCTGTGGATCGCCCTGGTCCTGGCTTTGGGCGGGCTGGGCTGGCGGGCGGTTGCCGGTTGCGGCATCGCCTGGGTCGACGGCACGCCGCTTCTCGACTATTGCCCCGAGCCGCCGGAGCCCGACCCCCGCCCCGGCATCCTCGCCGCCGCGAAGGAGCGCGAAGACGGCCTCGAGGATGAGCTGCACCGGCTGCGTCTCGCCCTGATCGACGCGCCCGACTGCCCGCCGCCGCCGGAGCCGCCGGTCGAAATCGCCGAAGCC